>NZ_JANAVH010000033.1:0-423 GCF_024213215.1 Pseudomonas sp. SBB6 | reverse complement strand
ACGGCGAACACCACCGTCGACTACACGCTGACCGCCTTTGCCAATGGCAGCTATGCACTGGATCTGGTGCAAGGCTTTGCTTCGACGATCGTGCTCAGCAGTGCCGACGGCGCACTCGCTGCCGGCGGCCCGGACCCCGTGCGCACCTTGTTGATTCCAGAGCCGGAAGACCTGGACATCCCTTCGCCCTCCGAGGAAATTGTCTTCTTTTCCGCCAAGCCGCTTGCGTCAACGGCGGACATCCTGACCGGCATCGGGCTGGGGAAACCCGACCCCGTCGAAACGACGCTACAGACCGACCCCTTGCCCGCGTACATCGACCCCGCGTCCATGAACGTCAGCACAGCCGGCATCGGCGTCGCCAACAACCTTTTCCAAGGAGACAACCTGGCGGCCATCAGCAACGCCGATGAAAGTTTCGTC
>NZ_JANAVH010000032.1:0-490 GCF_024213215.1 Pseudomonas sp. SBB6 | reverse complement strand
TGGACTGCCCCCCTAAAGTTGGACAGTATTAACCAGCAGCCTGAGCCCTGTAGTCGACAGGGCTCAGGCCATTGAGCTTCAGCTTGATTCGGTCATGGTTGTAGTAGTGGATGTACTCATCCAGACCCGCCTTGAGTTCTTCGATGCTCTCGAACCGTTTCAGGTAAAAAAACTCAGACTTGAGCGTGCCAAAGAAGCTCTCCATCGCAGCGTTATCAAGGCAATTGCCTTTGCGCGACATGCTTTGCTTTACCCCATGCGCCTTCAGCGTGTGCCGGTACTGCAGTTGTTGATAGTGCCAGCCCTGGTCAGAGTGCATTACCAGTCTGGGCTCGTCTGGCAGTCGCTCCAAGGCCTTGTTCAGCATGTCACCAACCAGTTTGTAGCAGGGCCTGCTGGCCGTTTCGTAGGCCACGATTTCGCCGTTGTACAAGTCCATGACCGGCGAGAGGTAGAGCTTCTGCTGGGCCACCTTGAACTCAGTAACGTC
>NZ_JANAVH010000031.1:423-536 GCF_024213215.1 Pseudomonas sp. SBB6 | reverse complement strand
AGACGACACCTGATGTGCTGGCTGTACCGGCCTCATCGCTGGCAAGGCCAGCTCCCACAGAGGTCGTAATCCAGGCAACATCTGATGTGCTGGCTGTACCGGCCTCATCGCTG
>NZ_JANAVH010000031.1:0-323 GCF_024213215.1 Pseudomonas sp. SBB6 | reverse complement strand
GCAAGGCCAGCTCCCACAGAGGTCGTAATCCAGGCAACACCTGATGTGCTGCCTGTACCGGCCTCATCGCTGGCAAGGCCAGCTCCCACAGAGGTCGTAATCCAGGCAACACCTGATGTGCTGCCTGTACCGGCCTCATCGCTGGCAAGCCAGCTCCCACAGAGGTCGTAATCCAGACGACACCTGATGTGCTGGCTGTACCGGCCTCATCGCTGGCAAGGCCAGCTCCCACAGAGGTCGTAATCCAGACGACACCTGATGTGCTGGCTGTACCGGCCTCATCGCTGGCAAGGCCAGCTCCCACAGAGGTCGTAATCCAGGCA
>NZ_JANAVH010000030.1:0-559 GCF_024213215.1 Pseudomonas sp. SBB6 | reverse complement strand
CGAAGAATGCCTGTCAAAGTGCCAAAGAAAATCATCCCAGTAGAGCCTACAGACACCGACGATGCCCTGAAGTCTCGTGAGCAGCTCATGTCTGAGCTTGAGTACCTGCGCATGGAGAATGCCTACCTAAAGGAGTTGAAAGCCCTGCGGGAGGAGGAAAAGCGAAGGCAAACGCAAAAACGCTGATTGTGTCCAAGCTGAAAAGCAGATTCCCTTTGGCAGGTCTTCTGAGGCTGGCCGGGTTGGCGCGCAGCACGTTTTACTACCAGGCCAAGACCCAGCAGAAGCCGGATAAATACGCTGCGCTCAAGCAGCGTGTGCAGCGGGTTTACCACGAGCACAAAGGGCTTTATGGGTATCGACGCGTTGCTAGCACCCTCAGAAGCCAGGGGACCCTGGTCAATAAGAAAGTGGTCGAGCGGTTGATGGTCGATCTGAATTTGAAATCGATCGTACGCCCCAAGAAGTACCGTTCTTACCGGGGCATGGTCGGTAAAATCGTGCAGAACTTACTGGAGCGAAACTTCACCGCCCAGCGGCCCAATCAGAAATGGGTGAC
>NZ_JANAVH010000002.1:113740-623701 GCF_024213215.1 Pseudomonas sp. SBB6 | reverse complement strand
GCGGTAGTTCAGTCGGTTAGAATACCGGCCTGTCACGCCGGGGGTCGCGGGTTCGAGTCCCGTCCGCTGCGCCATATCGAAGTAACAAAGAAAGCGACCTGCGGGTCGCTTTTTTTGTGCCTGAATTTCGGCACCGTGGTGCGGCCATCGCCGGCAAGGCCGGCTCCCACAGGAGCGCGGTGTACACAAAACTTGTGGGAGCTGGCCTTGCCAGCGATGAGGCCTACTTGGTCTACATCCAGTCCTCACAACCGTTATGCTAGCGCCTCCAGTCTTCCACTGAGGTTCAGGATGAACAATCTTCAAGACTCGATCGCGGTGATCACCGGCGCCGGACGCGGCCTGGGCGCCGCCCTGGCCATCTCGCTGGCCGACGCCGGTTGCAAGGTGGTGCTGTGCGGGCGCAATGAAGCGGCGCTGGCACACGTCGCCGCCACTATCGAAGCCCGCACAGGCCAACTGCCGACCACTGTCCAGGTCGACCTGGCCGACAGCGCCAGCGTTACCCGTGCCACGCAAACCATCAGTCAGCGCTTTCCCACCCTCGACGTGCTGATCAACAACGGCGCCATGTGGCTGGAAGCGAACGAGCAGGGCTACTCGCCCGAAGACGTGCAGGGCGTGATCAGCGCCGCGGTCACCGGCACCTTCCTCTTCACCCAGGGCCTGCTGGCGTCGCTACGCCGCTCCCGGCGCCCGGACATCGTCACCATAGGTTCGATCAGCGCATTGCCCAATGCCGCCTTGCACAGCGTCTCAGTGCCGTTCTACGCAGCCAAGCACGCCCAGCGGGCGCTGGCCGAAGGCTTGCGTCAACAACTGGCGGGTACGCCGATCCGTTCGTTGTGCGTGCACCCGCCGTACCTGGACGATATCTCCCCGACCGAACCTGCCTGGGAGGCCGTCAGCGAGCGCCAGAAGGGTGAGCGCGGCACCAACCGGGATGTGGTCGAGGCGGTGCTGTTTGCCGTGACCCGGCCGCGGCATGTGAGCCTGTCGTCGATCGTCATCGACAGCGACGACGGCGGCCTGTTCGGCTGAGTCAACGGCTAAACCCTGAAGCGCGCCACCAGCTGTTGCAGTTCGCAGCCCAGGCGCGCCAGTTCCACTGACGAGGCCGCAGTCTGCTGCGAAGCGGTGGACGACTGTTCGGCGACATCACGAACGCTGAGCACGCTACGGTTGATCGATTCGGCCACGGCGCTCTGCTGTTCGGCGGCGGTGGCGATCTGCAGGTTCATGGTCTGGATGCTGGTCACGGTCTGGGTGATGGCTTGCAGTTCGATACCGGCCTGATTGGCCAGTGCCACCGTGCCGCCGACCTGCTGCTGGTTGGCGTGCATCATTTCGGCGGCCTTCTGCGCGCCCTGTTGCAAGGAGACGATCAGCGTCTCGATCTGCGCTGTCGACTGCTGGGTACGCTGGGCCAGCCCGCGAACCTCGTCGGCCACCACGGCAAAACCGCGGCCGGCCTCGCCAGCGCGCGCCGCTTCGATGGCGGCATTGAGCGCCAGCAGGTTGGTCTGCTCGGCGATGGCGTTGATCACCGTCATCACCGTACCGATGCGTTCGCTTTCTTCCGACAGCTGGCTGACCGCGCTGGCCGAACTGCCGATATCGTCCGCCAGCTGGCCGATCTGGTTCAGGGCCTGCTGCACCACGCGGTTGCCCTGTTTGGCCTGGCTGTCGGCCTGGCGCGTGGCTTCGCTGGCTTCTTCGGCATTGCGCGCGACCTCCTGGACGGTGGCGACCATTTCGCTCATCGCCGTGGCTACCTGGTCAGTCTCGACCTTCTGGCTGGTGATGCCGGCGCTGGTCTGCTCGGTGATGGTCGACAGCGCTTCGGCGGCGCTCGACAGCTGACGGGTGACATGCCCGGCCTGGCCGAGCATCTCCCGCAGGTTATCGCCGCTTTGCGCCAGCGCCTGCAACAGCTGGCCGAACTCGTCGCGGCGCGGTTCGCTGGCGGTGTTGGTCAGGTCGCCTTCGCCAATGCGCCGGGCAATCTCCAGCGCCTGGCGCAGTGGCTGGGTGACCTGGCGGATGATCAGCGCACTGATCAGCACACCCAGCACCAGGGCGGCGAACAGCAAGGCGAGCATCAGGCTGCGGCTGTTGCTGGATTCTTCGGTGCTCTTCTGGTTTTGCAGGGTGATCAACTGGTTGATCGCCTCCAGGCCCTGGTGGACGTTTTCCAGCAGTTGATCGTGAAGCTTGGTCTGCAGCAGGGTGCCGCCGGTCGCCGCCTTGAGTTGCTCGAATTGTTCCAGGTACAGCTTGAGATCATCCCCAGTGGCCTTGAGCAGGCGCTGCGAGTCGGCATCGGGCAGGGCGGCGAGGTTTTCCTCCACCAACTCTGTGGCCCGCTGATGGGCCTTGGTCAGCTGGCTGGCGAAGGTGCCTTCGCGGCGTTGCTCGAAGCTCAGCTGGGCGGCACGCATTTCATTGAGGTTGTCGAGGATGTAATTGACCGACACCAGGCGGTCGGCCCGTTGGGTCAGGGTATTCAGGCTACTGATGGCGGTAATGGCCAGCAGCGCCATCAATACCAGGATGGGCGTAAAGCCGAGCAGCAGCTTGATTTTCACGGATAGGTTTTTCACCGAGGTAACTCCTGTCGACCGGTATGGCGTGAATAATGGCTAGTTGCCAGCGTAGTCGCAGAGTGTGCAGGGCAAAAGTCAGATGGATCCGATCCGGCAGTAGGGTTTGAGTGAAGTAATTGTGGGCTTATCGACCAATGGTCAACCCTCGCCATCAGGGGGAATCGCTGGCCCCTTGGATGAATTTTCTGCGGTGATTGGCAGCCTACGGTTTCAGCATGCCGCCGATGTGTTGCACAATAGGCACCGACCGTTTTCCTCAGGATTTGCAATGTCAAAGTCAACCGTCTGCGGTGCGCTCGGGCTGGCCCTTGTGCTGGCGGGTGTTTCCGGCTGTTCTTCGAAGAAAGCTGCCATTTACGAACACGAGAATTTCGACGACTCGGGTACCTTTTCGCGCAGCTTTCCGGTCAGTGAAGCCGGTACCTGCGAGGCTGCCCGCCGTGCCTTGCTCAGCCAGGGCTACATCATCACCAGCAGCGACGCAGGCCAGGTCAATGGCAACAAGAGTTTCCAGCAGACCGGCGATTCGCACCTGCAGATCAGCTTCAACGTGGTCTGCGCCCGTGACAGCGGCGACGAGCAGCGCTCGACCATGTTCGCCAACGCCCTGCAGGACCGCTACGCGCTGAAAAAATCCAACACGTCGGCCAGCCTTGGCGTGGGTGTGCTGGGTTCGGTGTCGATGCCGATCGGCTCCAGTGACGACTCGATGGTCAAGGTCGCCAGCGAAACCGTGACCTCGGCCAAGTTCTACGAGCGTTACTTCGCCCTGGTCGAAAGCTTCCTGCCCAAGGAAAACAAGAAAAAGGCCGGTCCCAAGCCTGCGGATAAGCCGGCAGTGGAACTGGGCGTGCCCGAGACTGCGCCGCTAGCGCCAGCGGCCGCCCTGGCCCCGACACCTGCGCCAGCACCTGCGACGCCAGCGCCGGCTGCAGCAGTACCGGTCACCGAGCCTGCTGCGGCGCCAGCTGCCGAGGTGCCTGCCGCACCCGTGGTCGATGACAGCAATGGCTCGCAGCCGGTACCGCCGCCGGCAGAAGCTGCGCCGATCAGTGTCCAGGACAGCAGCACGCCGGCTGCCGAACCGGCCCCGACCGTCGCCCCGGCAGCGCCGGCCAGCAGCGCCGAGCAGGCGCCGCTGTAACTTCGCCAGTGTCTGCTACGTTGTTTTGACAAGCGTCATTGTCATTTTTCTTTCATCACGGCACTTTAGGCTCGTTGACGAATCAATGACATGAATGAGAAACGACGGAGCAGATGATGGACGACTATCAAGAAGAACTACTCGAATACCGCGCCATTGAGCTCGACCCGGTCGAGCCCGCCGAAGACGCCACCGAGCTGTAGTCAGCCGGTACGCCGCTGGCTGCGGCGAAACTCGCCCGGGGTGATGCCGTTCCAGCGCTTGAACGCGCGTTGAAAGGCCTCTGCCGAGGCAAACCCGAGCAAGTAGGCAATCTCGCCGAAGGCCAGCGCCGTGTCGCGAATGTAGGTCATGGCCAGGTCGCGCCGGGTATCGTTGAGGATCGCGCGAAACTGCGTGCCTTCCTCGGCCAGCTTGCGCCGCAGGGTCCAGGTCGGCAGTTGCAGATGCCTGGCCACTTCCTCCAGATCCGGTTCCCGTCCGCCGTTCAGCAACGGCCCCAGCAGGTGGGCGATGCGCTCGCCCAGGCTGCGTATCCGCGTGCGCTGTTCAAGCTCGGCCTCACACAGTTGCAGCAGGTGCTGCCAGGTGCTCGGGCAGTGCGCGGGGTTGCGCAGGGCCAGGTTGGCGCGGCTCAGGCGCAGCTGATTGGTGCCTGTGCCGAACTGCACCGGGTTGCTGCTCAAGGCCTGGTAGTGGGCGGCGTAGGCAGGCGCGTCGAATTCGATCTCGACCCGTTCTGCCAACAGGGTCACCCCCGCCAGGCTCGACAACTGCGCCAGCCAGCCGGCCAGCAGTGAGTCCACCACGAAGCGGTTGTAGGCGTTGTACGGGCTGATCGAGTAGAAGCGCAGCCAGGCGCCGCCGCTGTCTTCGTGAAAGCTTGAATGCCCGCGGTAATTGGCCGCATACAGCGGCTCGAAGCGCAGCAGGGTGCGCGCGGCTTCGCCCACGGTCGGCGCTTGTGCCGCCGTGACGCCGGCCAGGCCTGCCTGGCCGAGGCGGCTGATATGGCCCATGTGCAGGCCCAGGGCCGGATCGCCGGTCAGCTCGATGGCGGCATGGCCCAGGTGCATGTAGCGCGGGATCGACAGGCGCGCCCCCGGTTCGGCCAGGCGCGCCGGGTTCAGGCCGTAGCGGGCGAGCAGGGGAGTGGGATCGATCCCGCGTTGCTGCAGGGTTTCACTCAGCGGCTGGATGAAACCGACCGACAGGTCGCCCAAGCGCACACGTGGGCGATTCATGCGTTTACAACCAGACGTTCAGCAGGCGCGCACCGGGGCTGGCAGTGCCGCCCAGGTTCACCCCGTTGAGCTGGGCAAAGCCCTGGCCATCGGCGGCCTGGTCCCAGAAGCGCCCGCGCAGGAACACACTCATGCTGCTGACCTTGGCAGTGTTGGCCTCCAGGGTCAGGCGCTGCCAGGCGTCGCGTTCGCTCACCTCGCCCGGCTTGAGCGTCAGCGACGAGGCCAGGGGTTGGTGGCGGTTGCCGCGCCATGGCGCGCTCCAGCTGTTGTGGCCGCTGAGGAACACCGGGTTGGCGACGATCTGGGCAAACTGGTTGACCAGTTGCTGCTGGTTGCTGGGGTACCAGCTGTCGCTGCCGATCAGCACGCCAAGGCGCCCGGCGGGGGTTTGCAGCACCTGTGGCGGTTGATCGGTGCCGCTGCTGATAAAGCGCCGCACTTCGCTGTCGGGGTGCTGTTGGCGCTGCGGCTGGCCAAGCACCGAGCCGTCGCTGGCGAAGACCAGGCTGGCGTTGTACAGGGCACCGGAGCCGATCCGCAGGGTGCCGCGCTCGACATAAGGTTCAGGCAAGACGATAGAGCCCGCCACCAGGGTCACGCCGAACTCCTTGGCCAGGCCCCCGAACAACTGCTGGTAATCCTCGGCCATCTGCCCGGCTTTCATTCGCAGGTGCGCATCGGCACGGCGGTCGTCGCCTTCGGCGCCGAGCATGGCCAGGCCGTAGCGCAGCGGGTTGCTCAGCTCCAGCCACTGCAGGGCTTCGCGGCGCTGGGCGACCTGATACAGCTCGCTCTTCTCGCCACGGGCCCACAGCCAGGTGCCGATGTGTTCGGGCAGGATGACAATGGTCTTGGCGTTGATCAGGCCTTGGGCGCGGGCGTGTTCAAGGTAGGCGGCCAGCTTGCGGTGCAGGCGTTGCAAGCTTTGGTAGTCGCCAGGGAACAGTTGCGGCTCGACCCCCAGCAAATTGCCGTGATCGGCCGGCACGCCCTCGCTCAGGGCCAGCTCGATGCGCAGGTCCGACAGGTAGTGGCCGGCCGGGCGCTGTTCGGTCCAGAACCCGTAGCCACTCAGGGCGGCAATGACAACCAGCGCCAGGGCGCACAACAGAAGTTTTCGCATGAAACGGGACAGCGTCGACAAGGGATTCGGCCCCTAGGGTAGACCCCGCGCGCAGTAGGATCAATAACTTGTCACTTTCGGTCATTGAGCCGCGCCCGCTGGCTCTTTAATGTCGGCCTCAGATAACTGACGGGCCCCGCCAGACTTGGCGAGGCGCCCGCATTCCGTGATTACGCTTGTTGTGGAGTTCACTATGGCCGCCGCTCAATACCCGCATTTGCTCGCCCCGCTGGACCTGGGCTTTACCACCTTGCGTAACCGCACGCTGATGGGCTCGATGCACACGGGCCTTGAAGAAAAGCCCGGCGGTTTCGAACGCATGGCGGCCTACTTTGCCGAGCGCGCCCGTGGCGGCGTCGGCCTGATGGTGACCGGCGGCATCGGCCCGAACGTGGAGGGCGGGGTGTACTCCGGCGCCGCCAAGCTGAGCACCCCGGAAGAAGCCGATAAACACCGCATCGTCACCCAAGCGGTGCATGAGGCCGGTGGCAAGATCTGCATGCAGATCCTTCACGCCGGTCGCTATGCCTACAGCCCGAAATCGGTAGCGCCAAGCGCCATTCAGGCGCCGATCAACCCGTTCAAGCCGCGCGAGCTGGATGAAGAGGGCATCGAGAAGCAGATCCAGGACTTCGTCACCTGCTCGCTGCTGGCGCAAAGCGCCGAGTACGACGGCGTCGAGATCATGGGGTCGGAAGGCTACTTCATCAACCAGTTCCTCGCCGCCCACACCAACCAGCGTACCGACCGCTGGGGTGGCAGCTACGAGAACCGTATGCGCCTGGCGGTGGAGATCGTCCGCCGGGTGCGTGAAGCGGTAGGGCCGAACTTCATCATCATCTTCCGCCTGTCGATGCTCGACCTGGTCGAGGGCGGCAGCAGCTGGGAAGAGATCGTGCAGCTGGCCAAGGCCGTGGAACAGGCCGGCGCGACCCTTATCAACACCGGAATCGGCTGGCACGAGGCGCGGATCCCGACCATCGCCACCAAAGTGCCGCGCGCGGCGTTCAGCAAGGTCACCGCCAAGCTGCGCGGTGCGGTGCAGATCCCGCTGATCACCACCAATCGCATCAACACCCCGGAAGTCGCCGAGCAGATCCTTGCCGAAGGCGATGCCGACATGGTCTCGATGGCGCGACCGTTCCTGGCTGACCCGGAGTTCGTCAACAAGGCCGCCGCCGGGCGTGGCGACGAGATCAACACCTGCATCGGCTGTAACCAGGCCTGCCTGGACCACACCTTCGGCGGCAAGCTGACCAGCTGCCTGGTCAACCCGCGCGCCTGCCATGAAACCGAGCTCAACTACCTGCCGGTGGCCCAGGTCAAGCGCATCGCCGTGGTTGGCGCCGGCCCCGCCGGCCTGGCTGCTGCCACCGTGGCGGCCGAGCGTGGCCATGAGGTGACCCTGTTCGATTCGGCCAGCGAAATCGGCGGCCAGTTCAACGTGGCCAAGCGCGTGCCGGGCAAAGAGGAGTTCTACGAGACCCTGCGCTACTTCAAGCGCAAGCTGCAGACCACCGGCGTCGAGCTGTGCCTGAACACCCGTGTCGATACCGAGCAGCTGGCGGCGGGCGGCTTTGACGAGATCATCCTCGCCACCGGTATTGCTCCGCGGTTGCCGGCCATCCCCGGCATCGAGCACGCCAAGGTGCTGAGCTACCTGGACGTGCTGCTGCAGCGCAAGCCGGTAGGGCAGAAGGTCGCGGTGATCGGCGCTGGCGGTATCGGCTTTGACGTCTCCGAGTACCTGGTGCACCAGGGCGTGGCCACCAGCCAGGACCGTGAGGCGTTCTGGAAGGAGTGGGGCATCGATACCCAGCTTGAAGCCCGCGGTGGTGTGGCCGGCATCAAGGCCGAGCCGCATGCGCCGGCGCGTCAGGTGTTCCTGCTGCAGCGCAAGAAAACCAAGGTCGGCGATGGCCTGGGCAAGACCACCGGCTGGATTCACCGCACCGGCCTGAAGAACAAGCAGGTGCAGATGCTCAACAGTGTCGAGTACCTGAACATCGACGACGCCGGCCTGCACATCCGCATCGCCGAGGGCGAGCCGCAGGTGCTGCCAGTGGATAACATCGTCATCTGTGCCGGCCAGGATCCGCTGCGCGAACTGCAGGACGGCCTGGTCGCCGCCGGCCAGTCGGTGCACCTGATCGGCGGTGCCGATGTCGCCGTCGAGCTGGATGCCAAGCGCGCCATCAACCAGGGTTCGCGCCTGGCCGCCGAGCTCTGATTGGCGCAGCGCGGCGGGCTGCCGGGCCCGTCGCGCTGTTACACTGCGCTGCCCTGGCAGCCCTGTTGTGCCCCTCCCATGATCGGCAGATTCGACGACCTTCCCCTTGCGCCCCTGCAAGCCTTGCCCCTGAGCTGGCTGCGCCCGCATGGCGTGGAGCTGGCGGTGTTGCGCCTGGACCTGATCGACCCGCTGATCAGCGGCAACAAGTGGTTCAAGCTGCTCGAACACCTGCGAATCGCCCAGGCCCAGGGGGCGCCTGGGGTGATCAGCCTTGGCGGCGCCCATTCCAATCACTTGCATGCCCTGGCAGCCGCCGGCAAGCGTTTCGGCTTTGCCACCGCAGGCCTACTGCGCGGGCACGCGCAAGACACACCGACGGTGCGCGACCTGCAGGCCTTTGGCATGCAGCTGCATTGGCTGGGGTATGGCGGCTATCGCGAGCGTCATCAGCCGGGTTTCTGGCAACCCTGGCAGGCGCTCTACCCCGGCTGGCATTGTGTCGCCGAAGGCGGCGGCGGGGCCCTGGGCGCCAAGGGCTGCGCCTTGATCGTCGAGCAGGCGCACGGGCAATTGGCGGCGCTGGGCTGGGCGGATTATCACGGCTGGTGGCTGGCGGCAGGTACCGGTACCACCCTGGCCGGGTTGGTGCTGGCGGAAGCAGGCAGGCACGAGGTCCATGGCGCATTGGCCGTGCCGCTGGACCATGGCGTGCCCGAGGCGGTGCAAACGTTGGTGGGCAAGGCTGGTTACCGCTTGCATGAGGCCTGCCGTGGCGGCTTTGCCAAGGTCGATGACGAATTGTTGGCGTTCATGGCCGAGTGCGAGGCGCAGTCGGCGATGCCGCTGGAGCCGCTGTACACCGCCAAAGCCTTGCTGGCGCTACGCCGGGAGGTCGAAGCCGGGGCCTTTGCCCCCGGCACCCGGCTGATCTTCCTGCACAGTGGCGGCCTGCAGGGCCGCCGCGGTTTTGCCTAGTTGTTGCGCGGCAACATGCGCAGCAGGGTGTTATCGCGCTGCACGTAGTGATGGAACAGGCCGGCGACCGCATGCAGGCCGATCAGCCAGTAGCCCCAGGTGCCGATACGCTCGTGCCAGCCCTTGATGAATTTGGCCTGGTCCGGGTCCGGGGCGATCAGCGCCGGCAGCTCGAAACCGTAGAACGGGATCGGCTTGTTGGCGGCGCTGAGCAGCAGCCAGCCGGCCAGCGGCAGGCCGATCATCAGCAGGTACAGGGCCAGGTGCATCAGGTGCGCCAGGCCTGTCTGCCAGGCCGGTGGCGCCGGAATGATCGCTGGGGTCGGGCGACCCAGGCGCAGGGCCAGGCGTAACCAGACCAGCACGAACACGCTCAGGCCCAGCATGAAGTGCAGGTCTTTCATCAATGCGCGTTCGGCGCTGTCCTTGGGAAACATGCCGCGCAGTTCGATAAAGGCGTAGACCGCCGCCAGCAGCACCAGCATCAGCCAGTGCAGGGCAATCGACAGGCCACTGTAGCGGGCCTGGTTTGGGCTCAGAGTCATGGGTGTTCCTCATCATCAGGTCGAAGTCCGCGCTCTTCTGGCGCAGTCAGCTAACTGTAACCGCTTGTCAGCCGGTTACCCGGGCATTGCAGCAGAAATTCATCACGGCCGGCTTGATCTGTCGCTAGAATCCGGCGCTTGTGCCCCACTATTTTGCAAGGTTTGTACTTCATGCTGATGGCATCTTTGATTTTCCTGCTGACCATTACCCTGGTGATCTGGCAGCCCCGTGGCCTGGGCGTGGGCTGGAGCGCCACGGGCGGGGCGCTGCTGGCGTTGCTTTGCGGGGTGGTGCAGTGGAGCGATATCCCGGTGGTCTGGCACATCATCTGGAACGCCACTGGCACCTTCATCGCCCTGATCATCATCAGCCTGCTGCTCGATGCCGCCGGCTTCTTCGCCTGGGCGGCGTTGCATGTGGCGCGTTGGGGACGCGGCAGTGGCCGGCGCTTGTTCTGTTTTATCGTGCTGCTGGGGGCACTGGTGTCGGCGCTGTTCGCCAATGATGGTGCGGCGCTGATCCTTACCCCGATCGTGGTGGCCATGCTCCTGGCCCTGCGCTTCAGCCCGGCGGCGACTCTGGCGTTCGTCATGGCCGCAGGCTTTATCGCTGATACCGCCAGCTTGCCGCTGGTTGTGTCGAACCTGGTCAACATCGTCTCTGCCGACTTCTTCGGTATTGGCTTCAACCGTTACGCGGCGGTGATGGTGCCGGTCAACCTGGTCGCCGTGGCGGCCACCCTGGCAGTGCTGCTGTGGTACTTTCGCCGCGACATTCCGCGCAACTATGACCCGCTGCAACTGGATGCCCCGCGCAGCGTGGTGCAGGACCCGGCGACCTTTGTCGCCGGCTGGCTGGTGCTGGTGATCCTGCTGCTGGGTTGCTTTGCCCTGGAGCCGCTGGGCATTCCGATCAGCGCGATTTCTGCAGTGTGCGCACTGGTGTTGCTGCTGGTGGCGGCACGCGGGCACAAAATCTCCACGCGCAAGGTGCTCAAGGAAGCGCCCTGGCACATCGTGGTGTTCTCCTTAGGCATGTACCTGGTGGTCTACGGCCTGCGCAATGCCGGGCTGACCGATTACCTGGCCGGCTGGCTCGACGGTTTTGCCGTGGGCGGGGTGTGGGGGGCGGCGCTGGGCACCGGGCTGCTGACCGCGGTGCTGTCGTCGATCATGAACAACCTGCCGACGGTGCTGATCGGCGCCTTGTCGATCGACGCCAGTTCTGCCACGGGTGTGGTCAAGGAGGCGATGATCTATGCCAACGTGATCGGCAGCGACCTGGGGCCGAAGATTACCCCGATCGGCAGCCTGGCGACCCTGCTGTGGCTGCATGTGCTGGAGCGCAAGGGGGTGAAGATTGGCTGGGGGTATTACTTCAAGGTCGGGATCGTGCTGACGGTGCCGGTGTTGTTGCTGACCCTGGTGGCGCTGGCACTGCGCTTGACTGTGGTTTAGAGGTGGCCTGATCGCGGGTCAAGCCCGCTCCCACAGTGGATCTGTGTGCATGTGGGAGCGGGCTTGCAAAACCCGTCACCCTGGCAGGTTCGGCCATAAGTCCGAGACCAGAAACAACCGCTCCGCCTCCTCCCACTCGCCACGCTCACCCGCGACCAGCCGCACCAGCAACTGCGCTGGCGCCAGCGGGTCCAGTGCCTGCAACCAGGTCTCGAAGCGCTGTGCCGACCAGCAGTCCTGCGTCGGGTAACAGGCCGGCGCCAGCCAGGCATGGCGTGGCAATGGCTGCCAGCGACCAGGCGCACTCTGGGCACGGAACGCTGCCCAGTCACGCTGGTGCAACCATCGCCCACGCAAGTGCTGTGGATTGGCCCCGCGCGGCGCTTGCGCCTGTCCCGGCCAGGGGTACAGCAGGTAGCCGCCCAGCCACAACTGCGCACTGAACTGCTCGATCTCCAGCGCCGCCAGCGCTTCGCGGCTTTCGCTACGGGCCGATATCGGCAATTGATGCTCGGCCAGGTGCGCAAGCTTGCGGTCCAGGCGGTCGTGACAACCCGGCCCCAGCCACTGCGCCGGGTTGTCGTCGGTGCCGTGCTGCGGGCCCAGGTACAGCTTGATTGCCAGTTCCAGGTGGTGCACGCCGTCACTGTCGCGCAGCAGCAGGTCCAGCTCGCCGAGGGTATGCCCGCCGTTGCGGATCGGCAGGTTGGCGGCCAGCAGGGTCACGCCCGGGGCATGCTGGAGGACAAACTGCCATAGCCGTTCGTAGTACAGCCCCAGGCGCCGGGTGCTGGCCTGGGTCAGCCAGTACAGCAGGGCGTGGCTGTCACGGTCCTGTTCGAGCAGCCACTGCTGCAGCCGTTCAGGCTCGGCCACCCAACGGCTGGCGGCCAGTGGATGGCGCTGCGGCCACGGCGTGTCGCGCAGCATCGGCGGCGCGAGAATGACCCAGGCCAGGTCGCGCACCTGAGGCTGGCGCAACTGGCGGGGCAGGTCGATCAGGCTGGGAAACGGGTTCATTCAGCGAGCATAGCCGCTAAGCCTGCGCGCCTGGCGAATTTCTCTGGCGTTTGCCGCTGCACGGCGCTTTCGCCCATAATCGAACTCTTTGGCGAGCATCGCCTATTTACCCGCCGTAGAGCCCTGGAGCCCCATGGAGCAATTTCGCAATATCGGTATCATCGGCCGCCTCGGCAGCTCCCAGGTGCTCGATACCATTCGCCGACTGAAAAAATTCCTGCTGGAGCGGCATCTGCACGTCATCCTTGAGGACACCATCGCCGAAGTCCTGCCCGGCCACGGCCTGCAGATCTCAACGCGCAAACTGTTGGGCGAAGTCTGCGACCTGGTGATCGTCGTCGGTGGCGACGGCAGCCTGCTCGGCGCCGCCCGCGCCCTGGCCCGGCACAACATTCCGGTGCTGGGTATCAACCGTGGCAGCCTGGGCTTCTTGACCGATATCCGCCCCGATGAGCTGGAAGTGAAAGTCGCCGAGGTACTCGACGGCCATTACCTGGTGGAAAACCGTTTCCTGCTGCAGGCCGAGGTCCGCCGCCACGCCGAAGCCATCGGCCAGGGCGACGCCCTCAACGATGTGGTGCTGCACCCGGGCAAGTCGACGCGGATGATCGAATTCGAGATCTACATCGACGGCCAGTTCGTCTGCAGCCAGAAGGCCGACGGCCTGATCGTCGCCACCCCGACCGGTTCCACCGCCTACGCGTTGTCGGCGGGCGGGCCGATCATGCACCCCAAGCTTGACGCCATCGTCATCGTGCCGATGTACCCGCACACCTTGTCCGGGCGGCCGATCGTGGTCGACGGCAATAGCGAGCTGAAGATCGTGGTGTCCAAGGACCTGCAGATCTACCCGCAGATTTCCTGCGACGGCCAGAACCATTTCACCTGTGCACCGGGCGACACCATCACGGTGAACAAGAAGCCGCAGAAGCTGCGCCTGATCCACCCGCTGGATCACAATTACTATGAGGTATGCCGGACCAAGCTCGGCTGGGGCAGCCGCCTGGGTGGTGGAGGCGAGTGATGCTCGATCCCGCTCGCAGTTTCGACCTGATCGGTGACGTGCACGGTTGTGCGCACACCCTCGAACGCCTGCTCGATGCCCTCGGCTACACGCGCCAGGGCGGCGTCTGGCGTCATCCGTCGCGCCAGGCGCTGTTCCTCGGCGATATCATCGACCGTGGCCCGCGGATTCGCGAAGCGCTGCACATCGTCCATGACATGGTCGAAGCCGGCCAGGCCTACTGCATCATGGGCAACCACGAGTACAACGCCCTGGGCTGGAACACCCCGGCGTTGCCCGAGAGCGGCAAGCATTACGTGCGCGAGCACACCCCGCGCCATGGGCGGCTGATCTACGAGACCCTGACCCAGTTCGAACAGCATCCGGGCGACTGGCAGGACTTCCTCGAGTGGTTCTACGAGCTGCCGCTGTTCATCGATGCCGGGCGTTTTCGCCTGGTGCATGCCTGCTGGGACGCGCGCCTGATCGAGCCGCTGCGCCAGCAATACCCGGACGGGCGCATCGACGAGCATTTCATCCAGGCTTCGGCGGTGCCGGAGAGCTTTGCCGCCACGGTCTGCAACCGCCTGTTGCGCGGTACCGACATGCGCCTGCCGGACGGTTTGACCCTGACCGGGGGCGACGGCCTGACCCGCGCGTTTTTCCGCACCAAGTTCTGGGAAGAAGACCCGCAAACCTACGGCGATATCGTCTTCCAGCCCGATGCGCTGCCCGAACAGGTGGCCAACGCGCCGCTCAGCCACAGCCAGAAGAACGCCTTGCTGCGCTACAGCGAGGACGAACCGATGCTGTTTGTCGGCCATTACTGGCGCAGCGGCAAACCGGCGCCGATCCGCGCCAACCTGGCCTGCCTGGACTACAGTGCGGTGCTGTACGGCAAACTGGTCGCTTACCGTCTGGATGCTGAAACCCGCATCGACCCACGCAAGTTCGTCTGGGTCGATGTCGACCGGCCGGAGGCCAGCCAATGATTGTAGTGGAGGTATTACGCATGCCGCTGAGTACCGATCTCAGCGGTTTTGTCGGCCTGTTACGGCGCCTGCAGGTGCCGCACCGGGTCAGCGAGGAGGGCGGCGACCTGGTGTTGTGGGTGGCCGAGAACTTCGCCGAAGACGTGCGCGAGCTGTATCAGCGCTTCCCAGAGGGCAATGCGGAGTTTGAATTGCCGGCCGACACCGCCCTGGCGCCACCGGCACAGCCAAGCTTTGGCGAGCAGTTGCGCGCCAGCAAGGCCACGGCGGCGATCCTGCTGCTGTGCCTGATCGTCGCCGGCCTCACCGGGCTTGGCGACAACTTCGCCACCTTGAGCTGGCTGACTTTCCTCGATTTTCGCGTACAGGGCGATTACCTGTACTTCACCCCGCTGGCCGCAAGCCTTGCCGATGGCCAGTGGTGGCGCCTGTTCACACCGATGCTGGTGCATTTCGGCATCCTCCACCTGGCCATGAACGGCCTCTGGTACTGGGAGCTGGGCCGGCGCATCGAACTGCGCCAGGGCCCGTGGAACCTGCTCGGCATGACCCTGCTGTTCAGCCTGGTGTCCAACGCCGCCCAGTACCTGTTTGGCGGCCCGAGCCTGTTCGGCGGCCTGTCGGGGGTGCTCTACGGTTTGCTCGGGCATGTCTGGCTGTACCAATGGCTGGCGCCCAACCCTGTGTATCGCATGCCGCGCGGCGTGCTGGTAATGATGCTGGTCTGGCTGCTGCTGTGCCTGTCCGGTTTGATCAGCCTGCTCGGCTTCGGCCAGATCGCCAACGCCGCTCATGTCGGCGGGCTGTTGGTCGGTTGCCTCAGCGGGCTCTTGGGCGGGGCGCTGGCCCGGCGTAAACTGACCGCTTGATTTTGGGAGACGTTATGTCCACTTTTGCGCAAATGATTGAAAACATCACCCCGGAAATCTACCAGAGCCTGAAACTGGCCGTGGAACTGGGCAAATGGGCAGACGGGCGCAAGCTCACCACCGAGCAGAAAGAGCTGTCGCTGCAGGCGGTGATCGCCTGGGAACTGCAGAACCTGCCCGAGGAAGAGCGCACCGGTTACATGGGGCCGCAGGAATGCAGCTCCAAATCGGCACCGGTGGCGAACATCCTGTTCAAGTCGGATGCGATCCATTGATCGAACTCGGCCGCGGCTCCATCAGCAAAATGTCGGCGCGCCTCGACGCGTCGGTGGTGCAGTACGCTTTTCGCCTGGGCGAGCAGGAAGTGCCGGTCAACCCCTTGATCGGCAAGACCGTGCGCCTGGAATACCTCGGTGCCATCCATTGCAGCCACTGCGGGCGCAAGACCAAGACCAGCTTCAGCCAGGGTTACTGCTACCCGTGCATGACCAAGCTTGCGCAGTGCGACGTGTGCATCATGGCCCCGGAAAAATGCCACTACGATCAGGGCACCTGCCGCGAACCCGCGTGGGGCGAGCAGTTCTGCATGACCGATCATGTGGTGTACCTGGCCAACTCCTCGGGCATCAAGGTCGGCATCACCCGCGCCAGCCAGCTACCGACGCGCTGGCTTGACCAGGGCGCCAGCCAGGCGCTGCCGATCGTGCGGGTTGCCACCCGCCAGCAATCGGGGCTGGTCGAAGACCTGTTCCGCAGCCAGGTCGCCGACCGTACCAACTGGCGCGCCTTGCTCAAGGGCGATGCCGAGGCGGTCGACCTGCTGGCCGTGCGTCAGCAGTTGTTCGACAGCTGCGCCGAGGGCTTCAGCGCCCTGCAGGTGCGATTCGGCCTGCAGGCGATCCAGCCGCTGACTGACGCCGAGGTCCTGGAAATCCGCTACCCGGTCGAGGCCTACCCGAGCAAGATCGTCAGCTTCAACCTGGACAAGAATCCCGTGGCTGAAGGTACGCTGCTGGGCATCAAGGGCCAGTACCTGATCTTCGACACCGGCGTGATCAATATTCGCAAATACACGGCGTACCAGCTCGCCGTGCATCAGTAAAAAAGGACCGCCACATGCGTACCGAACAGCCGCAAGTGATCTACCTCAAGGACTATCAGGCCCCCGAGTACCTGATTGACGAGACGCACCTGACCTTCGAACTGTTCGAGGACCACAGCCTGGTCCACGCGCAGCTGGTCATGCGCCGCAACCCGGCCCGTGGTGCCGGGCTGCCGCCGCTGGTGCTCGACGGCCAGCAGTTGGAGCTGCTCAGCGTGGCCCTGGACGACCAGGCCCTGGCTGCCGGCGACTACCAGCTTGACGATAGCCACCTGACCGTACAGCCCAAGGCTGCGACCTTCACCCTCGACACCAGCGTGAAGATCCACCCCGAGAGCAACACTGCCCTCGAAGGCCTGTACAAGTCCGGCAGCATGTTCTGCACCCAGTGCGAGGCCGAAGGGTTTCGCAAGATCACCTACTACCTCGACCGCCCGGACGTGATGAGCACGTTCACCACCACGGTGATCGCCGAGCAGCATCGCTACCCGGTGCTGCTGTCCAACGGCAACCCGGTCGGCAGCGGCCCGCAGGACGACGGCCGGCACTGGGCGACCTGGGAAGACCCGTTCATGAAACCGGCCTACCTGTTCGCCCTGGTCGCCGGTGACCTGTGGTGCGTTGAAGACAAGTTTACCCGCCAGTCGGGCCGTGACGTGACCCTGCGCATCTATGTCGAGCCGGAAAACATCGACAAGTGCCAGCACGCCATGACCAGCCTGAAGAAGTCCATGCGCTGGGACGAAGAAGTCTACGGCCGTGAGTACGACCTGGACATCTTCATGATCGTTGCGGTCAACGACTTCAACATGGGCGCCATGGAAAACAAGGGCCTGAACATCTTCAACTCCAGCTGCGTGCTGGCCCGCGCCGAAACCGCCACCGACGCCGCCCACCAGCGGGTCGAGGCGGTGGTCGCCCACGAATACTTCCACAACTGGTCGGGCAACCGCGTGACCTGCCGCGACTGGTTCCAGTTGTCGCTCAAGGAAGGCTTCACGGTGTTCCGTGATTCCGAATTCAGCGCCGACATGAACTCGCGCACGGTCAAGCGCATCGAGGATGTCGCCTACCTGCGTACCCACCAGTTCGCCGAAGATGCCGGGCCCATGGCCCACGCCGTGCGCCCTGACAGCTTTATCGAGATCTCCAACTTCTACACCCTGACCGTGTACGAGAAGGGTTCGGAAGTGGTGCGCATGGTCCGCACCCTGCTTGGTGCCGAGGGTTTCCGCAAAGGCAGCGACCTGTACTTCGAGCGTCATGATGGTCAGGCGGTGACCTGCGATGACTTCATCAAGGCCATGGAAGACGCCAACGGCGTCGACCTGAGCCAGTTCAAGCGCTGGTACAGCCAGGCCGGCACGCCGCGCCTGGCGGTCAGCGAGGCCTACGACAGTGCTGCGCAAACCTACAGCCTGACCTTCCGTCAAAGCTGCCCGGCAACCCCGGACAAGGTCGAGAAAAAGCCGTTCGTGATCCCGGTGGAACTGGGCCTGCTCGATGCCCAGGGCAATGATATCGCCCTGCGCCTGCAAGGCGAGGCGGCTGCGGTCGGCACTTCGCGGGTGCTGTCGGTGACCGAGGCCGAGCAGACCTTCACCTTCGAAGATGTTGCCGCCAAGCCGCTGCCATCGTTACTGCGTGGTTTCAGCGCACCGGTCAAGCTGAGCTTCCCCTATGACCGCGACCAGCTGATGTTCCTCATGCAGCACGACAGCGATGGCTTCAACCGCTGGGAGGCGGGGCAGCAACTGTCGGTGCAGGTGCTGCAGGAGCTGATCGCCCAGCACCAGCAGGGCGCCAAGCTGGTGCTTGACCAGCGCCTGGTGAGCGCGTTGGGCACGGTGCTGGCCAACGAGCAACTGGATCAGGCCATGGTCGCCGAAATGCTTTCGCTGCCCAGTGAGGCCTACCTCACCGAAATCAGCGAAGTGGCCGACGTCGATGCCATCCACGCCGCCCGCGAGTTCGCCCGCCAACAGATCGCCGAGCAGCTGTTCGAGGCCCTGCAGGCGCGCTACCAGGCCAACCGCGGGGTATCGCGTGGCACCGAGTACGTCGCCGAGGCCGAGCACTTTGCCCGGCGCAGCCTGCAGAACATCGTGCTGTCGTACCTGATGCTCAGCGCCAAGCCTGAAGTCCTGGCCGCGACCCTGGAGCAGTTCGACGCCTGTGACAACATGACCGAGCGTCTCACCGCGCTGGCCGTGCTGGTCAATTCGCCGTTCGAAGCCGAGCGGGCCAAGGCCCTGGAGAGCTTTGCCGAGCACTTCAAGGACAACCCGCTGGTCATGGACCAGTGGTTCAGCGTGCAGGCGGCCAGCACCCTGCCGGGCGGCCTGGCACGGGTCAAGGCACTGATGCAGCACCCGGCGTTCACGATGAAGAACCCGAACAAGGTCCGCGCCCTGGTCGGTGCCTTCGCCGGGCAGAACCTGGTCAACTTCCACGCTGGCGATGGCTCGGGTTATCGCTTCCTGGCGGACCTGGTGATCGAGCTCAACGCACTCAACCCGCAGATCGCGTCGCGCCAACTGGCGCCGCTGACCCGCTGGCGCAAATACGACAGCGCGCGTCAGGCGCTGATGAAGGCTGAGTTGGAGCGCATTCTGGCCAGCGGTTCGCTGTCCAGTGATGTGTATGAAGTCGTGAGCAAAAGTCTGGCTTGATGGCCCTATCGCCGGCAAAGCCGGCTCCCACAGGGAACTGCATGCACCGACCCTGTGGGAGCTGGCTTGCCAGCGATTGCTTCCCCGCAAATCCCCCCCGCTTAACAAAAGATAACGTCCCGTTCGTTGTCAGTCCTTTGCAAACCCCGATAGGATGGCTCTCAGCTATTGCGGGGCTCTGGAACACGGTTTTTGGCAGTACCTGCATATAGATTGACCCAAATAACAATAAAGGGGGATAGATCTATGACTGAGCCTGTCATGGCGGGTCTCGGCGGTGCTGCGCGTAAAGCCGGCAGTCGCCCTTGGGCATTGGCCGCCAGCGGCTTGCTGGTAGTGGCAATCGGGTTTTGGGCCAACACGGTCGAGGCCGCAGCCGCTGCAACCGATGTCTACTCCACCGAATCGTCCAAGGCGGTAAAAAGCCTGCTGCTGGACGTCACCAAGGCTGGCGCGCGTCTGGTCGCTGTCGGTGATCGCGGCCATATCCTGTTTTCCGATGACCAGGGCAAGACCTGGACCCAAGCCAAGGTACCGACCCGGCAACTGCTCACGGCGGTCTATTTTGTCGACGACCAGCACGGCTGGGCGGTCGGCCACGATGCGCAGATCCTCGCCAGCACTGACGGTGGCGCCACCTGGAGCAAACAATTTGAAGACCAGGCGCGCGAAGCGCCGTTGCTCGACGTCTGGTTCAAGGACACCCAGCACGGCTTCGCCGTGGGTGCCTACGGCGCATTGCTGGAAACCACCGACGGCGGCAAGACCTGGAACGAGGTCGGCGATCGGCTGAACAACGAAGACCAGTTCCACCTCAACGGTATCGCCGCGGTGAAAGACGCCGGCCTGTTCATCGTTGGCGAGCAGGGCAGCATGTTCCGCTCCAGCGACGACGGTCAGACCTGGGAAAAGCTCGAAGGCCCCTATGAAGGCTCGCTGTTCGGTGTCACCGGCACCGCCCAGCCGCGTACCTTGCTGGCCTACGGATTGCGCGGCAACCTCTACCGTTCCACGGATTTTGGCGATAGCTGGCAACAGATCGAATTGAAAGCCGCGCGCGGCAACCTCGAATTTGGCCTGGCAAGCGCTACGCTTCTCGATGATGGCAGCCTGGTACTCGTGGGCAATGGCGGCAGTGTGTTGCGCAGCAGCGACGACGGCCAGAGCTTCAGCGTGTTCAACCGGGCCGATCGCATCGCCCTGGCCGGCGTCAGCGGGCTGAGTGGAGGGCGCCTGGTGCTGGTAGGCCAGGGTGGCGTGCACCTGGCTTCGGCCCAGGGCGCCGAAGGAGTGCAGCCATGACCGGTCAGGAGCAGTTCAACATGAGCCAGCAACATCATCAGGACAAGACGACCTTGCTCGAACGCCTGATCTTCAACAACCGCCCGGTGGTGATCCTCATCTGCTTGCTGGTCAGCGTGTTCCTGTTCTGGCAGGCCACGCAGATTCGCCCTTCCACCAGTTTCGAAAAAATGATCCCGCTCGAGCACCCCTTCATCGAGAAGATGCTCGAGCACCGCAATGACCTGGCCAACCTCGGCAACACCGTGCGCATCTCGGTGGAGGCCACCGACGGCGATATCTTCAGCAAGGAGTACATGGAAACCCTGCGTCAGGTGCATGACGAGGTGTTCTACATTCCCGGCGTCGACCGTTCCGGGCTGAAGTCGTTGTGGAGCCCCAGCGTGCGCTGGACCGAAGTGACCGAAGAGGGCTTCGCCGGTGGTGAAGTCATCCCGCAGACCTACAACGGCTCGCCGGAAAGCCTCGACAAGCTGCGCAACAACGTGCTCAAGTCCGGGCAGGTCGGGCGCCTGGTGGCCAACAACTTCAAGTCGAGCATCATCGACATTCCGCTGCTGGAGTCCTACCCCGACCCGCAGGACCAGGGCAAGCTGATCAAGCTCGACTATCAGCAGTTCTCCCATCAGCTGGAAGAGAAGATCCGCGACAAGTTCCAGGCCCAGAACCCCAATGTGAAGGTGCACATCGTCGGCTTCGCCAAGAAGGTCGGCGACCTGATCGACGGCCTGATGATGGTGGCGATGTTCTTCGGGATCGCGCTGCTGATCACCTGGGTGCTGCTGTACTGGTTCACCTGGTGCATCCGCAGCACCATCGCCGTGCTGATCACCACCCTGGTGGCGGTGGTCTGGCAACTGGGGCTGATGCACGCGGTGGGCTTCGGCCTTGACCCGTACTCGATGCTGGTGCCGTTTTTGATCTTCGCCATCGGCATCTCCCACGGGGTGCAGAAGATCAACGGCATCGCCTTGCAGTCCAGCGATGCCGACAACGCCCTGACCGCCGCGCGGCGTACCTTCCGCCAACTGTTCCTGCCGGGGATGATCGCCATTCTCGCCGACGCCGTGGGCTTCATCACCCTGTTGATCATCGACATCGGCGTGATCCGCGAGCTGGCCATCGGTGCGTCGATCGGTGTAGCCGTGATTGTCTTCACCAACCTGATCCTGCTACCGGTGGCGATCTCCTATGTCGGCATCAGCAAGAAGGCCATCGAGCGCAGCAAGAAGGACGCCACCCGCGAGCATCCGTTCTGGCGCCTGCTGTCCAATTTCGCCAGCGCCAAGGTCGCGCCGGTGTCCATCGTCCTGGCCTTGCTGGCCTTCGGTGGCGGCCTCTGGTACAGCCAGAACCTGAAGATCGGCGACCTCGACCAGGGTGCGCCGGAGCTGCGTCCGGACTCGCGCTACAACCAGGACAACGCCTTCATCATCAACAACTACTCGACCAGCTCCGACGTGCTGGTGGTGATGGTCAAGACCCCGACCGAAGGCTGCTCGGTACACGCAACCATGGCGCCGATCGACGAGCTGATGTGGAAGATGGAGAACACCCCTGGGGTGCAGTCGGCGATCTCGCTGGTGACCGTGTCCAAGCAGGTGATCAAGGGCATGAACGAGGGCAACCTGAAATGGGAAAGCCTGTCGCGCAACCCTGACGTGCTCAACAGCTCGATCTCCCGTGCCGACGGCCTGTACAACGCCGACTGCTCGCTGGCGCCGGTGTTGATCTTCCTCAACGACCACAAGGCCGAGACCCTCGACCGTGCGGTCAAGGCGGTGCAGGCGTTTGCCGACAGCCATAACAAGGAAGGCCTGGAATTCCTCCTGGCGGCCGGTAACGCCGGTATCGAGGCGGCCACCAACGAAGTGATCAAGTCGGCCGAGCTGACCATTCTGATCCTGGTGTACATCTGCGTGGCGGTGATGTGCATGATCACCTTCCGCTCCTTCGCCGCGACCCTGTGCATCGTCCTGCCGCTGGTGCTGACCTCGGTGCTGGGCAACGCGCTGATGGCCTACATGGGCATCGGCGTCAAGGTCGCGACCCTGCCGGTGGTGGCACTGGGCGTAGGCATTGGCGTGGACTACGGCATCTACATCTACAGCCGCCTGGAGAGCTTCCTGCGCGCCGGGTTGCCGCTGCAGGAAGCCTACTACCAGACCCTCAAGTCCACCGGCAAGGCGGTATTGTTCACCGGTCTGTGCCTGGCCATCGGCGTGTGCACCTGGATCTTCTCGGCGATCAAGTTCCAGGCCGACATGGGCCTGATGCTGACCTTCATGCTGCTGTGGAACATGTTTGGTGCGCTGTGGCTGCTGCCGGCACTGGCGCGGTTCCTGATCAAACCGGAGAAAATGGTGGGCAAGGAGGGTGGTTCGATTTTTGCCCATTGACCGCTGCTGTAATCGGGGCTACTTCGTAGCCCATCGCCGGCAAGGCCAGCTCCCACAGGTGCGCATTACCTGTGGGAGCCGGTCTTGCCGGCGATGCTTTTGACGATCGGGTATCATGGGGTTTTCCCGCCAGTGATCTTCCTGCAATGACAACCCTCTCCCAAGCCCTCGAATCCTGCGACATGCTCCTGGTCGACGGCCTGCACGCCTTTGACTTCACCTTCGATAAAAGCGGCCTGAGCATCGAGCTGATGGACGGCCGTGCCTTGAAAAAATACAACTTCTCCCCCGAGCAAATCGGCGCCGCCCGGCTTGAAGGTACCGACTGGCTGATCTCGGCCGACACTGGCGAGCATCGGCTAGTCTGTATGAGTGCCTTTAGTGCCAGCGATGAGGAAGACGATGACGCGCCTGCTGAAGAATCTGCTGATCGCCAGTAGTATGAGCCTGACGCTCACCGCCCAGGCCCACGACCTGCTGGTCGGCAGCTATACCGCAGGCAGCAGCGAAGGTATCTACCGCTACCGCTTCAACAGCGACAGCGGCCAGATCGACCCTACGCCGCTGCAGATCCTCATGAGCGAAAACCCGTCCTGGCTGACCCTCTCGGTGGACAAGCGCCTGCTGTTTGCCGTCAACGAGAACGGCGCCGGCAACGGCCAGGTCGGCAGTTTTGCGATTGGCAAGGACGGCAACCTCAAGGCGCTGAACCAGGTGCCAAGCCAGGGCGATGAACCGACCCATTCCAGCCTCAGCCAGGACCAACGCTACCTGTTCGTCGCCAATTACGGCGTGTTGCCCGCCCCGGGCGGCAGCCTGAGTGTGTTGCCGGTGGGGCGTAACGGCTATCTGCAAGCCTCGGTGCAACAAGACCGGCACAAGCCCAGCGGCGTCAACCCGGAGCGCCAGACCGGGCCCCATGTGCACTCTGTGGTGTCATCGGACGACGGCAAGTACGTGTTCGCCAGCGACCTGGGGGCCGACAAGGTGTTTGTCTACCGCTACGACGGCGCCAGCCCCACGCAACCACTGAGCGCGGTCGAGCCGGTCAGCCTGCCACCGGGCAGCGGGCCGCGGCACCTGCTGTTTGACCGCGATGGCAAGCATGCCTACCTGACCCTGGAGATGAGCGCCCAAGTGGTGGCCTTCGATTATCAGGACGGCAAGCTGGTGGAGCTGCAGCGCCTGCCATTGACCGAGCAGAACGATGCCTCGGCCAAGGCGGCGGGGGCATTGCACCTATCGGCCGACGGGCGCTTTCTGTATGTCAGCAACCGTGGCACGGCCAACGAGCTGCTGGTGTTTGCCGTGGATGACAAGAGCGGCAAGCTGATGCAGGTGCAGCGGCGCAGTGTCGAGGGCGATCACCCGCGGGAATTCACCCTCGACCCCACTGGCAAGTACCTGTTGGTGGCCAATCAGAAGAGCAACCAGATCGTGGTGATCCGCCGTGATCCACGCAGTGGCCTGCTGGGCGAAACCGTACAGAAGCTGGCCCAGGATGCGCCGTCGGACCTGAAGTTCGTCAACTGACTATCAATTGCCTTGATGTTGGCTACTGCTGCAATGAATTTCTGTGCGCCGCGCCAGCGGCGTAAGTTTGAACCACGGCCCCAAGCGGCCACTTCAAACCACAGACTTCGAGGTCAGCGCCATGAACTTCAACCTTTTCCCGGTCATCGCCGCTTCCGCCATTTCTGCTTCGGTGGTCCTGCCGGCCAACGCCCATGTCGAGCTCAGCGAGCGTAAATCGTCGACCCAGAGCTATACCCAGAAATACCTGCAACAAAGTGCCAACTTCTACGCCGCGCTGGACCACAAGTCGCAGCATTGAGCGTGTAGATTTTTCTGGTAATAGCATATCGCCATGTGATTGAATTTGACGCTAATTTATTGGCGTCAGGGGATAACACATGAAATGGCGAATTCTGGCGGTGTTGCTGTTCCTCTATTCTTCGCCGATTCTGGCGCTGTAGCTTCTGGCCTCATCGCTGGCTTGCCAGCGATGGGTTCAACGCGCCATGATCGCCTTGAACAATGCCGACTCCAGCCACCCCTGCAACCATGCCCGCAAGTGCGGGTAGGGGGCGTGGGCGAACCACTCAGGCTCCACCCCGGCAAACTGGCGCATCAACGGCAACAATGCCGCGTCAGCCAGGCTGGGATGGTCCGCGAACAGGTACGTCTGCTGCGCCAGTCGCTCATTCAGCTCGGCCAACCAGGCTTCGGTCTGCGCCCGGTACTCCTCACGTGAATGCTGCGGATAGCGTTCGGCGTACTTGTACAGGTTGACCTGGACCTTGAACTGGCAATCATTGCGTGCGATCAGCGCATCAGCGGCTTGCGCCGCCTGCGGGTCGGCCGTCAGCCGCCAATCGTGCGGGTCGTGCCGGGCCAGGGCCCAGCGCATGATGTCCAGGCTTTCCTCCAGCACCAGGTCATCGGCACTCAACACCGGCACCGTGCCCTTGGGCGACAGGGCCAGCAGTTCGGCTGGCTTGGCCTTGAGGCTGACTTCGCGGATCTCCACCGGGCACTGGGCGTAGCGCAGGGCCAGGCGCGCGCGCATGGCCCAGGGGCAGCGGCGGAACGAGTAGAGGATCATCCGCTGACCTCCACGGTACTCAGGCCATTACCCTGGCGGCGGACCTGGATCTGCACCGGAATGCGCTCATGCATCTCCTGCACGTGGGAGATCACCGCGACCTTCCGGCCCTGGGCCTGCAGGCCGTCGAGCGCGTCCATGGCCAGTTGCAGCGATTCCGGATCGAGGCTGCCGAAGCCTTCGTCGATAAACAGCGATTCGATGCGCAGGGTGCTCGAAGCCATCGAGGCCAGGCCCAGGGCCAGGGCCAGCGAGACCAGGAAGGTTTCACCGCCCGACAGCGAATGCACCGAGCGCAGTTCGTCACCCATTTCCGTGTCCAGCACCAGCAGCCCGAGCAGGCTGCCACCGCGCTTGAGCCGATAGCGCCGGGCCAGGTGGCGCAACTGGGCGTTGGCGTGGTGCACCAGCAGGTCGAGGTTGTAGCCCTGGGCGATCTTGCGGAAGGTGTCGCCGGTGGCCGAGCCGATCAGGGCATTGAGCCGTGCCCAGCGCTGCCACTCGCTGTAGGCCGTGGCGATCTGCTCGGCCAGGGCCTGGTGAGCCAGTTGCCGGCGCTGGTCTTCGGCCTGGGCGGCACGCAGTTCGGCGCAGGTCTGTTCGCTGGCGGTCAGTTGCACTTGCAGGCTGTCGAAGGCCTGTTCCAGCGTTTCGCGGGTGAGCTCGGCATTGCCCTGGGCCTGATGCTGGTCCAGGCGTTGCTGGCGCTCCTGCAGCAGGGTGCGCGCCTGTTCGATGGCCTTCTCGCTGTCCTGCAGCCCCTGGCGCAGTTGCGCCACGGCGTTGTCGTCGAGCGCCAGCAACTGCTCCAGGCCGCTGTCGTCCAACTCCGGGTGGCCCTGGCGCCATTGTTCGATCTGGCCGCGCACCTCATGGTGTTCCTGCTCCAGCGCGCTCAGGCGTTCGCCCTTGGCCTTGAGCTCGGCGGCCAGTTCGATCAACCGTGCCTGGGTTTCCTGCAGCTGTTGGCCGGCCTGGGTTTCGGCCTGGCGCGCTTGCTCCACTGCCTGGTCCAGATGCTGCTGCCAATGCTCGGCGCTGGCCTGTTCGCCGAGCAGGCTGGCAAGGCTGTCGCGGCTGGCTTGATGCTGGCGCTCCAGCTCGCTGAACTGCTGTTGCAGTTCTTCCTGCTTCTGAATCCGTGCCTGTTGCTGCAGCTGGGCTTTGTCCAGGGTCTGCTGGCGCTCGCCGTGCTCCTGCTGTTCGTCCTTTTGCCGTTGCAGCAGGTCCAGGCGCAGGGCCAGTTGCTGGTCCAGGCGCATGAAGGCGGCAGCCGGCTCCTGGCGCAGGTCGTTGAGGATCTCGGCTGGCAACAGGCTGGCGAAACTGGCCAGCTCCTGCTCCAGGCGCTCTTGGTCACTGGCCAGCGCCGTTTGCTGCTGGCTCAGGTGCTGGTCGGCCTGCTGGCTGGCTTGCTGGGCCGCCTGCAATTGCTGTTGCAGGCGCGCGGCGTCTTTTTGCAGGGTCAACAGGGCGTGCTGGCGCTGTTCGTCACGGCTGATGTCGTGGTTCAGGTTGCGTGCCTGCAAGTCCAGCCAGGCGCTGCGCTGGCTGGCGTCCTGCTCGACCAGCGACGGGTACAGCGGGTGCGCTTCAAGGCTTGGCTGCAGCGCGTGTTGCTGGTTGCCCAGTTGCTCCTGCTGGTGCAGGTACTCCTTGATCTGGCCGTTGACGCCGCCCAGTTGAGTGCGCAGCTCATCGAGCTGCTGCTTCAGCCCGTCGACCACCTGCTGGGCGTTGGCCTCTTCGTTCTGGTCATGGCGACCGAGGCTTTGCAGCAGCGCTTCTGGCTGGTGATAAGGGTGCTCCTGGCTACCGCACACCGGGCAGGGCTGGTCGTCTTGCAGTTGCGCGCGCAGCTCTTCGACGCTCTGGCTGCGGGCCAGGCGTTGGCGTTCGAGCAACTGGCGGGTAACGCTTAGCGCCTGCTCGGCGGCGGTCAGCTGGTTCTTGCCATTGAGGCCTTCGCTGATCAGCTGCTCGCGTTGCTTCAACGCCGCTTGCTGGCGCTCGCGCAAGGCTTGCAGGCGCTGTTCGAGGTCCTGCTGGTTGCTCCACAGCCGGCTCAGTTCTTCGACCTGACGCTGCTGCTGGCGGTTTTTCTGCAGCAGCTCGCCGAGCAGGCCGATCTGTTCGGCCAGGGCTTGGGGCTCAGCCTCGGCTTCGCGGTAGAGCAGGGCCAGGGCGGCGCGCTGCTCCTCAAGCTGGGCACTGGCCTGGCTGGCACGCTCCTGCAGGCCAGGCAGCTCGGCATGGCCCTGGTTGAGGCGGTTGCCCAGTTGCATCAGTTGCTGCAGGCGGTCGCGATAGGCGCTCCAGGCTTCGCTCAGCCCGGCCAGCGGCGCGCTTTGCTCCAGCTGTTGGCCGATCTGCTGCAGGCGCTGTTCGCTCAGGCGTTGTTGTTCATTGAGGGTCAACAGCTGTTGCTGGCCTTCGCCACTGGCCTGTTCGGCCTGCTGCTTGAGCGTCGAGCTGTTGGCCAGTTCCTGGTGCAGGCGGGCGAGGGTGTTCTGCTCGGCAAAGGCCTGGCGTACCGATGGCGCGCTGTCGGTTTGTTGGGCCAGGGCCTGGGTGAGGGCTTCGCGGGCCTTGCTCAGGTCATCCTGCACGTGTTGCTGGCGGCTGTGCAGGTCGTCATGCAGCTGGCGCTGCGCGGCGATGCTCATCGCCAACGGGCTGAGCTGGGCATTGAGCGCCTGCTGACGGGCGAACTGGTGACGCTGCGGTGCCAGTTGTTCCAGGCGCGCCAGTTTCAGCCGCTCGCCGTGCAGGCTGTCGTTGTGTTGCTGGGCACTGTGCAGTTGCGCAGTGCTGGCGTGCACCTGCTCCTGCAACTGCAACAGTTCGCTCAACCAGGTGCGTTGCTGCTCAAGCTGGCGCAGGTGTGCCTGTTCGGCCTTGAAGCGCTCCAGCGCTGCGCCATAGCGCTGGTCGAGCTCGGCGCGGGCTTCGGCGGCCATGGGCATCACGCCGCTGGCCTGATCCTGCAGGGCCTTGTGCGCCTCCTCGGCTTCCTTGCTCTTGCTGTAGGCACGGCGGCCCAACTGGCTGTAGATCGCCGTGTTGGTGAGCTTTTCCAGCAGCTCGCTGCGTTCTTTGTCATCGGCCTTGAGAAAGGCGCTGAACTCGCTCTGGGCCAGCATCACCGCGCGGGTGAACTGTTCGAAGTTCAGGCCCAGGCGCGACTCGATCAGTTGCTTGTATTCGGCCTTGCTCTGGTTGCTCAGCAGTTGGTCGCTGTCCAGGTCGTGCAGGCTCTGGCGGCTGCCTTGCAGCTTGCCATTGGCCTTGTCGCGGGCGCGGTTGGTTTCCCAGCGGGCACGGTAGCGGCGAGCATCGATGCCGACGAAATCCACCTCGGCAAAACCGCTGCCCGAGCCCCGGCGCAGCAGGGTGCGCGGGTCGCTGGTGAGGATGTCGCTGTCGACCTCCGGCAGCTTTGTCTCGCGGCCGATGTTGTTCAGCCGCGGCACGGCGCCGAACAGCGCCAGGCACAGGGCATCGAGCAGGGTACTCTTGCCGGCGCCGGTGGGCCCGGTAATGGCGAACAGGCCGGCGCTGGCCAGCGGCTCGGCGGTGAAGTCGATCTCGATCGGGCCTTCCAGGGAGGCCAGGTTCTTCAGGCGGATGGCGAGAATCTTCATGGCTGTTCTTCCTCCTGCTGGACGTCCTGGAGCAACAGGGCAAAGTCGGCCAGGGTCTGTTCGTCGACGGCATTGCCATAGGCCTGTTCCCAGGCGCGGCTGAACAGCTCGTGCGGGGTCAGTTGGCCCAGTTCCAGCAAGTCGGCGCTGCGCTCATCCTCGCTGCGCCCGTTGCCGGCATACTCGGCCGCGATGCGCACCAGGCGCACGGCCTTGCCGTGCAGGGCGCCTTCGAGCTGGGCGCGCAGGTCGGGCAGGGGCTCGTCCAGGCGTACGCGGATCTCCAGCCAGGGTTGGCGTTGCGGATCGTCGAGCAGGTCAATCACCGGCAGCTCGGCCAATTGCTCGAGCACCTCGGCCAGCGGCGCCGGGCCCAGCCGTTGCAGGTGCACGGCCCGCGGCACCAGGCGCGATTCGACGCTGGCCAGGTTGGCGCCGTCCAGTTCGATTTCGAGGATCTGGTGTTGATAGCCGATTTCCGAGAACGACAGCGGGATTGGCGAGCCGCTGTAGCGGATGCGCTCTTCGCGGTTGACCTTCTGCGGCTTGTGCAGATGGCCGAGGGCAACATAGCTGATTTGCGGGGCGAACAGGCGCGCCGGCAAGGCTTCGGCGTTGCCGATGATCAGGCTGCGTTCGGAGTCTTCCGAGACCGAGCCACCGGCCATGTGCGCGTGGCTCACGGCAATCAGCGCCTGGCCGGCCTTGCGCCGTTGCAGGGCGGCGGCGATGAGTTTCTCGTGGACCTGGGCAATGCCACGCAGGTAGTCATCGCCCAGGTGCGCACCGGTGACTTCCGCCGGGCGCAGGAACGGCAGCGCCAGGCACCAGGCGGCGACCTTGCCCTTGGCGTTGGTCAGCGGAATCAACAGGCGCTCGCTGTCCAGTTCACCTTCGTCCAGCCACTGCACCCGGCCCAGGGCGTGGGTGCGCAGGCGGCGCATCAGCGGCGCCGGTAGTTCAATGCGCGAGCCGGAGTCGTGGTTGCCGGCGATCATCACGATGTTCAGCTTGGGCTGCTGTTCGTGGGCCTGGACGATGAAGTCGTAGAGCCGCTCCTGGGCTTTGACCGGCGGGTTGACGGTGTCGAAGATGTCGCCGGCAATCAGCAGGGCATCGGGCTGGCGCAGCTTGAGCTGGCCGAGCAGCCAATCGAGAAAACAGGCGTGTTCGAAATCGCGTTCCTGGCCGTGCAGGGTTTGTCCCAGGTGCCAGTCGGAGGTGTGAAACAGACGCATGAAGGGTTCCGCAGTGTGCCGGCATAGCGCCCGGGGCGCCACGCCTTGAGGTTATTTGGGGTACAGCGGCGGCAGGCTGCCGCTCTCGCTTTGCGCAGGCTGGACCTGCTCGGCGGCCGGGATGGTGCCAATGGCCCGCCATAATTCTTCACCTTGCCAATACTGCCCGCTTTCGCTGTACAGCGCGCCGTTGAGGCCATCGAGGGCATCGGACAGCGGCACGAAACGTGCGGTCATCTCGGCCAGGGTTTCCGGTTGCTGGCGCGCCCAGGCATCCAGGGCCTGACGCGTGGCTTGGGGGTCGTTGGCCTGGCACGCGCGCTTGAGGTCATCAAGCAGAGTACGCGGGCTCGGCCCGGTTTGCGCCGCACGCAGCACCGCCGGTTGCGAGCGCGCCCGCCACCACAGGGCAAAGCCCAGCAGGGTGGTCAGGGCCAGTACCAGGGTACTCAGCTGCCAGGGCCAGAGCAGGTGGGTTTGCACCGTGACCGGATCGACGCTGGCCGGCTTGTCGGCGCTCAACGCCGGGTTGTCCTCGATCTGCAGGCTACGAGCGGGCAGGCTGCTGCGTTCCAGGTGATCTTCGCGGGTGTTCCACCAGACCACTTCCTGGCTCGGCAGTTCCAGCCGGCCGCTGTGGGTCGGCACCAGCGCTTCACGCTCTTCACGCACACCGAGCAGGCCACGGTCGTTGACCTGGTTGCGCAATTGCGGCTGGTCCGGGTAGCGGCGCAGGCCGGTCACTTCGGTGCCCGGCAGCGGCGGCAGCTGGGCGCTGGACAAGCCCTCGGCCTGGAGGATCACGGTGCGGGTCAGCGAGTCGCCGATCTGGGTCTGCTGCTGGGCCGGGTCCGGGCTCCAGTGTTCTTCCAGGGTCAGGCTGTTGGCCGGCAGCCAGGGCGCATTGGCCGGGTAGTCGGCCGGGATCGGGTCGACTGTCAGCACCAGCGGCGTCGAGCTGACCTGCACCTGCTTGCCGGCGCGCGGGGAGTTGAGCTCCTGCTCGGCATCGTTCTGCGCGGCGGTGGCGCTGAAGTTCAGGGCCGGGATTTTCAGATCGCCGCTTTGCTGGGGGTAGATCGCGTAGCGCATCTCGATCACCCCGTGGCGCACGCCGTCGATGACTTTCTCGAAGGTGCGCGACTCGCCCAGCGGCTCGACCTTGGCGTTGTCCAGTTGCAGCGGGCTGAGGCTGCTGTCGTCGTACAGCGGTACCGAGTGGTAGATGCTCAGGGTCAGCACCGCCTGGGCCTGGACGTAGACTTGCGGCTGGTCGAGGCTGGCGTCGATGAACACCGGGCCCTGGTTTTCGCGGCTGACTTCGTTGGCCTGGATCTGCAGGCTGATCGGCTGGCTGCGCACTTCGCCTAGCTGCAGGGCGGGAATTTCCACGCTGCCGCTCTGGCGCGGCAGCAGGGTAATGATCCAGCGCGTGTTGGCGCTGCTCTCGTCAAGGCTGTTGAGGCTGTTGACCTGGCGCGTGCCACGTACTTCGAAGTTGGCCTGCAGTGGCGTCAGGTCGGGTTTGCCGAACTGGGTGACGTCCTGGGTCTCGAGGGTCAGCTCAAGGGTTTCGCCGGCATTCAGGCGTGTGCGGTCGACACTGGCGAGCAGCGCCGCTGCCTGCACCTGCAGGGCGAGAAAGAGGCTGAAGACCAGGACGCAAACGCGACTCATCGATGGGTTTCCTGATGTTGTTGCTGTTCATACCAGAATTTACGCCGCAACAGCTCGGCCGGGTTGTCCGGGATCTGTCGCAGCCATTGTTCCAGGGCCTGGCGCTGTTCGGCATCGAGGCTGCTGTCAGCCGGGCGCTGGGGCGGCCGGGTGGTGTCATCGTCGTCAGCGCCGCTGGCGCTGTTCTGCGCCTGCTCGCTGCTGCTGTCCTCAGCCTTGGCCGCTTCATCCGGATCCTGCGCAGGTTTTGCCGCGGCCTGGTCCTGGGCGTTCTGCGAGCTGCTGGCAGTGTCGCTGCTGCTGTTGGGGTTGCTCTGCGGGTTGTCTTCCGGCGGTTGCTCGGGCGCGTGTTCGGCCTGGCGTTGTTGCAGCAACTGTTCGACCAGTGCCTTGTTGGCGAGTGCCGGTTGCAGTTCCGGTTGGCGTTCCAGGGCCTGCTCGTAGGCATCCAGCGCCGCTTCCAGTTCACCGCTGCGGGCCAGGGCGTTGCCGCGATTGTAATGGTCGGCGGCGCTGTTGCCCTGGGCGAACTGGCGGGCGGCGCCGTTGAAGTCGCCAGCTTCATACAGCGCCAGGCCTTTCCACTGTGGGTCTGCGAAGTGCCGGGCGGCATCGGCCGGACGTTGCTGTTCAAGCAGGCGCTGGCCTTGCTGGTCAGGGCGCAGCCACAGGTCGTTGAACTCGAAGGCGTGGCTGGGCTGCGGCACGGCCAGCAGCAACGGCAGGCAGAACAACCAACCGCGACGGCCGGCGCACGCGGCCAGCAGCAACAGTGGCAGCAACAGCCAGTAGCCCTGGTCGGCCCAGCTGTCGAGTTGCACGGTCTGGCCATCGTCACGCAGGCTGCGCGGGTTGTCGAACAGGCGCAGGCCGCGTAGGTCGAGGTCGTCGATGCGGGCGCTGCGGTAGCGCCCGCCGGTGCTGTTGATAAAAGCCTTGAGGCTGGCGCTGTCCAGGCGCGGCAGGAGGATCCCGCCCTGGTCGTCCTTGAGGAACTCGCCGTTGGCCTGCTTGACCGGCGCCCCCTCGGCGCTGCCGACGCCGAGCATCAACAGGCTCGGGCCCTGGCGGCCGAGGGCCTGGACAATGCCCTGGCGCTCCTGGGCATCGAGCGAGGAGCCGATCAACAGCAGCCGGCCCTGGCCCAGGCCGGCCTGAGCGAGCAGGGCCAGGCCCTTGCGCACGGCCAGGTCGGCGTGCTGCCCGGCTTGCGGCATGATCGCAGGATCCAGGGCTTCGAGCAGGTTGCGGCTGGTGGCCAGGTCGTCGGACAGCGGCACCAGGGTGTGGGCGCTGCCGGCATAGACGATGATCGCGGTCTGGCTGTCGCGGCGGTGCTCGAGCAGGTCGAGGATCTTGCGTCGGGCCTGTTCCAGGCGGGTTGGCGCCGCGTCGTCGGCGAGCATCTGCGGGGTCAGCTCAAGCAGGATCACCAGCGGGTCGGCCGGGCGCTGGCGGGTATCTTCCAGGCGCTGCCAGCTGGGCCCGACCAGGGCCAGCACGGTGATCAACCAGGCCAGGCCCAGGGCGATCCACGGCAGTTTGCTGTCGCGGCCGCTGCCGCCACCGAGCAGCACGGCATGAAAGGCCGGTGGCAGGATCATCTGCCAGCGCCCGGCGCGTTTTTGCCGGTGCCAAAGCTTCCATAGCAGCCAGGCCAGCAGCGGCAGGACGAGCAGCCACAGCGGGCGCAGCCATTGCGGCCACAATTCGCTCATCGGCGCCTCCTCAAGCGCAGCCGTTGCAGGCGCTGACGCCATTCCGGGTGCGGCTGCAAGAAGCGCGGGCGGCGCAGCAAGCGCTGCAGCAGGTTGTCCGGCCATTGCTGCTCGATCACCAGCAGCAGGCTCAGCACCAAGGCCAAGGCCAGCGGCCAGCTGTACAGCGGCTGGGCGGTGCGCGCCTGGGTTGGCTGCTGGGCCACAGGCTCCAGGCGGTCGAGCGCTTCGCCGATGGCATGCAGTTCTTCGCCGTCGTGGGCGCGGAAGTAGCTACCACCGGTCAGCTCGGCAATTTCCTTGAGCGAGGCTTCGTCCAGGTCCAGGCTTGGGTTGATGCCCAGCAAGCCGGCGGTACCGGTTTGTTCCGGGTCGGCACCGATGCCGATGGTGTAGATGCGCACGTTTTCCTGGGCGGCCAGGCGCGCGGCGGTCAGCGGGTGAATCTGCCCGCCGTTGTTGGCGCCGTCGGTGACCAGCACCAGCACCCGGCTTTGTGCCGGACGTTGGCGCAGGCGCTTGAGGGCCAGGCCAATGGCGTCGCCGATGGCGGTGTTCTTGCCGGCGATGCCGATCTGCGCTTCGTCGAGGAAGGTACGTACGGTGCGCCGGTCGAAGGTCAACGGGGCCTGCAGGTAGGCCTGGCTGCCGAACAGGATCAGGCCGACGCGGTCGCCCTGGCGGTCTTCAAGAAAATCACCGAGCAGGGCCTTGACCAGGGTCAGGCGGCTGACGTCGTCGCCTTGCCACTGCATGTCGGGAAAGTCCATGGAGCCGGAGACGTCCACCGCCACCAGCAGGTCGCGGCCACTGGCGGCCACCGGCAACGGCTCGCCCAGCCATTGCGGGCGGGCGGCGGCAAACAGCAGCAACAGCCACACCAGCACGAACGGCGCCTGCTGGCGCCAGGTCGGCAGGTTCAGGCGCGCGCGGCGCCCGGCCAGGCCTTCGAGTTCATCGAGAAAGCTGACCTTGAGCACCGGCTCACCACTGTCGGCGGCCGGCAGCAGCAGGCGCGCCAGCCAGGGCAGCGGCAACAGTATGAAGACCCACGGCCAGGCCAGCTCAAACATGTTTGCGGATCCAGGTTTCGACCGACTGGTTGAGGCCGTTGATGGCTTTGTCGTCGAGTTTGCATTCGGGTTTGTAGGCGCCTTCGACCAGCACCATCCAGCGGGTCAGGCCGGCGGCCGGGCAGCGGTTATCGAGAAACGCCAGCCATTGGCGACCGTTGAGGGTATGGCTGTGGCTGCCCGGATAATGGTTGCGGCACAGGCGTTTGAGCAGGGCGTTGATCTGCTGCAGCCAGGCACCGGCCGGGGCGCCGTCGTAGGGTTTGGGCAGGCGCGCGAGTTCGGCCAGGGCTTCGATGCGTACCGGGTCCAGGGGCAGCTCGGCGCGCACGATGGCTTTTTTGCCCGGGCGCCAGTGGCGCAGCCGCCACAGGCCCCAAACCAGCAGTGGCAGCAGCAACAGCAGTGCCCACCAGCCCGGGGCCAGCGGCCACCAGCCGATCGGCGTCGGGCTGATCAAGGGTTGCAACTGATCGAGCGGGTTCACGAGGTTTTCCCCGGTCGTTGCGCGTTGAGGTACTCGCGCAGTTGCTCGATCATTTCGCTCTGGGTGCTCAACGGCATCAACACCACCTGCAGCTTTTGCGCCAGCAGTTCCCAGCGCTCGATGCGCGCTTCGCTTTGCTGGCGGTAGCTCTTGCGCAGGGTCGGGTCGAGGGTGTCGAGCTCCAGTTGCGCACCGCGCTGGGCAAAGCGCAGCAGGCCGGCGGCGGGCAGGGCGTGGTCGAGCGGGTCGGACAGCGGCAACAGCAGCAGGTCGCAATGGCGCGAAAGCAGGCTCAGCTGTTGTTCGACCGCAGGCGTCAGCGCCCGCTCGTCGCAGATGATGATCGCCAGGCTGCCGGGGCGCAGCACTTCACGGGCGCGGCGCAGGGCAATGCCGAGGCTGTCGGCCTGGGGCACGGCTTCGGTATGCAGCGACTGGTTGACCCGCGCCAGGCGGTTGAGCAGTTGCAACAGGCTCTGCTTGCTGCGCCGTGGCTTGATCTCGTAGTGCTCGTTGTCGCCGAACACCAGGCCGCCAATGCGGTCGTTGTGGCCCAGGGCGGCCCAGCCGATCAGCGCCGCGGCCTGGGCGGCGAGCACCGACTTGAACATCAGTCCCGAGCCGAAGAACAGGCGCTGGCTCTGTTCGACGAGAATGAAGATCGGCCGCTCGCGTTCCTCATGAAACAGCTTGGTGTGCGGCTCCTGGGTGCGCGCGGTGACCCGCCAGTCGATGTTGCGCACATCGTCGCCGGCCTGGTAGACCCGCACCTGGTCGAAGTCGACCCCGCGTCCGCGCAGTTTCGAGTGGTGCAGGCCCACCAGCGGGCTGCGCTGGCCCGGCCGGGAGAACAGTTGCACTTCGCGCACGCGGTGACGCATCTCGATCAGCTCGGTGAGGCTGATGCGAATTCCGGGCGCGGCCAGCAGGCGATTGGGCATGGGGTCAGGCGACGGCGACGACGTCGAGGATGCGCTGGATCACCCGGTCCTGGTCAATCCCGGCGGCCTCGGCCTCGAAGGAAAGAATGATGCGGTGGCGCAGTACGTCGAACAGCACCGCCTGGATGTCTTCGGGGCTGACGAAGTCGCGCCCGGCAAGCCAGGCATGGGCCCGCGCGCAGCGGTCCAGGGCAATCGAGCCCCGCGGGCTGGCGCCGTAGGCGATCCAGTCGGCCAGTTCCAGGTCGAACTTGGCCGCAGTGCGGGTGGCCATGACCAGCTGCACCAGGTATTCCTCCACCGCATCGGCCATGTACAGGCCGAGGATTTCCTTGCGCGCGGCAAAGATCGCTTGCTGGCTGACCCGGCGCTCCGGCTTGGTCTCGCCATTGAGCGCTTCGCCACGGGCCTGCTGGAGGATGCGCCGCTCGACGGCGGCATCCGGGAAGCCGATCTTGACGTGCATGAGGAAGCGGTCGAGCTGGGCTTCGGGCAGCGGGTAGGTGCCTTCCTGTTCGATCGGGTTCTGCGTGGCCATCACCAGGAACAGCGGCGACAGCTCGTAGGTACTGCGCCCGACACTGACCTGGCGCTCGGCCATGGCTTCGAGCAGCGCCGATTGGACCTTGGCCGGGGCGCGGTTGATTTCGTCGGCCAGTACCAGGTTGTGAAAGATCGGCCCTTGCTGGAACACAAAGCTGCCGGTTTCCGGGCGATAGATCTCGGTGCCGGTGATGTCGGCAGGGAGCAGGTCGGGGGTGAACTGGATACGATGGAACTCGGCTTCGACACCTTCGGCCAGTTCCTTGATGGCCTTGGTCTTGGCCAGGCCCGGGGCGCCCTCTACCAGCATGTGGCCGTCGGCGAGGAGGACGATGAGCAAGCGCTCGACGAGTTTTTCCTGGCCCAGGATCTGGGTTGAAAGAAAGGTGCGCAGCGCGATCAGCGCCTCACGGTGTTCCATCGTTGAAGGTTCCTGGAAAAAAGCCAGGGCGTGCGGCGTAAAAGCGCCCGGGCGGGGGCTGATACTTTAATGCATCCGGGGGGCTGGCGACTAACGGCAGCAGGGAAATTTGTTCAAATCGCAAAGTCAGGGGCTGCTGCGCAGCCCATCGTCGGCAACGCCAACTCCCACAGGGATCGCGCTGACCCTGTGGGAGCTGGCGTTGCCAGCGATGCAAGGCAGAGCCTTGCCGGTCACTCAGTTCTTGAAGCTGGAATGCTTGCGCCCCTGGTCACACAGGGCAAACACCACCACCAGCACCGCCGCCACCACCAGGATCAGCGCCACGCCATCGGTGGAGTGGGTCGCCGAATTGGCCACCAGCGCCAGGCCACCCAGCGGTGCCAGGCCGCCAGCCACCGCCGTGCCGATCTCGCGCCCGGTGCCAAAGCCCGAAGAGCGGGTCTGGGTCGGGAACTGGCGGCTGAGGAACGAACCCTGCGGGGCAAACATCATCGGCGCGAGGATGCCGGTGCCGATGGCAATCGCCAGGTAGATCATCATCGGCTCGCCGGTGTTGAGCAGGGTCAGGAACGGGTAGGCGAACAGCACCGAGAACATCCCGCCGAGCATCAGCACGGTCTTGCTGCTCCATTTGTCGCACAGCCAGCCGAAGAACGGCACGGCAATGATGGCCACCAGGCTGGCGATGGTCACCGACAGCGAGGTGACATGGGCTTCGACGCCCTTGTACTGGGTCAGGTAGGCCAGCGAGAAGGTCTTGAAGATGTAGCTCAGGGCGTTGTAGCCGATGGCCACGAAGAACACCACGGCCAGGCCTTTGAGGTCATTCCTGAACAGCAGCTTGAGCGGCGATTCCTGGTCTTCGGCCGGGGTTTTGTCGAGCTCTTTGAAGTCCGGGGTCTCCGGGATGCTTTTACGCACCCAGAGGCCGACACCCACCAGCACGATGCTGCAGATGAACGGGATGCGCCAGCCGCCGGAAAGCAGGAACTCGTTACCGTTCATGGTCAGCAGGTAGACGGTCAGCGACGACAGCAGCAGGCCCAGGTTCAGCCCCAGTGCCGGCCAGGCGCCCTGGCTGCCACGCTTGCCTTCGCTGGCGTGCTCGTAGGAGGTCACTGCCGCGCCAGACAGCTCGGCGCCGGCGCCCAGGCCCTGGATGATGCGCACCAGCACGAGGATGATCGGTGCCCAGATGCCGATCGAGGCGTAGCTTGGGATCAGGCCGATCAGGGTGGTGCACACGCCCATCATGCAGAAGGTGATGACCAGCACCTGCTTGCGCCCGAAGCGGTCGCCCAGGTAGCCGAACAGCACGCCGCCGAAGGGGCGGGCGATAAAGCCGATGGCAAAGGTTGAAAACGCCAGCAGCGACGCCACCGCCGGGTTGCTCGGGTCGAAGAAGATCTTCGAGAAGACGATCGCCGCCATGGTCGCGTACAGGTAGAAATCGTACCACTCCAGCATCGAGCCGAAGATGGTCGCGGCGGCGACCTTGCGCAGGCGCTTGCTTTTTTGTTCCGGGGTTTCGGTCGCGGCCGCAGCCGCCTCATGTACCGACATCTGAGGTTTCCTTTTTTGTCTTTGTAGTTAGGTGTGCAGCAGGGTTCAGCGGGCGTTGAAGATCCTTTCGGCGATCATCTGGCCGATCGGGATGGCCGAGGTGGCCGCCGGTGACGGGGCATTGCAGACGTGCACCATGCGCGGGGTCTCGGCGAACAGGAAGTCGTGCACCAGGGTGCCGTCGCGCATCACCGCCTGGGCGCGGATGCCGGCTTCATAGGGCAGCAGGTCTTCGACATTCAGCGATGGGCAGTACTTGCGGCACTGCTCCAGGTAGCCGCTTTTGAACAACGAGTTTTTCATCTCGGCGGTGCCGGAACCGAGGTTGTTCCAGAGGGTTTTCCAGAACCCCGGAAAGCGTGCGTACTCGGCCACGTCGCGCCAGTTCACCGAGAACTTGCGGTAGTTCTCCCGGCCCAGGCCGAGCACGGCGTTGGGCCCGACGGTAACGCTGCCGTCGATCATTCGCGTCAGGTGCACGCCGAGAAACGGCAGCTCCGGGTCGGGGATCGGGTAGATCAGGTGGTTGACGATGTCGTTCTTGGCCGCTGGCAGGCGGAAGTATTCGCCGCGAAAGGGGATGATCTGGTGGTCGATTTTGACCCCGGCCAGGGTGGCCAGGCGGTCGGATTGCAGGCCGGCGCAGGCGACCAGCTGGCGCGCGTTCCAGACCTTGTCGTCGCTGCTGATGGTGACCTTGTCGGCGCTTTCGACAATAGCGCGTACCGTGGTTTGCAGGTGGACTTCGCCGCCGGCCTTCTGAATTACCCGGGCCATGGCTTCGCAGACCTGCGTGTAGTCGACGATGCCGGTGGCATCGAGGAACAGGCCGCCGAGGCCAATAATGTTCGGCTCGCGCCGTTGCAGCTCTTTGGCATCCAGCTGCTCGACCTTCAGGCCGTTCTGTTGCGAGCGCTGGTACAGGGCGTGCATGCGCTCGACTTCCAGCGGCGTGGAGGCCACCAGCAACTTGCCGCAGACCTCGAACTTGATCTGGTGCTCGGTGCAAAAGTCCTTGGTGGCCTGGGCGCCGCGCTTGCACAGGTCGGCCTTGAGGCTGCCCGGGGCGTAGTAGATGCCCGCGTGGATCACGCCACTGTTATGCCCGGTCTGGTGCTTGGCCAGGCTGCTTTCCTTTTCCAGGATCAGCAACGAAGCGCCCGGTTGGCGTTCCAGCAGCGCCATGGCGGTGGCAAGGCCGACGATGCCGCCGCCGATGATGCAGTAGTCGTAGATCATGCAGGTGTCACCTTGGTTTGTTCTTGTCATAGAGTCTGCTTATCAGGTTGTCAGACTAAGCAGGTCAAACAAAAGGGCGCTATCTATCGGCGCCCGTTAAATACGCGGGTTCAGTCGATGCTCGGCAGGTCCAGTTTCAGGCGCTTGGCCGAGGCTCGCAGGTGCGCTTCGGCGCAAGCTGCAGCGCCAGCCCGGTCGCCATCGGCGATGGCCTGGTACAGCGCCTGGTGCTCACGGTGGGCATCGGCCGAGCCGCCCACCGAATGCGCCGCGGAGTTTTCCCAGGCAGTACGGCGGGCAGCGGCCAGTTGGCCACGGAGAAAATCATGGAAGGCGACGAAGTAATCGTTCTTGCTGGCTTCGGCGATGGCGCGGTGGAACTCGACATCAGCCGCGGCGGCCACGGCAAAGTCGCTGCGCTTGTCGAGCATTTCCTGCAGGGCCTTGCTCATGCGCGCAAGGTCGGCGGCATCGCGGCGCTGGGCAGCCACCGAGGCGGCCTGGGTCTCGATCCACAGGCGCACTTCGAACATTTGCACCAGGTCCGGGCTGCGGCCTTGCGCAGAAGGAAAGCGGAACACCGTGCCGGTCGGGGTTTGCGAGATGTACGAACCCAGGCCACGGCGGGCGATCAGCACCCCGTCAGCCTTGAGCTGAGCCACGGCCTCGCGCACCACCGAGCGGCTGACGTTCAATTGCTCGGCCAGTTGCTGTTCGGTGGGCAGGCGCGATTCGGCCGCCAGGCGACCGGAATCGATTTCGGCACGGATGGCGCCGACAACCCGTTCGACCAGGGTATCGGGGCGCTGAAGCTCAAGCATGAAGGGTAGCTCATTAATCAGGTTGTCAGACAATGCCTTTTGCGGCGGTTCCTTGTCAAGAAACCGCGTGGGCGATTACAGCTCGCTGACGTAGGTGCCGGTGCCCTTGAGGATGTTCTGCAGGGTTTCTTCGACTTCGGCGAGGTCGGTGCCTTTTGAAGTCAGGATGATTTCCAGATGGTCGTCACCACCGAGGGCGTCGGCATCCAGTGGTGCAACTTCAATCAGCAACCTTTCGGCACTGAACGTAACCTTCAAACCTTCGACGGGTGCGTAATGCTCGTCGAGGGTAATGTCCACTCGGTCTTCGTCCGGATAGCGGGTCATGAGAAACATCTGGCCCTTGTCGCTGTGGCAGCACAGGGTGGCCATGTTGTCTTCTTCATCATCGCAGGGGGTGGCGAAGAGCAGGGCGGTTTTCAGTTGCATGAGCGGCTCGATCAATAAGTTGAAAGAGGATTCTGCCAGTCTTCGGCCGGTGGATAAACGTGCGGTTGCACCTCAATGACCGAATATGTCGCAGCATCGCAAGCAGGGGCGGGCGGGCACTCGTTAAGCTGCGCTGTCGATGGACACCCGTAAAGACACAGCCCGTCTGGCAGTCGTTTTTGCAGATGCCCATCCGTGGAGCGGGAAGATGTGACTTATAGGTCACATCGAGCGCCTGTTTCTATGGTTTTACCGTCCTCCTGCTACGGGTTGGCTATCGTTGATCCGTAAACGGCGGACGCGCGCGACGCTTCACTCAATAATAAAGCCCAAGCGGAGTACCACAGATGGCGTTTTTCACCGCAGCCAGCAAAGCCGACTTCCAGCATCAACTGCAAGCGGCCCTGGCGCAGCACATCAGCGAACAGGCACTGCCACAAGTGGCGCTGTTCGCCGAACAGTTCTTCGGCATCATCTCTCTGGACGAGCTTACCCAGCGCCGTATGTCGGACCTGGCCGGTTGCACCCTCTCTGCCTGGCGCATCATCGAGCGTTTCGATCACACCCAGCCTCAGGTTCGCGTCTACAACCCCGATTACGAGCGCCATGGCTGGCAGTCGACCCACACGGCGGTCGAAGTCCTGCACCATGACCTGCCATTTCTGGTCGACTCGGTGCGCACCGAGCTCAACCGCCGCGGCTACAGCATCCACACCCTGCAGACCACTGTCCTGAGCGTGCGTCGCGGGCCGAAGGGCGAGCTGCTGGAAATCCTGCCCAAGGGCACCCAGGGCGAAGGCGTACTGCAAGAGTCGCTGATGTACCTGGAGATCGACCGCTGCGCCAACTCCGCCGAACTCAACCTGCTGACCCACGAGCTTGAGCAGGTGCTGGCTGAAGTGCGCGTCGCCGTCGCCGATTTCGAGCCGATGAAAGTCAAGCTGCGCGAGGTCGTGGCGCTGGTCGAGCAGATCGCCTACGCCCCGGCGCAAAACGACAAGGCCGAGGTCAAGGCGTTCCTCGAGTGGCTGCTGGGCAACCACTTCACCTTCCTCGGCTACGAAGAATTCGTCGTGCATGGCGACGCCCAGGGCGGTCAGCTGCAGTACGACGAGCAGTCGTTCCTCGGCCTGACCCGGCTGCTGCGCGCCGGCCTCACCGCTGAAGACCTGCGCATCGAAGACTACGCCGTCAACTACCTGCAAGAGCCGCTGCTGCTGTCTTTCGCCAAGGCCGCGCACCCAAGCCGCGTGCACCGTCCGGCCTACCCGGACTACGTGTCGATCCGCCAGCTGGACGCCGACGGCAAGGTCATCAAGGAATGCCGCTTCATGGGCCTGTACACCTCCTCGGTGTACGGCGAAAGCGTACGCGCGATCCCGTATATCCGCGGCAAGGTCGCCGAAGTCGAGCGCCGCTCGCACTTCGACCCCAAGGCGCACCTGGGCAAGGAACTGGCCCAGGTTCTCGAAGTGCTGCCCCGCGACGACCTGTTCCAGACCCCGGTCGACGAGCTGTTCAGCACCGTCATGTCGATCGTGCAGATCCAGGAGCGCAACAAGATTCGCGTGTTCCTGCGCAAGGACCCGTACGGGCGCTTCTGCTACTGCCTGGCCTACGTGCCGCGCGACATCTACTCCACCGAAGTGCGGCAGAAGATCCAGCATGTGCTGATGGAGCGCCTCAAGGCCAGCGACTGCGAGTTCTGGACCTTCTTCTCCGAGTCGGTCCTGGCCCGCGTCCAGCTGATCCTGCGTGTCGACCCGAAAAACCGCATCGACATCGACCCGCAGCAACTGGAAAACGAAGTGATCCAGGCTTGCCGTTCGTGGCAGGACGACTACGCCAGCCTGACCGTCGAAAGCTTCGGCGAAGCCCAGGGCACCAATGTCCTGGCCGACTTCCCGAAAGGCTTCCCGGCCGGTTACCGCGAGCGTTTCGCCGCCCATTCGGCAGTGGTCGACATGCAGCACCTGCTGACCCTGTCCGAGCGCAAGCCGCTGGTGATGAGCTTCTACCAGCCGCTGACCCAGGCTGGCAAACAGCAACTGCACTGCAAGCTGTACCACGCCGATACGCCGCTGGCGCTGTCGGACGTGCTGCCCATCCTGGAAAACCTCGGCCTGCGCGTGCTCGGCGAGTTCCCGTACCGTCTGCGCCATGCCAATGGCCGCGAGTACTGGATTCATGACTTTGCCTTCACCGCCGCCGAAGGCCTGAACCTCGACATCCAGCAGCTCAACGACACCCTGCAGGATGCGTTCGTGCACATCGTCAATGGCGATGCCGAGAACGACGCCTTCAACCGCCTGGTACTGACCGCCGGCCTGCCGTGGCGCGACGTGGCGCTGCTGCGTGCCTACGCCCGCTACCTCAAGCAGATCCGCCTGGGCTTCGACCTGGGTTACATCGCCAGCACCCTGAACAACCACACCGACATCGCCCGCGAGCTGACCCGGCTGTTCAAGACCCGCTTCTACCTGGCGCGCAAGCTCACCAGCGACGACCTCGACGACAAGCAGCAGCGTCTGGAACAGGCCATCCTGACTGCCTTGGACGACGTTCAGGTGCTCAACGAAGACCGCATCCTGCGTCGCTACCTGGACCTGATCAAGGCCACCCTGCGCACCAACTTCTACCAGACCGATGCCCAGGGTCATAACAAGTCGTACTTCAGCTTCAAGTTCAACCCCAAGCTGATCCCCGAGCTGCCCAAGCCGGTGCCGAAGTTCGAAATCTTCGTCTACTCGCCACGGGTCGAGGGTGTGCACCTGCGCTTTGGCAACGTCGCCCGCGGCGGCCTGCGCTGGTCGGACCGCGAGGAAGACTTCCGTACCGAAGTGCTGGGCCTGGTAAAAGCCCAGCAGGTGAAGAACTCGGTGATCGTGCCGGTCGGCGCCAAGGGCGGTTTCCTGCCTCGCCGCCTGCCGCTGGGCGGCAGCCGCGATGATATCCAGGCCGAAGGCATCGCCTGCTATCGGATCTTCATCTCCGGCCTGCTGGACATCACCGACAACCTCAAGGACGGCGCCCTGGTGCCGCCGGCCAACGTCGTGCGTCATGACGACGATGACCCGTACCTGGTGGTGGCCGCCGACAAAGGCACCGCGACCTTCTCCGACATCGCCAACGGCATTGCCATCGACTACGGCTTCTGGCTGGGCGATGCGTTTGCCTCCGGTGGTTCGGCCGGTTACGACCACAAGAGGATGGGCATTACCGCCCGTGGCGCCTGGGTCGGCGTGCAGCGGCACTTCCGCGAGCGCGGCATCAATGTCCAGGAAGACCCGATCACCGTGGTCGGTGTTGGCGACATGGCCGGTGACGTGTTCGGCAACGGCCTGCTGATGTCCGACAAGCTGCAACTGGTGGCGGCGTTCAACCACCTGCACATCTTCATCGACCCGAACCCGGAGCCTGCCAGCAGCTTTGCCGAGCGCCAGCGCCTGTTCGACCTGCCGCGTTCGGCCTGGAGCGACTACGACACCAGCATCATGTCCGAAGGCGGCGGGATCTTCCCGCGCAGCGCAAAAAGCATCGCGATCACCCCGCAGATGAAAGAGCGCTTCGCCATCGAAGCCGACAAGCTGACCCCGACCGAGCTGCTCAACGCACTGCTCAAGGCGCCGGTCGACCTGCTGTGGAACGGCGGTATCGGCACCTACGTCAAGTCCAGTGAAGAAAGCCACGCCGACGTCGGCGACAAGGCCAACGACGCCCTGCGCGTGGACGGCAACGAGCTGCGTTGCAAGGTGGTGGGCGAGGGCGGCAACCTCGGCATGACCCAGTTGGGCCGGGTCGAGTTCGGCTTGAACGGCGGTGCGACCAACACCGACTTCATCGACAACGCCGGTGGTGTGGACTGCTCCGACCACGAGGTCAATATCAAGATCCTGCTCAACGAAGTGGTGCAGGCCGGCGACATGACCGAGAAGCAGCGCAACCAGCTGCTGGGCAGCATGACCGACGAAGTGGCCGGCCTGGTGCTGGGCAACAACTACAAGCAGACCCAGGCATTGTCGCTGGCTGCACGTCGGGCCAAGGAACGCATCGCCGAGTACAAGCGCCTGATGGCCGACCTTGAGGGCCGTGGCAAGCTGGACCGTGCCATCGAGTTCCTGCCGACCGAAGAGCAACTGACCGAGCGCCTGGCGGCCGGCCAGGGCCTGACCCGTGCCGAACTGTCGGTGTTGATCTCCTACAGCAAGATCGACCTCAAGGAACAACTGCTCAAGTCGCTGGTGCCGGATGACGACTACCTGACCCGCGACATGGAAACCGCGTTCCCGCCGTCGCTGGTGAGCAAGTTTGCCGAGGCCATGCGCCGCCATCGCCTGAAACGTGAGATCGTCAGCACCCAGATCGCCAACGATCTGGTCAACAACATGGGCATCACCTTCGTTCAGCGTCTGAAAGAGTCCACCGGCATGAGCCCGGCGAACGTCGCCGGTGCCTATGTGATCGTGCGTGACATCTTCCACCTGCCGCACTGGTTCCGTCAGATCGAGGCCCTGGATTATCAAGTCCCGGCGGAAATCCAGCTGACCCTGATGGACGAGCTGATGCGCCTGGGCCGCCGCGCGACCCGCTGGTTCCTGCGTAGCCGTCGCAACGAGCAGGATGCTGGCCGTGACGTGGCGCACTTCGGGCCGAAGATCGCCGCACTGGGCCTGAAGCTCGACGAACTGCTCGAAGGGCCGACCCGCGAGCGCTGGATGACCCGTTACCAGGGCTTCGTCGACGCCGGTGTGCCGGAGCTGCTGGCGCGCATGGTGGCTGGAACCACGCACCTGTACACCCTGTTGCCGATCATCGAAGCGTCCGACGTCACCGGCCAGGACCCGGCCGAAGTGGCCAAGGCCTTCTTCGCCGTTGGCAGCGCCCTGGACCTGACCTGGTACCTGCAGGAGATCAGCAACCTGCCGGTGGAAAACAACTGGCAGGCCCTGGCCCGCGAAGCCTTCCGCGATGATATCGACCTGCAGCAGCGGGCGATCACCATCTCGGTGCTGCAGATGGACGATGCGCCGGAGGACATGGACGCCCGCGTGGCCCTGTGGCTGAACCAGCACCGGGTCATGGTCGAGCGCTGGCGTGCCATGCTCGACGAGCTGCGCGCGGCGACCGGTACCGACTACGCCATGTACGCGGTGGCCAACCGCGAGCTGGTGGACCTGGCCTTGAGTGGCCAGGCGATGGTGGTGCCGTCCTGAGTGTGAGCTGAAATGAAAAAGCCCCGGCATCTGCCGGGGCTTTTTTTGCCTCAAGCCCGCTCTTACTTGAACCTGCGCTCGACGCCTTTCTCGACCAGAATCTTCGCCGAAATCTCTTCCACGGAAAAATGCGTGGAGTTGATGTGCGGAATGTTCTCGCGGCGGAACAGGTTCTCCACTTCGCGCACCTCGAACTCGCACTGGGCAAAGCTTGCGTAGCGGCTGTTGGGCTTGCGCTCGTGGCGGATGGCGGTCAGGCGGTCGGGGTCGATGGTCAGGCCGAACAGCTTGTGCTGGTGGTTCTTCAGGGCCTGGGGCAGTTGCAGGCGCTCCATGTCGTCTTCGGTCAGCGGGTAGTTGGCCGCGCGGATACCGAATTGCATGGCCATGTACAGGCAGGTCGGGGTCTTGCCGCAACGCGACACGCCGACCAGGATCAGGTCGGCCTTGTCGTAGTAGTGGGTGCGCGCGCCGTCGTCGTTGTCGAGGGCGAAGTTGACCGCCTCGATGCGTTCCATATAGTTGGAGTTGCCGCCGATCGAGTGGGATTTGCCCACCGAATACGAGGAATGGGCAGTCAGTTCCTGCTCCAGCGGGGCCAGGAAGGTCGAGAAGATGTCGATCATGAAGCCGTTGGAGGTGGCCAGCACCTCGCGGATATCCTGATTGACGATGGTGTCGAAGATGATCGGACGGACACCGTCCTTTTCAGCGGCGCTATTGATTTGTTGTACCATCGCACGCGCTTTTTCTACGCTGTCGATGTACGGACGTGTGAATTTATTGAACGGAATGGTATCGAACTGCGCTAGAAGACTTTGTCCCAGCGTCTCGGCGGTAATGCCGGTGCCATCGGAGATAAAGAAAGCAGATCGTTTCATTTGCGCCTTGGGCCTTAAGCTGGTGACGAATCTTGGATATGATAGGTTCGGTTTACCGAACACTGCGTTCGGCATTCTCACTTATTTTCCAGGTCCAGGCCACAAGCGCCCGGCCAAGCCAGAGCTGGCAGGCGGGCGACCTGAGCTTTTCCAACACAGTTAGTGGAGAGATCACCTTGGTAGAGTACGTAGTTTCCCTCGATAAGCTCGGCGTCCATGATGTAGAGCATGTGGGGGGCAAGAACGCATCCCTCGGCGAGATGATCAGTAACCTCGCGGGCGCCGGTGTCTCGGTCCCCGGCGGCTTTGCCACTACGGCTCAGGCGTATCGTGACTTTCTCGAGCAGAGCGGCCTGAACACCCAGATCCACGCCGCCCTCGATGCGCTGGACGTTGACGACGTCAACGCCCTGGCCAAGACCGGTGCGCAGATCCGTCAGTGGATCATGGAAGCCGAGTTCCCCGAGCGTCTGAACGCCGAAATCCGCAGCGCCTTCGCCGAAATGTCCCAGGGCAACCCGAACATGGCCGTGGCCGTGCGCTCCTCGGCCACCGCCGAAGACCTGCCGGACGCCTCGTTCGCCGGCCAGCAGGAAACCTTCCTGAACATCCGCGGCGTCGACAACGTCATCCGCGCCGCCAAGGAAGTGTTCGCCTCGCTGTTCAACGACCGCGCCATTTCCTACCGCGTGCACCAGGGCTTCGACCACAAGCTGGTGGCCCTGTCGGCTGGCGTGCAGCGCATGGTCCGCTCCGAAACCGGCACCGCCGGCGTGATGTTCACCCTCGACACCGAGTCGGGCTTTCGTGACGTGGTGTTCATCACCGGCGCCTACGGCCTGGGTGAAACCGTCGTCCAGGGTGCGGTCAACCCCGACGAATTCTACGTGCACAAAGGCACCCTGGAAGCCGGCCGCCCGGCGATCCTGCGTCGCAACCTGGGCAGCAAGGCGATCAAGATGGTCTACGGCGAAGAAGCCAAGGCCGGTCGCTCGGTCAAGACCGTCGATGTCGACAAGGCTGACCGCACCCGTTTCTGCCTGACCGACGCCGAAGTCAGCGAGCTGGCCAAGCAGGCGATGATCATCGAGAAGCACTACAAGTGCCCGATGGACATCGAATGGGCCAAGGACGGTGACGACGGCAAGCTGTACATCGTTCAGGCCCGCCCTGAAACCGTGAAGAGCCGCGCCCAGGCCAACGTCATGGAGCGTTACCTGCTGAAAGAAACCGGCACCGTGCTGGTCGAAGGCCGTGCCATTGGCCAGCGCATCGGCGCCGGCAAGGTGCGGATCATCAAGGACGTCTCGGAGATGGACAAGGTCCAGCCCGGCGACGTCCTGGTTTCGGACATGACCGACCCGGACTGGGAACCGGTGATGAAGCGCGCCAGCGCCATCGTTACCAACCGTGGCGGGCGTACCTGCCACGCGGCGATCATCGCCCGTGAACTGGGTATTCCGGCGGTTGTCGGTTGCGGCAACGCCACCCAGCTGCTCAAGGATGGCCAGGGCGTGACCGTGTCCTGCGCCGAAGGCGATACCGGCTTGATCTTCGAAGGCGAGCTGGGCTTCGACGTGCGCAAGAACTCCGTCGACGCCATGCCAGAGCTGCCGTTCAAGATCATGATGAACGTCGGTAACCCGGACCGCGCCTTTGACTTTGCCCAGCTGCCCAACGCCGGTGTCGGCCTGGCGCGCCTGGAATTCATCATCAACCGCATGATCGGCGTGCACCCCAAGGCGCTGCTCAACTACGCCGGCCTGCCTGCCGAACTGAAAGAGAGCGTCGACAAGCGCATTGCCGGCTACAACGACCCGGTCGGCTTCTACGTCGAGAAACTGGTCGAAGGCATCAGCACCCTGGCTGCGGCGTTCTGGCCGAAGAAGGTCATCGTGCGCCTGTCGGACTTCAAGTCCAACGAATACGCCAACCTGATCGGCGGCAAGCTCTACGAGCCGGAAGAAGAAAACCCGATGCTGGGCTTCCGCGGTGCTTCGCGCTACATCAGCGAAGCCTTCCGTGACTGCTTCGAGCTCGAGTGCCGCGCCCTCAAGCGCGTGCGCAACGAGATGGGCCTGACCAACGTCGAGATCATGGTGCCGTTCGTGCGCACCCTGGGCGAAGCCAGCCAGGTCGTCGACCTGCTCGCCGAAAACGGCCTGGCCCGTGGCGACAACGGCCTGCGCGTGATCATGATGTGCGAACTGCCGTCCAACGCCATCCTCGCCGAAGAGTTCCTCGAGTTCTTCGACGGCTTCTCGATCGGTTCCAACGACCTGACCCAGCTGACCCTGGGCCTGGACCGCGACTCGGGGATCATCGCGCACCTGTTCGATGAGCGAAATCCTGCGGTGAAGAAGCTGCTGGCCAACGCCATCCAGGCCTGTAACAAGGCGGGCAAGTACATCGGCATCTGCGGCCAGGGCCCATCCGATCACCCGGACCTGGCCAAGTGGCTGATGGAACAGGGCATCGAAAGCGTCTCGCTGAACCCGGACTCGGTCCTTGAGACCTGGTTCTTCCTGGCTGAAGGCCAGGCCGCGAACTGATGCGCTGAACCGGAACCTTCACCTGGCCGTTACGCCGGTGAAGGTTTCGACCGTATTCCAGGGCGTGTTCCAGTGATGGACCTCGCCCTTTTTTGTGCAAGAACCTTATGCAAAGCAGCAGTACCCTTTTTCCCGTGGCCTTGCTCAGTGCCGAGCGCCGTGGCGACCTGAGCGAGGACGTGTACCGGATCAAAGCCGGTAACAGCCCGGATCGCACCGTGGAGCTGGCGCTCACCCGTCTTGGCATGGCCGATCAAGCCGAGGTGCGTGGCACCCCGGTGGTTTTGCTGCATGGCAGCTTTTCCAACCGGCGCTTCTGGTATTCGCCCCGGGGCATTGGCCTGGGCGCATACCTGGCGCGCGCCGGTTTCGATGTGTGGATCCCGGAGATGCGCGGCCACGGGCTGTCGCCGCGCAACCATGACTACCGGCACAACCGCGTGGCCGACTACGCCCGTTACGACCTGCCGGTGATTGCCGCCTTCGTCTGTGAGCAGGCCGGCCAGCCGGCGCACTGGATCGGTCATTCCCTCGGTGGTACGACCCTGGCGGCAGCGCTGGGCGGCCAGTACCTGGGGGCCGAACAGGTGGCCAGCGTGGCGTTTTTCGGCACCCAGGTCAGCCGTACTTACTGGCCGCTGAAGTTGCCGCCGGTAGAGTGGGGCGGGCGTCTGCTGCTCAAGCGCTTTGCGCAGATTTCCGGCGCGCGGCTCAAGCGTGGGCCGGAAGACGAACCCATTGGCCTGGCCCTGGAGAGCATGCGCTGGTTCGGCCTGTTTGGCCGCTTTGGCGACAAGGACCGTGACTGGTGGGCGGGGCTTGCCGGGGTCGAGGTGCCGGTGCTGGCGGTGGCCGGCGCGGGGGATCACCAGGACCCGGTGTGGGCCTGCCGCAAGCTGTTCGAGCAGTTGGGCAGTGAGCACAAGCAGTTTGTCCGCCTGGGGCGCGAAGAGGGCTTCGACAATTTCGGGCATGTCGACATGCTGGTCAGCAAGCCGGCGCAGGCGCAGGTCTGGCCATTGGTCGAGCGCTGGTTGCAGGATCCGCGGGCAGCTTTGCTGCCGGAGACGGCGCAGGGCATTTCGCCGGCAGGCTGATCCCGTTAAGATATGACGATTGTGAAGGTTTTGGTCATTTTTTGGGTTTTTCAGCGAACATCTGTTCGCTGATTGCTCTACCAAGGTGACCGCACCGCCAGTGACGTGTAGCCTTGGGGCTAAAGCCGCCTCGCTGGGCCTCGTTCACTGAGTGAAACTGCGACATTCATCGTCTCGATAATCGACAGGAGTTTCCCATGCATTACATCACCCCCGATCTGTGCGACGCCTACCCGGAACTGGTGCAGGTGCTGGAGCCGATGTTCAGCAACTTCGGTGGCCGCGACTCCTTCGGGGGTGAGATCGTCACCATCAAGTGCTTCGAGGACAACTCGCGGGTCAAAGAGCAGGTCGAGCTCGATGGCACCGGCAAGGTGCTGGTGGTCGATGGCGGCGGTTCGCTGCGCCATGCCTTGCTGGGCGACATGCTGGCCGAAAAGGCGGCGAAGAATCACTGGCAAGGCCTGGTGATCTATGGCTGCGTGCGTGATGTCGATGTCCTGGCGCAAACCGATGTCGGCGTGCAGGCCCTGGCCAGCCACCCACTGAAGTCCGTGCGCCGCGGCATTGGCGAACTCAACGTGCCAGTGACCTTTGCCGGCGTGACCTTCCGTCCGGGCGAATACATCTACGCCGACAACAACGGCGTGATCGTCTCGCCAAGCCCGTTGAAAATGCCTGAGTAAAGCTCTGAAACCGGTCAGTGGGGTAGGGATGTTCGAGGAAGAAAATGCGCAATGGGGGCTGGTGCATGCCCTGGTGCTGGATGGCAAAGGCGGTGCCCGTGCGATCGCCCGAACTGAACTGGACGCCCTTGCCCTGCAGCCCCAGGAAAGCCTGTGGCTGCACTGGGACCGCAGCCACCCGCAGACCCGCACCTGGTTGCGCCACGACAGCGGCCTGAACGAGTTTGCCTGCGATCTGCTGCTGGAGGAAAACACCCGTCCGCGCCTGCTGCCATTGCCGGATGCGCAAATGCTGCTGTTTTTGCGCGGGGTCAACCTCAACCCCGGCGCCGAGCCTGAAGACATGGTCTCGGTGCGCATCTTCGCCGAGGCCCAGCGGGTGATCTCGTTGCGTCTGCGGCCGTTGCGCGCCAGTGATGAACTGCTGCAGCAACTGGCCGAGGGTCGTGGGCCGAAAACCGCCTCGGAGCTACTGCTGAGCATGGCGCAACTGTTGACCGAAAAGGTCCAGGCGCTGATCAGCGACCTGTCGGAAGTGGTCGATGGCGAAGAAGAGAAGCTTGAAGTCGACAAACGCTATGCCCCGGACCAGGGCAGCCTGCAGCAGATCCGCCGACGCGCGGCCGGATTGCGGCGTTTTCTCAACCCGCAGCGGGAAATCTACGCGCAATTGGCGCGCAACAAGTGGACCTGGTTCGCCGCCGACGACGCCGATTACTGGAACGAGCTCAACAACAGCCTGACCCGCTACCTGGAAGAGCTGGAACTGACCCGCGAACGCGCCGCCCTGGTGCTCGAAAGCGAAGACCGGCGCCGCAGCGAGCGGATGAACCGGACCATGTACCGCTTTGGCATCATCACCTGCATTTTCCTGCCCATGAGCTTCGTGACCGGGCTGTTGGGCATCAACGTCGGCGGTATTCCCGGTTCCGACAGCCCGTACGGCTTCCTCTTCGCCAGCTTGCTGGTGCTGGCCCTGGCGCTGGGGCAATGGTGGCTGTTTCGCCGCCTGCGCTGGGTGTGAAGATGAAATTTGTGAACATGCAGTCACAAACTGCCTGGCCGGTTCATGTGACCCGTTGTGTGGCGACCTCGTCTTTGACAGATATTGCGCGAGGTGCCTATGCACGATCCGTTTGAAGAATCCCTGCGAGACCTGCTCAAGGCATCGCCGTCCGGCCAGGACCGCGACGACGATGCCTGCCTGGGCCGGGTCTTGAAAACCGCCAACCGCCAGGTTGGCGCGGGCGATCTGTTCAGCCTGCTGGGCCGTTGGAGCCAGGCGCTGATGATTGCCGTGAACAATGGCTCGGCGCATGTTGCGCCGGTGCGCCGAAACGCTACCGCTCGTAAAGCTGATAAGGCCGATTGAATATGGAACTTGATCTCTGGACCCAGAGCCTGGTCACTGCCATGACAGCATTGTGGACCAAAGTGGCGAACTTCATTCCCAACCTGTTCGGCGCCCTGGTTGTGGTGTTGCTCGGTTTCGTCGTGGCCAAGCTGCTCGACACCTTGCTGTCGAAACTGCTGGCCAAGCTCGGCCTGGATCGCCTGATGGGCGGCACCGGCCTGACCAAGATGCTCAGCCGGGTTGGCATTCAAGTGCCGATCTCGACCTTGATCGGCAAGATCGTCTACTGGTTCGTCCTGCTGATTTTCCTCGTCTCGGCCGCTGAATCCCTTGGCCTTGAGCGCGTCTCGGCGACCCTCGACATGCTTGCCCTGTACCTGCCGAAAGTGTTCGGCGCGGCGCTGGTGCTGCTGGCGGGCGTATTGCTGGCGCAATTGGTCAACGGCCTGGTGCGCGGCGCCGCCGAAGGCATTGGTCTGGAGTATGCCGCAGGTGTTGGGCGTATCGCCCAGGGCCTGGTGATTATCATCAGTATCTCGGTGGCAATCAGCCAGCTCGAGGTCAAGACCGACCTGCTCAACCACGTGATTGTCATCGGTTTGATTACCGTTGGTCTGGCCGTGGCGCTGGCCATGGGCCTGGGCAGCCGGGAAATTGCCGGGCAGATTCTGGCTGGAATTTACGTGCGTGAACTGTATCAAGTGGGCCAACACGTGCGGATTGGCGAGGTCGAAGGGCACATCGAGGAGATCGGCACGGTCAAGACGACCCTGCTGACCGACGACGGCGAGCTGGTCTCGTTGTCCAACCGGATTCTGCTCGAACAGCGAGTCAATAGCCGCTAACCGGGCAAATCCTGCTAATGTATGCCGCCGCAAAAATGCCCCAGGCAGGGGTATGCGGCGACATTGACCTGACTGTCGGCCAGATCCGTTTTGAATAAAGTTCACTCGCTGCCCATGCGTTACGACCCCCGCGAGCTCACTGATGAGGAGTTGGTGGCGCGTTCGCATGAGGAGCTGTTTCATGTTACTCGCGCGTATGAGGAGCTCATGCGCCGCTACCAACGGACCCTTTTTAACGTTTGTGCACGTTATTTAGGGAACGATCGGGACGCTGACGATGTCTGTCAGGAGGTGATGCTCAAGGTGCTCTATGGGCTGAAGAACTTCGAGGGCAAATCGAAGTTCAAGACATGGCTCTACAGCATCACCTACAACGAATGCATCACCCAGTACCGCAAGGAGCGGCGCAAACGTCGACTGATGGATGCCTTGAGTCTTGATCCACTCGAGGAAGCCTCGGAAGAGAAGGCGCCTAAACCGGAAGAGAAAGGCGGGCTGGACAAATGGCTAGTGCATGTCAATCCGATTGACCGCGAGATTCTGGTGCTACGATTTGTCGCAGAGCTGGAATTCCAGGAGATCGCCGATATCATGCACATGGGCCTGAGCGCAACGAAAATGCGGTACAAGCGTGCGCTTGACAAGCTACGTGAGAAATTTGCGGGCCTCACTGAAACTTAGTGGCGCGCAAATATCTCTAACGTACCGGCAAGTTCTGCTAAACTTGCCGTCGAGTTGTCCCCCGGATGTTGGTGGGACTGCTTAACTATCACCAGATGGGGATTTAACGGATGAAATTGAAAAACACCTTGGGCTTGGCCATTGGTTCTCTTGTAGCCGCAACTTCCTTCGGCGCTCTGGCACAAGGCCAAGGCGCGGTCGAAATTGAAGGCAACGTCACCAAGCAATACTACGATAGCGAGCGCAATTTCAAGAACACTGGCACCAATCCTGGTGTTCGCCTTGGTTACTTCCTGACCGACGACCTGTCCCTGGACCTGGGCTACAACGAGACTCACAACGCTCGTGGCGACGTCTTCAACAAAGACATCAAAGGCTCCAAGACCAAGCTGGACGCGACCTACCACTTCGGTACCGTCGGCGACGCTCTGCGTCCGTACGTTTCGGCTGGTTTCGCTCACGAGAGCCTGGGCCAGGCTGAGCGCAGCGGTCGTGACCACTCCACCTTCGCCAACCTGGGCGCTGGCGCCAAGTGGTACATCACCGACATGTTCTTCGCCCGTGCCGGCGTTGAAGCCATGTACAACATCGACAACGGCAACACCGAGTGGGGTCCGACCGTTGGTCTGGGTCTGAACTTCGGTGGTAGTGGTGGCAAGGTTGAAGCCGCTCCTGCTCCAGTTGCTGAAGTCTGCTCCGACAGCGACAACGATGGCGTCTGCGACAACGTCGACAAGTGCCCTGACACCCCTGCCAACGTTACCGTTGACGCTGACGGCTGCCCAGCTGTTGCTGAAGTCGTACGTGTTGAGCTGGACGTCAAGTTCGACTTCGACAAGTCGGTTGTGAAGCAAAACAGCTACGGCGACATCAAGAACCTGGCTGACTTCATGAAGCAGTACCCACAGACCACCACCACTGTTGAAGGTCACACTGACTCCGTCGGTCCTGACGCTTACAACCAGAAGCTGTCCGAGCGTCGTGCAAACGCCGTTAAACAGGTTCTGACCAACGAGTACGGTGTTGAGTCGGGCCGCGTTGAATCGGTTGGCTACGGTGAAACCCGTCCGGTTGCTGACAACGCCACCGACGCTGGTCGCGCTGTTAACCGTCGCGTAGAAGCACAAGTAGAAGCCCAAGCCAAGTAATTGGTCCAAGCCCTACTGAAAAGCCCGGCCTAGGCCGGGCTTTTCTTTGCCTGCGATTCAGGCCGTCAGTTGCATCAGCGCTGCACTGTCCGCTGCAGCCACCTCACCGATCACCAGGATCGCCGGGCTGCTCAGCTTGAAGCGGGCGGCATCCAGGCACAGCTGCGCCAGGCTGCTGCGTTGCTCGCGCTGTTGGGGTAGCGAGGCGTTCTCGATCATGGCCACCGGCGTCTGCGCCGCCAGGCCACCTGCCAGCAAGCCCTGCTGCACCTCTTCCAGTTTGCTCACGCCCATGTACACCACCAGGGTGGTACCGCCCTGGGCCAGCGCCTGCCAGTTCAACGGGCTGTCATCCTGGGTGTGGGCGGTGACCAGGGTCACGCCACGGCTGACGCCGCGCAAGGTCAGCGAGATGCCGCATTGGGTCGCGCCAGCCAGGCCGGCGGTAATGCCGTTGACCAGCTCGGTTTCGATGCCATGGGCCTGCAGCCAGGCTGCCTCTTCGCCGCCGCGGCCAAAGATGCACGGATCACCGCCCTTGAGGCGGGCCACGCAGCGGCCCTGGCGGGCGTAACGCAGCATCAGGCGCTGAATGAAGGCTTGCGGCGTGGAGCGGCAACCACCGCGTTTACCCACGGCAATTACTCGCGCCTGCGGGCAGTGTTCAAGGATCTGCGGGTTGACCAAATCATCGATCAGCACGACTTCGGCTTCGGCCAGGGCGCGTACCGCCTTGAGGGTCAAAAGCTCCGGATCACCGGGGCCGGCACCAATCAGCCAGACTTTCGCATGCATAGAGTATTCCTCATCGGCAAAGGGTGCCGTCAGCCTTTTAGCAGGCTGATCAGCAGGATCAGGTTGAGTAACAAGGACAGCAGCGCCAGGCCGCGCCAGACCTTCAGCGGTTCGCGTTCAAGCAGTGGCCGAGGGCGCACACTCAACGGCTGGCGTTCGCCTTGTTCAAGCAGCAACAGCCATTGCTCGGCGGTTTCAAAGCGTTGCTGGGGATCGGCCACCAGCGCCTGGGCGAGGTTGTGTTCGAGCCATTCGGGCAGGTCTGGGCGATAACGTGCGGCGCTGCCCGCCTGGGTGAAGCGCGGGCGCTGGAAAGCCTCGATTTCGCCATAGGGGTAGTGGCCGGTGAGCAGGTAGAACAGCGTCACGCCAACGCTGTACAGGTCTTGCTGGGCGCTGGGCGGCGTGCCTTCGAAGGCTTCGGGGGCAATGAACGATGGCGTGCCCGGCAGCTCATGGGCGCGGTCTTCGGAGAGCCCGGGGCAGAAGGCCAGGCCGAAATCCAGCAGGCGCAGTTGACCGTCATCGCCCAGGTGCAGGTTCTCCGGCTTGATGTCCCGATGGAGGATATTGCGCCGGTGCAGCAGGCCCACCGCCTGCAGCAGTTGCTGGGCCAGTGACTGCCATTGGGCCAGCGGCAAAGGGCCGCTGCGGGCGAAAAGCTGCGCCAGGGTCTGGCCCGGGTATTCGCGCATCAGGTAGTACAGGTGCTGGCGCTGGCTGGCCGGGTGCACTTCGGGGAAATAACGCCCGGCCACCCTGCGCATGAACCATTCTTCGAGCAACAGGGCTTGCTGCGCACCGGGTTCGTCCTTGCGCTCGGCAGGCAGGGTTTTCAGCAGCCATGCCTGTTGTTGATTGTCCTGTACGCGGTACAGCAGGGATTGGCGGCTGTGGCCCAACTGTTGTTCGACCCGCCAGCCGTCAATCAACTGCCCGCTGCGCAGGGCGACCGGCAACGGCCACTGTTGCAGTTGCGCGAGGGAATCGCCAAGGTTGCTGGCACCCAGTTGCTCGACCCGTACCAGCAGCGCGCTGGCGTTGTCCTGGCTGCCGCTGTGGTGGGCTGAGCTCACCAGGGTCTGGGCGGCATCCTGCAGGTCGATCTGTTCGCGCAGTACGGCCCTGATCTGCGCTTCGCTGAGGCTGGCCCAGACACCGTCGCTGAGCAGGACGAAGCATTCGCCAGCCTGCAGCTCGCCTTCCAGGTAATCGACCTGCAGGTGCTGGTCCAGGCCCAGGGCGCGCTTGAGCACGTGCTGCATGCCCGGTTGGTCCCAGACGTGATCTTCGCTGATGCGTTGCAGCTGCCCGGCAGCCCAGCGGTAGATCCGGCAGTCGCCGACATGCGCCAGGGTAAAACGCCGCCCGCGCAGCACCAGGGCGCTGAGGGTGGTCAGCAACGGCTGGCCGCCGCCGTTGGCGCGCAGCCAGCGGTTTTGCGCCAGCAGCAGGCGGTCCAGGGCCTGGGCCACGCCCCAGGTGGCCGGCGTGGCGTAGTAGTCCAGGGCCAGCGCCTGCAGGCTCGCCCGCGCCGCCAGGCCGCCATCGGCGCACTGGCTGACACCGTCGGCGAGGGCGAACAGGTAGCCTTTGCTGGCGGCCAGTTCCGGGTTGGGGGTCACCAGGCGCAGGGCGTCCTGGTTTTCCTCCCGGGGGCCGCTGGCGCTGGCCTGGGCAAAGCTCAGTTGCAGGCTCATGGGGTAACCCTCAGACCCGCGCCGCGGTCACCGCCGCCGAGCCCCAGGTGGTGCGCCAGCGCTGCTTGACGCCGTGCAGGCCGAACCAGGCGAGAATGCCGAGGCTGGCGAACAGCCACAGGCCCAACTGATAGTCGCCAGTGTGCTGCTTGATCGTCCCCAGGCCCGCGGCGAGCAGGAAGCCGCCGATGCCGCCGGCCATGCCGATCAGCCCGGTCATTACGCCGATTTCCTGGCGAAAGCGTTGCGGCACCAGCTGGAACACCGCGCCGTTGCCGGCACCCAGGCCGAGCATGGCGCTGACGAACAGGGCCAGGGCGGCCACCGCGCTGGGCAGGTTGAAGCCGACGGCGGCAATGCAGATGGCGGCGACGCTGTACATCGCCAGCAAGGTGCGGATACCGCCGAAGCGATCAGCCAGGGCACCACCCAACGGGCGCATCAGGCTGCCGGCGAATACGCAGGCGGCGGTGTAGTAGCCGGCGGTCACCGGGCTCAGGCCGTACTGGTCGTTGAAGTAGCCGGGCAGGGCACTGGCCAGGCCGATAAAGCCACCGAAGGTGACGCTGTAGAAAAACATGAACCACCAGCTATCGCGGTCGCCCAGGGCCTTGAGGTAATCGGCCACGGCTTTGGGCTTGGGCCGCTCGGGGGCATTGCGCGCCAGCAGGCTGAACAGCACCAGGGTCAGCAGCAGCGGGATCACGGCAAAACCGAAGACGTTGTTCCAGCCAAAGCCTGCGGCCAGGGCCGGGGCCAGCAGCGCGGCGAACACGGTGCCGGAGTTGCCGGCGCCAGCGATGCCCATGGCCTTGCCCTGGTGCTGGGCCGGGTACCACTGCGAGGCCAGCGGCAGCGAAACGGCAAACGAGGCCCCGGCAACGCCGAGGAACACCCCGAGCAACAGGGCTTGTTCGTAGCTGTGGATACCCAGGCGCCAGGCGCAGAACAGTGCGACGATGACAATGACCTGGCCGATCAGCCCGGCGGTCTTGGGTGACAGCCGGTCCACCAGCAGGCCCATGACAAAGCGCAGGATCGCCCCGGCAAGGATTGGCGTAGCGACCATCAGGCCGCGTTGCTGGGTGGTCAGTTGCAAATCAGCAGCGATCTGCACCGCCAGCGGGCCGAGCAGGTACCAGACCATGAAGCTCAGGTCGAAATACAAAAAGGCGGCGAACAGGGTGGGGACATGCCCGGACTTCCAGAAACTCGTATTCATCGAACACCTCGTTGAACAGGGACGGAAACGAAAAAGACGTCGCCACCCGACCCGCTTGCGCGAGTGGGGGTGCGACGTCTTTGTCGTGAAGGGGGCAACCGCCGTTGGCTACCGCTGAGTATTGCCAAGCAAATGCCGGACCAGAAATTTCAGCTCATCATCAGATTTTCATCATGATTGCTGGCGAGGGGCGATGCACGGTGACGGGGCAGCTGCATCGGGCAGCAGCCATGCGTCAGTGTAAAGGTGAAGAGTATGCAAATCGGGTCTTCGTTGATCGGCCATACGCCAAGTAATGCAGGCATTGAAAATGCCTGTTCGGTTGAAGGACTGACGAAAGGACAGGCGCTGCTGACGTTGACAGCACCGGGGAAGGAAAACTGGACTCAGGTCATGAGTTTATATTTGGTGGGCAGTAGCCCCGAGTGCACGGTGGGTGATTATGTTTGCGCTCAAGGCGTGGATATTTCAACGCTCGATGTCAGCGAGCACAGGCAGTTCAAGGATCCGGTCAGGCGATACTTTGAAACGGCGTTGTCGGCTGAGTACATTCGTCAGGCTGCACAGGACGATAGATTGAGTACGCAAATTTGTGGTCTGGCCCAGGCGGCCAGGGACTACGTGAGTGATTTATATATATCCAAGGAAAACCTTGAGACTAAATTGGAGGGTTTGATTGCGCAACGGGATGCACTAGGCACCGCTAGTTCGGCTTCCGAATATCAAGTTGAGTTCATCTCTGCACGTATCAAGGCACTGCAGGGCGCCGTGGAAAAAATTGACAAGATGCGTAGCGACGGGGCTGCCGGCGAGCGTCAGTTGTTGCAACTGGAGCAGAAGGAAAAGCTGATTGAAATGGCCGCCCGCGGTGAACACCATGAAGCATTCAATACCAGTCTGAGCGAACACGCTGCGGTCGTTCGGCACCTTCAGGCCGGTGGCTACAGGGTCGCGCTAGACCCACAGGCGACGCTCGACGATGATCAGGTCCAGTGTTTTTTACGGGACTTGAGCGACATTGTTTTCAGCGCTGCACACGCCGTGGACCGAACAGCATTCCAAGACGTTTACTTTGGTTCGGCATTATTTTCTGCTGAGTTTCGTGGCCGTCAGGATGTCATTGATGAATGGTCCGAGTCGCTTTATCCAGGAACCATTAAAAGGACGGCGCCGTACAATGATTTGATGTTTACCCAGGCCCTGACGAAGTCGACAGATCGTAGCGTGCCAAATCTGTCAGCCGGTTGGCCGACAGCGGTGACTGCTTCGGAGGTTCAATCCTTCGTCAACTCGACCTCCGGGGGCGCATTCGCACAGTTACGTTTGCTGTTGGAGTTGGGGGCTTCAGGTATAGAAGAGAAAAAGCTATTTGGCGTCTTGGGTTCGGCGCTGGTATTCCTTGCGGGCGGTCACAACCTCGAAGAGGTCATGGCCGGGTATCGAATTGAAGAGCTGCAAAAGTTTATGCCTGCGGTAGCGAATGTGAATATGCACTCCGTATTTGGCGACACTACCCAGGGCAGCCCACTCGCCGTCGCCTTCGAAAAAGCCTGGGAGTTGAATGATGTCGTGTGCAACAAATCCCGTGTCAATCACGAGATTGTCCGGCTGGCGCAACAATTGAGTGAAGCCTCAACGCGCACGGGCTGAGCCAGCCCGGCATGAGGCCGGGCGTTGCGTTTAACCCAGCAGGTCACTCATGGCAATGATCTGCTCGGCCACCTGGATCAGCTTTTGTTGCTTGCTCATGGCCTGGCGGCGCATCAGGGTGTAGGCCTGTTCTTCGTTGCAGTCCTTCATTTTCATCAACAGACCCTTGGCCAGTTCGATCCGCTTGCGCTCCGCCAGTTGCTGGTCGCGGGCCTGCAGCTGGGCCTTGAGCGCCTGGTCGCTTTCAAAGCGGGCCATGGCCACGTCAAGGATCGGCTGCAGCCGCGCGGCCTGGATGCCTTCGACGATGTAGGCGCTGACCCCGGCCTGGATCGCCTGGCGCATTACCCTGGGGTCGTGTTCGTCGGTGAACATGACGATCGGCCGCGGCCGGTCGCGGCTGACCAGCACCACTTGCTCCATGACATCCCGGCCCGGTGACTCGGTATCGATCAGCACCACGTCCGGATGCACCGTTTCGACGCGCGCCGGCAGGTCGATGGTCAGGCCCGACTCTTCGATCACCTCGAAGCCGGCCTGGACCAGGGCGGCCTTGAGGCGACCGACTTTTTTCGCGGTGTCGTCGATCAACAGGATTCGCAGCATGCTTGCGTCTCCTTCAGGGGCGGGTGAGTGCAGCAGGCATTTCGGCCAGCGCATGCAAAGAGAAACTGCGGGCATATGCGCCAGGATCGCTGCCGTCCCAGTGGCGGCCATCGATCAGTTGGCTGCTGCGCATTTGCGTATCGGCACAGGGCACGCCAATCGCTGTGGCCGCATCGCGGTACAACGCGCGTTGCTGAACCGCACGGGCGACGCCCAGGTAGTCGGGGTCGGTGCGCAGCAGGCCCCAGCGCCGGAACTGGGTCATGAACCACATGCCGTCGGACAGGTAGGGGAGGTTGGCCCGCCCGTCATCGTGCACGCGCAAGGCGTGCGGATCCTGCCATTGGTTACCCAGCCCATCCTGATAGTGACCCAGCAGGCGTGGCTCGATGTGGGTCAATGGGGCGTCGAGATAGGCCTTGCCGCTGAGCAGTTGCGCGGTGTTGCGGCGATTCTCGCAGCTCTGTTCGATAAAGCGACTGGCGGCCAATACCGCCATGACCAAGGCCCTGGCAGTGTTCGGGTGCTGCTCGACGAAGGCCCGGGTGCAGCCCAGGACCTTTTCCGGATGGTCGGGCCAGATCGATTGGCTGGTGGCCAGGGTAAAGCCCTGCGCCTGTTCGACGGCGCCCGCCGACCAGGGCTCACCGACGCAGAAACCATCGATGCGTCCGGCCTGCAGGTGCGCCAGCATCTGCGCGGGTGGCACCACGACGCTGTGGACGTCGTGTAGCGGATGGATACCGTGGCTGGCCAGCCAGTAATACAGCCACATGGCATGAGTGCCAGTGGGAAAGGTCTGGGCAAAGGTGAGTTTTGTCCCGCTTTGGTGCACGAAGCGCCGCAGTGCTTCACCACTGGTCACGCCATGGCGCAGCAGGGCCGGCGACAGGTTGATGGCCTGACCGTTCTGGTTCAGGCCCATCAGCACGGCCATGTCGGTGGCGCCGCTGGCGTCGATGCCCAGTTGTAGGGCGTAGATCAGGCCGTACAGGCTGTGGGCGGCGTCCAGTTGGCCGTTGAGCAGTTTGTCGCGCAGGCTGGCCCAGGAGCTCTGGCGCCTGAGGTTCAGACTCAGACCGTAGGTTTGGGCGAAGCCCTGGGTGGCGGCGACCACCAGCGGGGCGCAATCGGTAAGCGCCATGAAGCCCAGCTCCAGTAGCGGTTTCTCCGGTGCGTCACTGCCATGGACCCAGGCCAGCGGATTGGCGCTCGGCATCTGTGAAGTTCTCCTGTGTGTTGTGCTTCTGGAGCAAGGCCTGTGCCAGGGCTCATCAGCTTTCCATCAGGATTGCCGGGCTGCGCTGGCGCACTGTGGCGAGCTTTCCACCTGTCGATGCCCAAGGAGGCCATGGTGTCTCAGCCGCTCCTGTCACTTGAACTGAACGAGTACCTGGCCGAAGGGGTCTGGCACGTGACGGTTGGCCGTCATCCGCTGCGCTGGCAGCAGGGGGTAACGCAATCGAGCGTGGCGCCAGGTTGGCAGGGGTTGCTGGCGATTACCGCTCACAGTCGGTTCAATGGCCTGCCGGCAGATCTTCGAGTCGTCCGCTGCCAGTCCCTGACCAGGCTGCAGGTGTTCATTGACCAGGGCGAGGTCGCGCAGCACCAGCCCGTGACCAGCACCGCGGCTGCCTGCTTGCCGTTGGCGTTTGATGTGGCCCGGGAGGCCCAGCTGCTTGAGTCCTGGTACATCCAGCAAGCGCTGGGTGCGAGCCTTGGCTTCGAACGCTTTGCCACAGCCTTGCGCAGCAGCGAGGAATACTGGTTGGTCCGCTATCTGCTCGAGCAAGGTACTGGTCAGGACAGCCTGCAGATGCTGGCCCGGCGTTATGGCGTGTCGGTGTCGCACTTTCGCCGCTTGTGCCATCAGGCATTGGGCGGGGCGACCAAGCCGGCTCTGCGCGGTTGGAGGGTAGCGCGGGCATTGCTGGAGAGCATCCGTGAAGGGCGCTCGTTGACTGAAGTCGCGCAGAATCAGGGGTACTGTTCGTCCTCGCACTTTTCGCGGGAGGTGCGTGAGCTGCTGGGTGTGGCGCCCAGCCAGTTGGGCGATATCATCGGGACCCTGCGTCCATGACCGGGGTGGCGCGTTTCGACAGCCGTGGGCTGATCTGGTGCTGCACCCTACTGCTGTGCCTGTTTCACAGTGCCATGGCGCATGCGGACAGCTACCGGGCGCGGGAAGAAAGCCTGCGCAGTTTCTTCGTCGCCCTCTCCGAGCCGCTGGGCAAGCCGATCATCGTCAGCAAGGCGGCTGCCGGCAAGCGTATCTCCGGTGATTTCGCCATGACCTCGGCGCAACAGGTGTTCGATCGCGTGGTGCGGCAGATGGGCCTGATCTGGTACAGCGACGGCCAGGCGATCTACCTGTATGACAGCGCCGAACTCAAGAGCGCGGTGGTCTCGTTGCAGAACACCAGCGTTGACAGCCTGCGCGCCTTCTTGCGTCGCTCCGGCCTGCTTGATGCCCGCTACCCACTACGTGGCGATGGCCGGCGCACGTTCTATGTCTCGGGGCCGCCGATCTATGTCGAGCTGGTCCAGCGCTCGGCGGCCTTGGTTGATCAGGAGCCGTCGCAGATCCTTCTGGGGCGCCAGCAGGTCGGGGTGATTCACCTGCTTAATACCTTTGTGGGGGATCGCCGCTATGAGCTGCGCGATCAGTCTGTCAGCATCCCGGGCATTGCCAGCGTCATCGAAAACCTGCTGCGCGACGAAAAAGCCCGGGTCGATCTGCGAGGCGAGCCCGGCTCAGTCGAGCAGGCGCCGGGCATGCTGACCTCGACGCTGAACGAGCAGTTGATCGAGGACGCCTGGGAGGGCGTGCGCCTGCCTGCGGAGCAAATGGCCGCGGCGAACATTCGTGTGGTCGCCTACCCGGATACCAACAGTTTGCTGGTCAAGGGCCTGCCCGAGCAGGTGCGCTTCATCGAAAACCTGGTCGAGGCGCTGGATACGCCCAAGCGCCATGTCGAGCTGTCGCTGTGGATCATCGACCTGCACAAAGAGGCGCTGGAGCAGCTGGGTATCGATTGGCAGGGGCAGGTCAACGTCGGAACGCAGTTTTCCATCTCGTTCAACGGTGGCTCGGCCACCACCCTCGATGGTCTGTCGTTCATCGCCCGGGTCTCGGCCCTGGCCCGTGGCGACCTGGCCAATGTGGTGGCACGGCCGGTAATCCTGACCCAGGAAAACGTCCCGGCGATCTTCGATAACAACCGCACCTTCTATGCGCCGTTGGTTGGCGAGCGCAGTGTCGATCTGCAGCATGTCACCTATGGCACCCTGGTCAGCGTGCTACCACGCTTTGCCTTGGGCGATGAAATCGAGATGTCGCTGAACATCGAAGATGGTAACGAGGTGGAGTCACGCCGTACTGATACAGTATTGCCGACGGTCGGCCGCACGCGGATCAGCACCGTAGCCCGCGTACCCCAAGGCAAAAGCCTGTTGGTCGGTGGCTTCAGCCGCGATGAAAGCGCCGAGCAGGTCGGCAGGGTTCCAGTGCTCGGTGCCTTGCCCTGGATCGGCCGGTTGTTCAGCTACCGTCTGGAGCGCTCGTCCAACACCGTGCGGGTGTTTCTCATTCAGCCGCGGGAAATTGGCGAGGCCCTGGCCTTCGACCCGCAGAGCCTGAAGCAGGAGCTGTTCGAAGCCGAACAGCACGAGCGCTTGCGCAAGGCCTTCCTGCGCGTGGTGTCGCTGTGATTACCGGTTTACCCCATCTGAGCGGGCGTGCCGCGCAGGCACGGCTGAGCCGGGAGCTGGCGGCCGAGAGCCAGGCGCCGACGGCCGAAACACAGGATGACAGCCAGGATCCGCGCAATAACCTGTTGCAGCATGCGGTGCAAAGCAGTGATGACCTGGCCCAGGTCATGGCGCAGTTTCGCCGCCGCCAGTTCGAGCTCAAAAACGAGTCGGCCAGCGAGTTGTTCGAGCGCGTGCTCGAAGACGACGCCCCGCCCAAGGCGCGCCAACTCCAGGCCCTGGCGGCGGACCGGCAATTGCCCCTGAGGCTGCTGCTGCAGGAAGCGACGCGGCTGTTTGCCGATGACAGTGACCTGGCGCTGATCCTCGGTCTGTTGTTGCGCCAGTCCGACTTGCCAAATGAAACCCGCAAGCGCCTGCTGCAACTTGAGCAGGCATTGCGTGAGCGAGCCTGTCCCAAACGTCTGCAAGCGGGCATCAACACCGCGCTCAAGGCGCGGCTTTATGGGCGCCGCATGGCCGTGCGCGCCGGTGCCCTGCGAGAAAACTACCGGGACTTTCTTGAGTCCGACGGCGAGGCTGCCGACCACTACGAACAGTGGATCGGACTGTATGGGCCCGAGCACCGCCACAGCGTCCTTAGCTTTCTAGAAGAAAGCCTGCTGACCGATATCCAGGGCCAAGACCCCAGTTGCAGCCTGCACGAGTTCGGCCCGCTGCTGATTCTGCTCGGGCAGTTGAAACGGTTACGCTCGGCCGATCGCAGTTTCGTTGGTGCGTTACTCGGGCGCTTCGCGGTCAGCGAGCTGGACTGGCTGGTCCTGCTGCTCGGCGTTCTGCGCTACCCCCATGCACTGGATGAATTGCTGCAGCAGGCGCTCGGCCCGATGTTGCTGCAGGTCGATGCGGTTGCCCGCGCCGGCCTCTTGCAGTGCGTGCGCCGGGCCTGCCTGACGCTGCCGGAGCAACTGTTCAGCGAAGAGCATGCCTTGCTGTATCTGGCTGAGCGTTTCGAGCACCTGGCCGACAGCAGTTTCGCTGCTGAAGTGCTGTTGCAACGTCACCTGCACGGCCTGCCGTCGGCGTTGCGAGGGTGACCCCATGGCATTGCTGAACCTCTGGTTGGCCAGGCTCGCCGCGCGTCCGGAACTGCTGATTCTGGCGTTGATGGTCATGATCATCGCCATGCTGATCATTCCTCTGCCGACGGTGCTGGTGGACTTTTTGATCGGCCTGAACATTGTCCTGTCCTTGTTGATTTTCATGGGCTCGTTCTATATCGAGCGCATTCTCAGTTACTCGACCTTTCCGGCCCTGTTGCTGCTGACCACCCTGTTTCGCCTGGCCCTGTCGATCAGCACCAGCCGACTGATCCTGACCCAGGCCGATGCTGGCGAGATCATCGCCTCGTTTGGCGAGTTCGTGATTGGCGAGAACCTGGTGGTGGGCTTCGTTATTTTCTCGATCGTCACCATTGTCCAGTTCATCGTGATAACCAAAGGCTCGGAGCGGGTGGCGGAAGTTGCCGCGCGCTTTTCCCTGGATGGCATGCCGGGCAAGCAGATGAGCATTGATGGCGACCTCAAGGCCGGCGCCATCGACGCCGCCCAGGCGCGGGCCAAACGTAGCGAGCTGGAGCGTGAAAGCCAGCTGTATGGCTCGTTCGATGGTGCCATGAAGTTCATCAAGGGCGACGCCATCGCCGGCATCGTGATCATCTTCGTCAACTTCATTGGTGGCATTGCCATTGGTGTCGGGCAGTTGGGCATGGACCTGTCCACGGCGCTGTCGACCTTCACCCTGCTGACCATCGGTGATGGCCTGGTGGCGCAGATTCCCGCGTTGCTGATTGCCATCGGTGCCGGGTTCATTGTCACCCGCGTCAACGGTGACGAGCAGAACCTGGGGCGCAACATGCTCAGCCAGGTGCTCGGCAACCCCTTCGTGCTTGGCGTCAGTGCCTTGCTGGCGCTGGGCGTCGGTTTGCTGCCGGGTTTTCCGCTGGCGGTGTTCGTGTTCATTGCCATTACCCTGGTCGCTGTGCTCTGGCGCCGGCGCCGCCGGGCGCAGCAGGTTGTGACAGGAGAGGGCGCAAGCCCCCAGCCCGCTGGCGACACAGGATCGGCACAGGGGTTGGTTGATATCGACAACCTGAACACCGAAACCCTGCCGCTGCTGTTGCTGGTCCCGTCAACCCGGCTGGCCGAATTGCAGCAGGCACGCTTCACCGAGCGCTTGCGCAGCCAGTTCTTCATCGACTACGGCTTGCGTGTTCCGCTGCCGCACCTGCGGGCGGCGCAGACCTTGCCCGAGCACCAGGTCACTATCCTGATCAACGAAGTGCGCGCCGACCAGTTTGACCTGTTCTTCGAGTATCACCGCTTGCTCGATTTCGCTGAGCAGTTGCAGGACTCGGGGATCGAGATCAAGCGCGGGCACGACAGTAATAAAGTCGAAAGCCTGTGGGTCGCCGACAGCCAGAGCCAGGCCATCGCCGCTCTCGGTTATCCGTTGCGGGCCGCCCAGCAGGAGCTCTATCACAGTCTGGCGGTGGTGCTGGCGCGCAATATCCAGGAGTTCTTCGGCGTCCAGGAAACCAAGAACCTGCTCGATGAACTGGAAAAGCAGTACCCCGACCTGCTCAAGGAAGTCTACCGCTACGTCACCGTGCAGAAGATCAGTGAAGTGCTGCAGCGGCTGGTTGCAGAGCGCATTTCGGTGCGCAACATGAAGCTGGTGATGGAAACCCTGGCGCACTGGGCCTCGCGCGAGAAGGACACCCTGGCCCTGGTCGAACATGTCCGCGGCGCACTGGCCCGCTACATCAGCAACAAGTTCGCTCGGCAGGACACGCTCAACGTGCTGTTGCTCGGTGCCGAATTCGAGGAGGTGGTGCGTTCGGCCGTGCGCCAGACCTCGGCAGGCAATTTCGTCAACCTTGATGCGGCCCAGGTCGAAGAGCTGCTCGATCGCGCCGGCGCGGGCCTGAGCGACCTGTACATCCCGCACAAGGACCTGGTGTTGCTGTGTTCGGTGGATGTCCGGCGCTACATCAAGAAGCTGATTGATGGCCGCTTCAGGGAGCTGGACGTGATGTCCTTCGCTGAAGTCGCCGAGAACATTTCGGTCAACGTGATCAAGACACTCTAGGAGTAGGTATGGCAACTGTTGATAACCTGTTGCGTGGCACCTTGCGCCAGCATCACCACGGCGACACGCGTCTTGAACGGCTGCTGGATGACCTGCCGGACATCAGCATCAGCGAGCAGGCAGGCGATATCTGGTTTTCCGCAGCGGCTGTGCCATTGACGCCGGCCTTGCTGCGCTGCCATGCCGACCCGATCCTGCAACTGCTGATGCGCCCCAGTGCCTTTGCGCGTAACCAACAATTACAGTTGTTTGGCCAGGGCGACAGCCTGGAGCTGCGCATGCTGCTGGCCGACCAGGCCCACAGCAGTGTCCAGGGCTTTGCCATGGCCCTGGACGAGTTCTTTGGCGTGCTTCTGCAACTGCGCGCCCTCGTGCTGCGATGACGCTGCTGCAACTGGCCCGCCAGGGCGCGCACCCGCGCCGTTCGCTCGGGCCCCTGCTTGAGGTGCCGCTGGCCGGCGTGGCCATCGGTGAGCTGTGCGAAGTCTTTCAGCATTGGCGCGACCCCGTGCCGCGAGCCTGGGCCCAGGTCATCGGCTTCAATGCCGAAGTGGCGCTGCTGAGCCTGCTGGGCGAGCCGCAGGGGTTGTCGCGCCAGTCACTGGTAATGGCCACGGGGGCACCGATGCACCTTTACTGTGGCGATGATCTGCTCGGCGCCGTACTGGATGCCCGCGGGCAGGTGGTCGAGCGCCTGGCGCCGGCCCAGGGCCTGCCGGTTTACCACTATGGTCTGGACAACCCACCACCGCACTATAGCCAGCGCCGTCCGGTCAGCCAGCGCCTGGACACGGCGATCCGCGTGATTGACACCCTGCTGACCTGCGGCGTCGGTCAGCGGGTGGGTATTTTTGCCGCGGCCGGTACCGGCAAGACCTCTTTGCTCGACATGCTGGTGGAGCACAGCGAGGCGGACGTGTTCGTCATCGGCCTGATCGGCGAGCGTGGCCGCGAAGTCGCGGAGTTCGTCCAGCGCCTGCGCGGTTCGGCGCGCAGTAGCCGCAGCGTGGTGGTACAGGCCAGCTCCGACAGCGCCGCGGTCGATCGCTGTAACGCGGCCCTGGTGGCCACCAGTGTCGCCGAGTATTTCCGCGACTGCGGCCAGCGTGTGGTGCTGCTGATCGATTCGTTGAGCCGCTATGCCCGCGCTCGTCGCGACCTGGCCCTGGCCGCCGGTGAAGCACCGGCGCGGCGCGGTTATCCGGCCTCGGTGTTCGAAGCCTTGCCGCGCCTGCTGGAGCGCCCGGGGGTGACGGCCAGCGGCAGTATCACGGCGTTCTACACGGTGCTGCTGGAAAGCGACGACGAGCCCGATCCACTGGCCGAGGAAATCCGCTCGATCCTCGATGGGCATATCTACCTGAGCCGCGAGCTGGCTGGCAAAGGCCACTTTCCCGCTATTGATGTGTTGCGCAGCACCAGTCGGGTTGCCCATCAGGTGTGCAGCGTCGCGAGTATTGCCCTGGCCGGCCAGGCCCGCGAGTGTCTGGCCCGGCTGCAGGCCATGCGCTTGCTGCTGGAACTGGGCGAGTACCAGAGCGGCGTCGATCCACTCAATGACCAGGCGTTGGCGCGTCGTGATGACTTGCAGCAATGGCTGCGCCAGAGCAGCGATCAGGCCGTCACGGCCGACGACGCGGAGCAGGCCCTGCATGCGCTGTTCACCTGAGTGGCAGGCCTGGCTGCGCCTGGGCGAAGGGCGCTTGCAGGCGTTGCAGCAGCACCTGGCGTGCAACGCCCAGCAGTTGCAGGAATTGAAGCTGCAGGCGGGCGAGCTGCAGCAACAACAGGCAACGCTGCGCCAGTTGCGGGTCGAGGAGCCGGGCCAGCGGCTCAGTCACAGCCAGTTGCTCGATCTGTTGCGTCGCCAGGCCTTGCTGCGCCGCCAGGCCCAGGTGTTGACCCTGGAACTGGAGCAGATCAGCCATCGACAGCAGCAACTGCAGCAGCAACAAGCAGACAGCCAAAAGCAGATGAGCGCCTTGCAGCGCCGCCATGACAAGTATCAGCAGCATCTGCAGCAGTTGCATCGGCAATGGCTGCTGCAACGCCAGGAAGACAACGAACTGGATGAGCAGAGGCTCAAGGGCAAGGTATGGAACGAATGATCACATCGGTCGGAAATCGCAACGCGCTGCACCTTGATCTGGAAACGCTGAAGCCGCAAGCGCTCGAGCTTCCACTTGAACTACCAGAAATGCCCGAAGCTGTTGTGCAGGCCCTGACAGCTTTTTTTCTGCAACCGCAGCTGAGCCTCACACCGCAGGCAAAGGCGGTGGTTGCCGACGTAGCGCAAACGCCAACCCTGTCTGCTGTAGCGATGCCGGTTACTGGCGAGCAGCAGCGTAGTCCGCCTGTTGCGGGACCCGTGCTGAGCATCGAGAGCCCATTGCCCGCAATACCGGCGCCAGCGCAAGCACCGGTGCTCGAAACCGATAGTGAAAGGGCCGCCGTACCCGGCGCCGTACTGGCCAGTCCTGTGGTGGTTGTCGAGCCACTTCGACCTGTACCTGGCGCTGCGCAATCTGCGCTGCAGGGCAAACCATCGCTACCCACGCTGCCGCCTGCCGCCCCGATGCTGCCGATCGCCCCCGCGTCAACCTGTGCGCCGGGCGAGGGTTTGCGGGTGCCGTTCAACAACGGTCGGGTCAGCGGCAGCTTGCTGGTCACGGGCAGTGAAAGCACGCAGGGCATGCTGCTGACCCCCAGCAACAGCCTGGTGCTGGAGCAGTTGCGCGAACCTCTGGCGCGGCTGGATCAGCCCGCCTGGCGCTTGGCAGAGCGCGCCGGCGAGCATCCACAGGAGCGTGGGCAGCCGAACCAGGACGAGCTGGATGATGAGCAGGAGGATCCGCGTTGAGTGCGCTCGCCCTGCGCCAGGTTCACCCCCAGGCAACGCTTCAGCGGCGCTTGCTGCGCCATACAGGGCAGCTGCAAATGAGCACACTGCCCGCAGACACCGACTGCCTGCTGTTTCGCGCCCATTGCGCCTCGGGCCGGTGGTCAGGGCTGGTGGTTGCCACCCTTTGGCTGGAGCAGCGTCTGCCGCAACTGTCGGCTCTGTTACTGCGCCCACCGTGCACGGAACACATCCGCCAACTGTTCGAACGCCTGCCGCAGCCCGTACCCGCGCCGCTGCCGGCATTGGCCTACGAGCGCCTGGAGTCGGTCGAACGCGTGACGGGCGCAGCGTTTTCACACTGGCCGCTGCCGGTGCTCAGCAGCGCTGCGGGGTCGCTGTGGCTGAGCGAACTGCCCGCAGCGTTGCCGCTGCCCGAACCGGTACTTGAGCCGTGCTCGGGGCTGCCTGCCAGCCTTGAGCTGTTGCTTGGCTTGAGCCAGTGGCGACCGGTGCTGCCACCGGTCGCGGGCGACCTGTTGCGCATTCTTGATTTCACTCCGCACTGGCGTCTGGGCGGCCGCTTCGGCGGCGCGTTCAGTTTCATTGAGCAAGGAATACACATGACCACTGACCCTTCCCCCGATCCCGAGCAGGCATGCACAGAGCCATTGCTGGCGGCATTGCCGGTGACCCTGGAGTTCTTTCTGCCCGCCGTCGACCTGAGCTTTGCCGAACTGGCCGCGAGCCTCGAGAGCGGCCTGCTCAAGCTCGACCCGCAGGCATTGCAGCAGGTCCAGGTGCGTGCCAACGGGCAGTGGCTGGGCTGTGGCGAGCTGGTGCGCCAGGGCGAGCAGCTGCTGCTCGAGTTGCATCAGGTGCGGGATATGCCAGGCAATGAATGATGTTTCGCTGATCGCCATTCTGGCCTTCGCCTCGCTGTTGCCGTTTCTGGTGGCCGCAGGCACCTGCTACCTGAAGTTCTCGATTGTCTTCGTGATCGTGCGCAACGCCCTGGGGTTGCAACAGGTGCCTTCGAACATGAGCCTCAATGCCATTGCGTTGATGCTGGCAATCTTCGTCATGACCCCGGTGGTGCAGCAGGGCTACAGCTATTACAAGGAGCATCAGGTCGCGTTCAACGACATCGAGGCGGTGGTGGACTTTGCCGAGAACGGCCTGGGCAGCTACAAGCGCTACCTGCGCCAGTACACCGACCCTGAGCTTGCTCAGTTTTTCGAGCGCGCCCAGCACAGTGGCCAACCAGGCGCGGATCAGTGGCACGATGAGCAGGCCGAGCCTTCGCTGTTCGCCTTGTTGCCGGCCTACGCCCTGAGTGAGATCAAGAGCGCCTTCAAGATCGGCTTCTACCTGTACCTGCCGTTTGTCATCGTTGACCTGGTGATCTCCAGCCTGTTGCTGGCGCTTGGCATGATGATGATGAGCCCGGTGATCATCTCGGTGCCGATCAAGCTGGTGCTGTTCGTTGCCCTTGATGGTTGGGCCTTGCTCTCCACTGGCCTGGTCGAGCAGTACCTGGCCGTGCGTGGGCAGGTGGAGCATGGGTGAGCTGGTGTACGCGGGCAACAAGGCGCTGTACCTGATTCTGCTGATGGTGGCGTGGCCGGTGGTGGTCGCCACCGTGGTCGGCCTGTTGGTGGGCCTGTTCCAGACGGTCACCCAGTTGCAGGAACAGACCTTGCCGTTCGGCTTCAAGTTGCTTGCAGTCTCGCTTTGTCTGTTTTTGCTGTCTGACTGGTACGGCGAGGTGCTGCTCGGTTTCAGTCGTGAAGTGCTGCAGTTGGCGTTGCGCTGATGGCCGCGGGGCTGTTTTTTGAACTGCACAACCTGATGGCCGTGGCCTTGCTGGGGGTGGCAAGGCTGGCGCCGCTGTTTTTCATGATGCCCTTCCTCAACAGTGGGGTGCTGACCGGTGCGCCGCGCCAGGCGGTGCTGTTCCTGCTGGCACTGGCGCTTACGCCGTTGATCGGTGAGCAGTTGCCGGCGCTCGACAGCCTGGCGTTTCTGGGCCTGCTGTTGCGTGAAGCGGGCATCGGCACCTTGCTCGGTTGCTTGCTGTGTTGGCCGTTCTGGGTTCTGCACGGCATGGGCAACCTCATCGACAATCAGCGTGGGGCGATGCTCAGTAATGTCATCGATCCGGCCAACGGCGTCGACAATTCGGAGTTGGCGGGTTTTCTGCAGATGTTTGCCGCTGTCATCTACCTGGAAGGTGGCGGGCTGTTGTTGATGCTCCAGGCGATCGAGCTGAGTTACCAGCTCTGCGATCCCGGGCGCAGTTGCGGGTTTTCGTTGTCGGCTGTCGCGGCGCTGCTGGATGCCATCGTCGCCAAGACTCTGGCGATCAGTGCGCCGGTGGTGGCCGCATTGCTGCTCAGCGAGGCCCTGCTCGGGCTGTTGTCACGCTATGCCCAGCAGATGAACGCTTTCTCGGTTTCGCTGACCATCAAGAGCCTGGTGGCGCTGGTGGTACTGCTGCTGTATTTCGGCACGCATTTGCCCGAGGAAATCATGCGCATGGCCGCGGTACCTCAATACCTGCCGCAGTACCTACAGGCAGAGGAACCGCACTGATGTCCTCCAGTGCCTCGAAAACCGAAAAGCCCACGGCCAAACGCCTGCGCGATGCCGCCCGCAAAGGCCAGACTTTCAAGGCCCGCGACCTGGTCACCAGTTGCATGATGCTCGTGGGCCTGGCCTTCATGCTCCACGATGCCCGCGTGCTGGAGATCATGCAGGTGTACCGGCAGATCCTGGCCAGTGGCATGGAGGATGATCTGGCGCAGTACACCGCCAGCCTGCTGCGTCTGGCCCTGGAACTGATCCTGCCGATGGTGCTGGTCTGCACCCTGGGCAGCGCCTTGCCGGCCCTGGTGCAAACTGGCTTTCGTCTGGCCAGCGAAGCGCTGAAGCTCAACCTGGGCGCCTTGAATCCGATCAACGGATTCAAGAAGCTGTTCAGCGTACGCACGCTCAAGGACACGCTCAAGGCGCTGCTGTACCTGGGTTGCTTCGCCCTGGCCCTGTGCCTGATGTGGTGGCAGTACCGGCAGGTGCTGTTTGCTCAGTTGCATGCCTCGCCGCTGGCGCTGCTGGCGATCTGGGGTGAGCTGCTGTTCGCCTTGTTCATGCTGATCCTCGGCTGCATCGTGTTGATCGTGGTGCTCGATGCGCTGGCGGAGTACTGGTTGTTCATGCGCGAAATGAAGATGGATCTGCATTCGGTCAAGCGCGAGCACAAAGAACAGGACGGCGATCCACAGATCAAGGGCAAGCGTCGCCAACTGCATCAGGAGCTGCTCAATGAGCAGGTGCGTTCCGACGTGCGCAACTCGCGGATGATCCTGGCCAATCCCACCCATATCGCCATCGGCATCTACTTCCGCCCGGAGGTCAGCCTGCTGCCGTTCATCTCTGTCATCGAGACCAACCAGCGCGCCCTGGCGGTGCGCGAGTATGCCAAGGAGGTCGGGGTGCCGGTGATCACCGACGTCAACCTGGCCCGGCGCATTTTCAAGACCCATCGGCGTTACAGCTTCCTGCAGGTGCAGGAAGTCGAGCAGGTGTTGCGTCTGCTGGTCTGGCTCGAGCAGGTCGAGCAGGCCTGAGGCCTGGTAATGAGCGTTATATGGCAGCGAGCGTTATGGGTATCTGGCCCAATGCAAACGTTAGCTTCGAGGAGGGTTTCGATGAAAGGCGACAAGACACGGGATGAGGCCACCGCCCTCGGCGTAGTCGATGCGGTGATGGCCGGTGCGAGCCTCAAGGATCTGCGAGGCCTGGAGGACGCGCAGATGGACAGCCTATATGCCTTTGCCTACCAGTTTTACGAGCAAGGACGGTTGGACGATGCCGAAAAGTTGTTTCATTTCCTGTGCATCTACGACTTCTACAACCCTCAGTACTGGATGGGCCTGGCCGCGGTGCACCAGCTCAAGCGCCATTACGACAAGGCCATTGACCTGTACGCCGTGGCCTTTGCCCAAAGCCGCAAAGACTATCGGGCATTGTTTCACAGTGGCCAATGCCAGTTGGCTGCGGGCAAACCGGGTAAAGCGCGCCTGTGTTTCGAGTATGTACTCAAGGATAGCGATGACCCTCAATTGAAAGCACAAGCGCAGGCGGGGCTGGATGCACTGGCAGTCTTGCGTACCCAAGAGCAGGAGTAACTCAGGTGAATATCGATTCATTGTTCAAGACCGCGGCGCAGTCCGCCGCCGAATCTTCGTCCCCCTACGCCGCTGCCGCCGCTTTCGCGGCGCGCACCGAAACGTTAGCCCTGGCCGCAGCAAGCGGATTGGCCTCGGTCAATTACTCCGGTACCGGCCAGTCGGTCGCCGGACGTCCCCAGTTGACACCCCCGGCGACACCATCGGCGGGCGCGGAGGCGAACTTTATAGCGGTAATGGCTTCGCTCGCCGCGCAACTGGATAATTTCGAAGGGCACAAACGTGCGCGGTCTTTGAATCAGACGCTGGAGCTGTTCCAGGCGCGTCAGAATGGCTTGGCCCAGCTTTCTGAGCACTATGCCGCGGCGGTTGAAGCGCTGGCAGCAGCTGAAGCGGATGTGGCAGTCAGTCATGAGCAGTTGGCCCAGGCGCAAGCACGGGTGGCGCATACCTATCAGCAGTTGCGCGAAAGTGACGAGCGCTTGAGCGGGTTGCAGCCAGGGACGCCCGAGCATGACGCTGAACTGGTTGTACAGCAGCAACTGCGCACTCAGTTGCGCGGCGCCGAGCAGCATCTGCGAACCACCCTGGAACAGCATCGCCTGATTGTGGCAACCGCGGATCAAGCGGCAAGCAAGGTTCAGGACAAGGCCGCTCAGGTTCAGCAAGCAGGGGTGGGCGGGGATCCGCTCAAGGCCATCAGCCAGCGCCTGCTCGATGTTTCAGCCCAGGCGTTGCTGCTTCGCTTGCAGACCATCGATCTGCTCGGTGAGTCCGCGCAGGAGGCGGAACAGTTCAGCCGCGACCTGTTCCAGGCGCTGCAGAAGCAGGTTCAGGAGCATATGCAGGTCGAATCCGACAAGTACTTGGAGGAAACGCGCAAAGCTGAAGCGGCCGAGAAAACCGGCAACTGCCTGAGCAAAATCCTCGGGCCGCTGATTGCGGTGGTGGCGACTATCGTCGGCGTGGTGGTGGCCGCGGTTTCGGGAGGCGCCTTGGCCGGTGTGGCGGCGGCCCTGATTGGTGTGGCGTTGCTGGCCAGCGAAAAACTGGTTGAGCACACCACGGGTGTCTCGATCATGGGCGAGGTTACCAAGCCGTTGATGGCGGTCATGCAGGAAGCCATCAAGTTGTTCACCAAAATCTACGCCGAGGTACTCAAGGGGGTCGGGATTTTCAGTGAGAAAACCGCGCAGCGAATCGCCGAGATCGGTGGAATGATCGCTGGAATCTTCGCCACCATCGCTGCTGTGGCGTTGGCTGCGATGGCCGCAGGGGCTGCCTTGGGGCCAGTGATTTCCAAGGTTGCGGCAAAAATAGGCGAGATGATCAGCAAAATGCTCCCGACCCTGGTGCAGACCCTGCAGCAGGCGGCAAGCACAGTGGGCAGCAGCCTGACCCAGGCGCTGGGCAAATTGAGCAAGGCGCTTGGGCTGAGCGTCAATAAAACCACCGCTTCGCTTTACGCCACCCGTGCAGAGATGGCGTTGGCAGTCGTCGAGGTCGGCAGCGTGGCGGCGCAATCGACGTTTCAGGTAAAGGGGGCCGCGCACCAGAGACAAGCGGCAGATCGCCTGGCCGAAGTCGAGCTTTCCCGCAGTGTCAATGAGGCGATTACCCAGTACATGGGGGAGTTGCTTGAGCGCTTTGGCGAGTGGATGCGAGCACGAGAGAAGGAAGTGGAGCAAGTGCTCCAGGACCTGCAGAAAAGGGGTGCGACCAGCCAACAAATGGCCAGGAATATCTAAGGAAGCTTTCATGACCACTATTAATACCGTAGCCCCTGTAAGACCTGTATTTGTCGATGGTTCGAGCCAGCGCGATGCGCTTCGCGACATCGCCTCAGTGCTCGACTCATTGAGATTGGGGCAAGGCCAGGTACTTGCTTCGTCAGTCATGCCGCTGGCATTTCTGAGCCTGGATCAGGTCGTGCAATTGATGGCGAGTGAGGATTCGAGCGCGGTTGATGAATTGGCCAGTAAGTTGAGCGAACGCGTGTTGGATACCCTCGACACGCTGAGCTTCGATCCTGGGGCCTGGGAGGAGCATGCAAACATTCTGCGCGATGCGCTCCTGACGATAATGGCGGTATTGATAGCCAATGCTGCGTCGCGTGGCCAGTTTGCCACGATTGTCGCCAAGGTGGCTGAGCAGAATGCGCAGGCGATCATCGATGGGGGCCAGGCGCAGTTCATGAGTGCAATCAGCGGTGCGGTGCTGGCGGGGGCAATGTCGATTGGCGGCGCCACCCATAGTTTCAAGGGGCTTGCAGCCAAGCATGCGGATATCAGTACCACCAAGCGCACCGCCATGGACGCCAATAATATTGGCAACGATCTAACGGCAATGCGTGCGCGTACCGATTTTGAGCCGGGTGTGCCGACAAAGGTGCGCACACTGAACGACAAGGGGGCGCCTCACGAGTCGGAGTTCATTCCTAAGGGAGCGAAACCCAGCACAGATGAACTGGCCTGGTTTGATCGTGAGATCCTCAAGGCGCGCAAGCAGGCCCAGGAGTCCGAGTGGCTCGGTGCGATGAATGAGAAAGGCTACATGAAGCCGCAGCTATATGGGCAGATGATCAACTCATTGGCGATGACGGTCAGCAATGCGGTATCGAGCGCAGTGCGTCTGGGTGAATACCAGGCGCGTTCGCGAGAGGTGCTGCTACAAAGCGCCCAGAGCCTGGTCAAAGGCCTGGCTGATGAAGTGGCACAAAAGAATGGCGGGGATACCAGCTTGCTCAACAAGCTGATGGACATGGTCCTGCAGTTGTTGCAATCGCGCGCCAATGCGTCGGCCATAAAATAAAATGGGGGCAGCATGAGCACCGCAATTAACAGTACGCCGCACCATCCCCTGAGTAGCGAGCACTCGCACGCACCTGAAACGCTTGCTTTCGAGGTGCCGCACGCTGCGCCAATGCCCGTGCCTTTGTCAAAAAACGGTGTGCCGGGACGCTTGGCGAGTGTGCAGCTATTGGAAAATGCCCATCAGGCGCTGCAGCATCAATTGGCAACGGAGCTCAATGCCGCCGAGGAAGTGACCCAACGCATCAGGTTGAGTTTTGTCCAGCAGGAGGTTCATGTGTTTGCCAGTACGGTGGAGTGTTGCACGGCAACGCTTGCCGAGGCTGGCCGTCTGCGAGCGGATCAGCACCTGCAGACAATGGCCGAGGCTATCAACAAGGACCTTCCTGCGGAGCTGCAAGACACGCCGATGGCGGCAAACGAGTTCTTTGACAAGTTGATTGACCTGATTGGCATCATCAAGGATCAGTACCTGGGCGCTTACACCCATATTCTCGATGCCTATCAGAAGTTTTTTGCGGCATTTACCAGCAACGTGACCAGCGAAATGTGGGATTGGGTCGCCGCCGGCAATGAGGGGAAAGATATTTACTTCAGCGGTGACCTGTTCCATGCGGCATTCAATGAATTACAGCGGGAGTTCTCATTGCCCAACAGTGCCGCCATCCTGTTCCCGGCACCGGGCAGGCCTGCGGCCAGTCAACAAGACGCCATAAAATGGCAGCTGGCCCTGGGCCTGCCGCCCGACACCGTGCAAAGGTCACCCAGCGGCGGCTATGTCGTGGTAATGGACTTGGGGCCGCTCAAAGAACTCAAGGATGGAACGCCAAACAGGTTTGTGACCTGGGACCCCGCCAGGTTTCAGGTCTGGCAATCGGGCTTCAACGCACAGGAGGAGCGGATGAAAAACCAGTTGCAGTCCTTGGGTCAGAAGTATTCCAACGCTAACAGCTATCACGACAACTTCAACAGGACCCTGTCGGCGCACCTGAACCAGTTCGCCGACATGCTCAAGCACATGAGTACCTGGTGAGTTCGCCACTGGAGCAGCAGGTCATCGCCGTACTGATGACCTGCCTGGGTGTCGATGCAGGGCAGGTGACGCGCGAGGCCGACCTGGTGCATGACCTGGGCTGTGATTCGCTGAACATCGTCGAGATGGCCGAGGCACTCAATGAGTGTTTCGACCGGCGGCTGGCCCCTGAGGCGGTCAGGCACTGGCGCTGTGTTGGTGACGTGATTCGAACGGTTCAGCAGGCACTGCAAGGGTGTTTAGCCGAATAGTCCTACATCGTCCTACGGATTAGCTTTGGTGCGTCCGTACCCTTATGCCTACATTTTTGCCGGGAAGGAATTCTTATAGTCATTGGCCTGCGAGTAGCCCACGGAGTGCTTGCAGGGCATTCGAACAATAATGACAGGCCCCGCCCCGATGACCGCCTTTTACAACCCCCCCAACACTGTCACCTACGCATTCGAGGGCTGGCGCCTGTGCCCCGATGGTGTGCTGTGGTACGACGAACAGGGCCAGCACCTGCCGCCCAAGGAACGCCAGGTCCTGCGTCTGCTGCTGGCCAATGCCGGTACGCTGGTATCCAAGGACAGCTTGCTGGACGCTGTCTGGCCAGGCCTGGATACCGCTGAAGAGTCGCTGACACGCTGCATCTGCGTATTGCGCAAGTTGCTCAAGGACCGTCGCCATTTCATTGTCACCGTTTACGGCCAGGGCTATCGGTTCACTTGCCCGGTGCAACACATGTCCAACGCGCTCGCCGGTTGCCCGGGTTTGCCTACCCTGGCCATCCTGCCGTTGCGCGGCGGGCAGCCACTCGAGACGCTGGTACTCAACGAAACCATCAAAGGTGTGGTGCGCAATGCCTTGCAGCGGCGCGTCGAACTGTTGTCCCTGTCGGTGGCCAGCCTGTGTGCAACCCCCCTGGAAGCCATCGACCTGATCGAATGCTTGGCACCGGGTTACTACCTGTGTGGTTATTGCGTCGATACCGAGGGTTACCACCAACTGGCGGTTGAACTGGTCAGGGGACATGATCACCGGATAGTGGATTGCCGACGGTTCGCCGGGTGCCGGCAACAGGTGCTGGGCCAGTTGCTGGCATTTCTCGAAGCGAATTTCCCGATACTGGCAGCAGATGCCTGGCAATCATCAGATTCTCATCAGGATCGCAGGCGCCAGCTCTCTTAGGCTTTGCTCTGTTCGTGCTTGGTCACGTTTTTCTAGAGTGCTGGTATGCAAGAGACCTCGATAGATTCCTGTGTCATGCGCGTGTTCAATGGCCCTATGGCCGGTTGCGAGTTCAGCCTGGCAGCCGGCCCAGGCCCGACCCGGGTGATGGTCGGGACGGCTGACGGGCTGGCTGCCGCCACCGGGCAGGCGTTGTTCATACTGCTGGAGACGGGCGGGTGCAGTTTCGAGGTCATGCTCGGCGAGGCGAGGCAATCGGTGCGGGTAAGGCCGTTGCAACCTCCATCAGCGTCATGGCAGCTCTGGCCTTTGCAGCAACGGCAGCAGATCGGTGGATTGCAGGTTGCGTTTCGCTTGAGTTCACAAGAATGGAATGTGCAAGACGCCGCTACGAGGTCGGGCAACGGGAAAAATCGGCTTGGCTCGTTGCGCGTCACCAGCGCTGGGTTTGCGTTGTGCCTGCTAGTGGTTTCGTTGGGCGTCTGGTCGCTGCCGGACCGTACCGTCTCGGCACAGCAGCGCAGTGTCACGGCGCTGGTCAGCGCTCAGGCGCAAGTGGTGCAAGGGCGCGATCAGTTGCTCTACGTGCTGGTCGACTCGCTACGCGAAGCAGCCTGGAATCGTCAGGTCCTGATGCGTCACCAGTTGGGCGGTGTCGCGGTCATCGTGATGGCCCAGGAACAGCAACGGCTGGAGCAGCAACTGCGGGCGTTCGAACCTGGGCTGGCGATCCGGCTGCTCGACCTGAGCGAGCCGCAGCGGCCGTTGCTGGTGCTTGCCGGCAAACCGCCGGAGCAACCCCTGAAGAGCCGTCTCGAGCAGCAATTGCTACGGCTTGCTCCCTACGCCGGGCACCTCGAGTTTCGGCTGCAGGACGACAGCGCAAGCATCGATCAAGCGCTTGCCGGCCTGCGTCAGCTGGGTGTGCCGTTCCGGCGCAGTGACCAGTCGGGCAGTGTTGCCTTGCGCATCGAGGGCAACTTGCAGGACAGCCAGCTGGAAGCGACCCGGCGCTTCATTCGCCGATTCGAGCAGCAATGGGGCTCGGGCTTTGTGCACTTTTCCATCGTCCTTCAGGACGACCGGCTCAAGGGTCTTTCATACCAGGCGGGCGAGCAGGGGTACATCAAATCCTCGTCTACCTCCTGGCAATTTCATTCCCCCCATACAGGCAGTTGAACCATGCGCAGCATTTCAGATCCGGTCCAGTTCCATGATGATTTTCTCGGGCGTCAGGCGGATGCCTTCGAGCAGGGCGCGCAGGGGTTGAAAGAAGCCCTGGATAAAGCGCTGGAAGACTTGCAGGCCGATGCTTCCGACCCGACATTGCTGGCCGCGTATCAGGCGGCGTTCTCTTCCTACACCGTATTTCGCAATGCGCAGACCAACACGGTCAAGGGCTTCAAGGACATCGACATGGCGATCATCCAGGCAGCTCGTTGATCGTCCCGGTGGATGGTCACTCATTCAGGAGTATTTGCATCAATGGCTATCGATTCCATTGCCGGCCTTGCACCGCGCCAGATTCACACGCTGCACCAAGGTGCTGACAGCGCTCCGGTGTCCTTGCAGGACCGCTTGCTGCAAACCTTCGCTGAGTCGGCCCAGGCTAGCGATCTGCATGTTGCCGGTATCGAGCAACTGTTGCAGCGTCCCGACATCACCAGCCCGCAGGTGTTGGCGCAGTTGCAGGAACAGACCGGGCAGTACAACGTCGATATCAATCTGCTCAATACCCTGGTACGCAAAGTCGTCGGCACTGCCGAAACCTTGTTGCGTCAGTCATGAGGTGGCTGCTCGGGTTGTTGCTGTGCCTGTTCTTGCTCGGCTGCCGCCAGCCGTTGCTGTTGCAGGGGCTGGATCAGCAGCAGGCCAATGAAGTGGTGGCCTTGCTGCAGCGCAACAACATTGCCGTGCAGAAAGTCGATACCGGCAAGAGCGGTTACACCGTACTGGTCGCGCAGATGGATTTCCCGGCTGCTGTTGACCTGTTGACCCAGTACGGCCTGCCGTCAAGGGCAAGAATGCAGGTGGCGCAAATGTTTCCTGCCGACGCCCTGGTGGCTTCGCCACGGGCGGAGAAGGCGCGGTTGTACTCGGCCATCGAACAACGTCTGGAACAGTCGGTGACGGCGCTGAATGGTGTGGTCTCGGCACGGGTGCATGTCAGCTATGACCTGGCCGCCGGTGAAGGAGGGCGCAGCAGTGCGCCGGTGCATCTGTCGGCGTTGGTCGTGCACGAACCAGACAGCGAGGTCGATATTCTGATCGACGATCTCAAGCGCTTTCTCAAAAACAGCTTCAGCGAAGTGGATTACGAGCGCATATCGGTGGTGTTGACGCCGCGTGTGGCGATCCAGCACCACTCGCCGCACGGCATGCAAGCGAGCCGTATGCCGGGCCCTTGGCTGTGGATGCTGTTGTTGTTCATCGTCGGCCTTGCAGGCGGTGGGGGGTGGCTATGGTACCAGCGGCGGGAGGCCGGTGATGTCGCCGTCAGTTGAGTGGATCGATCAGATTGCCCGGCAGCCATCGCGCTACCTCAGTGCCGAGCGGCTCCAGCTGCCTGACGCGTTGCGCAGCGCCGCGGTGATGCAGGTCGTGGACGAGATGCTGGTGCAAGGGCTGGATCTGCCGCCCATGCCGCAGACCTGGCCGGATAACGACATTACCCGATTATGGCTTGAGCACTGGCTGCTGTTGCCCCAGGTGGCGCGCCTGCTCGGTGCTTATCGGCTGTGGCCGGCATTGGTCGACGGGGCTGCGACCGATCGGTTGCCAGCGGCACAGCGCTCGTTCGCCAGCTGCGCGCTGGGTGCCCGACCATGGTTCGATGAGTTATCGAGCCTGGACCTGCAAGCGCGCCTTGAAGCGGTCGGGCTCAATGCCTTGCTGGCCTGGCAGGCGCAGATACCGGTGGCCCTGGTGGCGCGACTGGCCCTGCAGTTCTCAACCGATGTGGTTGCCCGCCAAGCCGAGCTGCCGGCAGCGCAAGCGGACCACGGACTTTTACGGATGGCCGTACAGCATGCTCGATTCATTGCGCTGTGAAAACGCACTCCCGGGCCTGGATCCGGTGCAGGTCCGTGCAGCCGAGCGGGCCCTGGCGCGACACTGCCAGGCCCTTGAACAGCAGGCCCGGCAAGCGGCCAAACAACAGGTCGCCGAGGCACACAAGCACGCTCATGCAGTGCGTGAGGCGGCCAGGCAGCAGGGTTATGCCGAGGGCGTGTTGCACGCCGCGCAGGACCTGGCTGACGCCTTGCTGCAGAGCCAACGCTTGGCCGAGCAAGTGCGCCGTGAACTGATCGAGACGACGCGCGGCCTGCTGCGCGAGGTGTTTGGGCAGGCCGAGTGGCTCGAGGCGCTTGTCGATGGTTGGCCGGCAGCGGCCGTCGACATCGGCCAGCCCTTGCAATTGCAGGCGCCCCTGCACAGCAAGGGCGCGCACGCCCGAATCGTGAGGGCAATGGGCCGCCAGTGGCTGGGCGAGCTGCAGGTCGACTACCAGCAGCAAAGCCATTATCGCCTGCACCTGGGTGAACTGGCCCTGGAGTTTCATCCCGAGGTGATTGAAGTGCAGCTGGCCGAGCGGGTGCTGATGCGCTGCGACGGCCTGGCACGGCTAGACACCCAGCTGGATCACGCCGCACGGGTGACCCTGGCGGATAGCCTGCAGCGCTGGTTGGCAACGCCTGAACAGGGCGAGGAGGCAAGCCAGGATGCGTGTTGAGGGTACCCCAGCAGCGTCGCTGCATGTAACAGAGGCGGTGCAATCCCTGGCGTCGCGAATGTCCCAGGCGCCGCTGCAGTTCGACGCTTTGTACCAGCAGTTGCGCACCCTGAGCGGGCAGGGCGCACAGGCGTTGCACCAGTGCATCCGCGACTGGCCGGACGGCCAGGGCGGCGGGCCGGCTTATCGCACTGTCGCCGCGCAGTTGGCGGTGGTCTTGCAGGTCTTGCAACAGCTCAAGGCTGACGGGCTGGAAGAGGATCTGCTGTATCAGGAGATGCGCGGTGTGCATACCCGGGTGTTCGGTCTCGAGTTGCAGATGAAGGCGTTTTTGCAACAGGCGATGAATCCGCAGTGGGATGAGGACAGTCGGGAAGAGGTTGAGTGGTAAGCGGGCGGTGTTCCCAACAAGAAAGAGGTAGTGCCAATGGTTGATTCAGTCAGCAGTGCCAGTCAAACCAGCTTTGTGCCGGTCGAGGCTCCAGAGCAGCCAACGACATCAGAGTATGTTGTCATCGATATGCCAGCGGATTTTGACCCGATTGACTTGCTGGGTCCGCAAGCGCATTTGGGTCGTGAAGAGAAAGATGTCTGCATCGATATCCTCCGGACACTTGAAGACTTTGAGCGGCAAATAACCTTGTCTGCACCGGATACCCAGGCAGTAGAGTCCTTTGTAGCAGGCGTTGATTCGCAGAGTGGGGTGTTAGCTCACCAGCAGGGGCAGCCTCTGGAGACCGTGCCCCAACGCATCGGTGCCCTGGCGCAATTTCTGCAAACGCAACTTCGCGAAACCCTGGACAACCTGCCGCGTCCGGTCAACAACCTGTTGGTATCCACCGCTTTCAACCTGCCATCGGTCTGCGCCCTGACCATGGCCCGCAGTGCGCTCAGCGCTGCAGTCGCCGAAGGCGTGTCAGGCTCGGCAGCGATCATCACCGGTGCCGCCTGCTCGGCGTTGCCTTTGCTGTTGACCCTCGCCGCTGCCGGGCACCATCTCTACAACGGCACTGCCACACCCGCCTACCTGGCCTCACAAGGCGCGTTTCTCGCGGTTTCGGCGCTGGTCCTCGGCGCCGCCCTGGCTACTGGGCCGGCGACGATCTTCGCCGGGTTGGCCGGATCGGCGCCGGCGGTAGCCCTGTATTGCCTCAGTCGCGACCTGTTGCAGCCGTTTCACGGGCTTGGCAGCAATACCGGGCTGAGCCTGCCGGTCAACCTGGTCGATGGCATCGCCTATGGCGCCCTGCAGTTCGCTGCCGGGGCCGCGGCGCTGTGGACGGATTCGGGCCTGGTGGGGGCCTTGATCAATGGCTTGATCGAAAGCGTTGAGCCTGCCCTCAATGAAGAGCTTTCAGCGTGGATGCACGGGCGCGACGAGGCAGTCGACGAGCAGTCGTTCAGGCTCAACTACGAAGTGCAGGTTCCCGGCTGGCGGCAAATCGTTACCCGTCTGGAAAACACTGGCATCCCACGCATGACCGCCTTTGCCATCATCTCCACCGGCGTGGCCACCGCCCAGCACATCGGCGCGATGGGCCTGAATGACAGCCAGAACTACTGGCTGGCCAACGGGACAGGGGCGCTGCTGGCCACTTATATCCTGACTCCGTTCTATCAAAGCCACGCCCTGCAACCCGGCGAACTCGCCGAAGTGGTGGTCACCCGGCTATAATCGCCAACCCTTCGCCGCCACCCGAGTTCACGCCGCCCATGTATACCCTGGCCCGCCAGTTGCTGTTCAAGCTCTCCCCGGAGACTTCCCATGACCTGTCCCTGGACCTGATCGGCGCCGGTGGCCGCCTGGGCCTAAACGGGCTGCTGACCAAGGCGCCGGCCTCTTTGCCGGTCACCGTCATGGGCCTGAACTTTGCCAACCCGGTCGGCCTGGCAGCAGGCCTGGACAAGAACGGCGCGGCCATCGACGGCTTTGCCCAACTGGGTTTCGGTTTTGTCGAGATCGGCACCGTCACCCCGCGTCCGCAACCGGGCAACCCCAAGCCGCGCCTGTTCCGCCTGCCGGAAGCGCAAGCGATCATCAACCGCATGGGCTTCAACAACCTGGGTGTCGACAACCTGCTCAATCGGGTACGTGCGGCCAAATACCGCGGCATTCTCGGTATCAACATCGGCAAGAATTTCGACACTCCGGTCGAACGCGCGGTCGACGACTACCTGATTTGCCTCGACAAGGTCTACGACCAGGCCAGCTACATCACCGTCAACGTCAGCTCGCCCAACACCCCGGGCCTGCGCAGCCTGCAGTTCGGCGATTCGCTCAAGCAACTGCTCGACGCCCTGGCCGAGCGCCGCTCGCAATTGGTGACCGAACGCGGCAAGCATGTGCCGCTGGCAATCAAGATCGCCCCGGACATGAGCGATGAAGAAACCGCGCTGGTCGCCTCGGCCCTGGTCGAATCGGGCATGGACGCGGTGATCGCCACCAACACCACCCTTGGCCGCGAAGGCGTCGAAGGGTTGTTGCATGGTGATGAGGCGGGTGGCCTGTCAGGCGCGCCGGTGCTGGAAAAAAGCACCCATATTGTCAAGGTGCTGGCCGGCGAGCTGGGCGGCAAGCTACCGATCATCGCCGCAGGCGGGATTACCGAAGGCAAGCATGCGGCGCAGAAGATTGCCGCCGGTGCCAGCCTGGTACAGATCTACTCGGGGTTCATCTACAAGGGGCCGGCCCTGATCCGCGAGGCAGTGGACGCCATCGCTGCCTTGCCACGCTAAAACGGCAGGCATAAAAAAGGGCCCCCTCAAGGGGCCCCTGGGCCTTAGCCCGCCGCCCGGATGGGGCGTGCATGGTAATCGGATTCAGTTCCTCGTTCAGCCAACGGCGTGAAGTTCGTTGAGTCTATGGATACCCGCAGTGCCGGTCATACCGTCCCAGTTGTCGCCGCGTCCTTCGCGCCAGCCATTGATCCATGCCTGGCGTACAGACGGTAGAGTAAAAGGGCAAAGCTCGCGGGATTTGCCGGTGACCCCATATTGGTAGCCACGTGAAAATGCTCGTTCCAACGGATCACGCTTAAGTCTTCTCATAGGGTGTTGCCCTCACTTGTTGACTGTAATGTCCCGTCGACCTCTAGAAGGTCGGGCAGAATCGTTCTGCCGGTTTGCGCTCGCTGCCGGCGTCGCGAGCGCAAGTGTTGTACCGTTGCGGTGACAACCTGAGACCAGTTCTAACCAATGCACGACACAGTGTGAATGATCGTTTTGTCATAAGGACGTAACCTTTCATAGGGTCAGAGGATAAGTAAATAAATGCGTCTGATTAGGATCTGACGCAAAGCCCGCTATGATCAGGGTTTGCTCTACAGCGAAGTCATCTGGCCATCGCTATGTGATAATTTGTAACAACGAAGGTAAAACGACGAAGGGTCATTTTCCCCGGTTTTTTGCCTGAATTTTTCATTCTGCCCGGCAATCAAAGACTTTTCAGCCCATGGCAAAAGTCAGATTGGCGGGCGGCCCGGCGCTAAAAGAGCGCCACTCGAACGCTGTGGAAAGGCGTTCGATTAAACATCGGAAGGGCGATGCGCTTGCTCTTCCACTTTATTGCTCAAGGCTCTGGATACCCCATGTCGGACCGTTTCGAACTTTACCTCACCTGCCCCAAAGGCCTTGAAGGCCTGCTTGCCGAAGAAGCGCGTGGCCTTGGCCTTGAAGAAGTGCGTGAGCACACCTCGGCCATTCGCGGCAGCGCCGACATGGAAACCGCCTACCGGCTGTGCCTGTGGTCGCGTCTGGGCAACCGCGTGCTGCTGGTGCTCAAGCGCTTCAACATGAAAAACGCCGACGACCTCTACGACGGCGTCAATGAAGTCGAGTGGCAGGATCACCTGCAAGCCAGCGGCTCGCTGGCGGTGGAGTTCAGCGGCCACGGCTCGGGTATCGACAACACCCACTTCGGCGCCTTGAAGGTCAAGGATGCGATCGTCGACAAACTGCGCACCAGCAGCGGCGAGCGCCCGTCTGTAGACAAGCTCAACCCCGACCTGCGCGTGCACCTGCGCCTGGAGCGCGGCGAGGCGATCCTGTCCCTGGACCTGTCCGGCCACAGCCTGCACCAGCGCGGCTACCGCCTGCAGCAAGGCGCTGCGCCGTTGAAGGAAAACCTCGCTGCCGCGGTGTTGATCCGTGCCGGCTGGCCGCGCATCGCCGCCGAAGGCGGCGCCCTGGCTGACCCAATGTGCGGTGTGGGCACCTTCCTGGTCGAAGCGGCAATGATCGCCGCCGATATCGCACCGAACCTGCGTCGCGAGCGTTGGGGTTTCAGCGCCTGGCTCGGCCACGTGCCAGCACTGTGGCGCAAACTCCATGACGAGGCGCTGGCCCGTGCCGAAGCCGGCCTGGCTCGTCCACCGTTGTGGATCCGTGGTTACGAAGCCGATCCACGGCTGATCCAGCCGGGCCGTAACAACGTCGAACGCGCAGGCCTGAGCGATTGGGTGAAGATCTACCAGGGCGAAGTCGGCACCTTCGAGCCGCGCCCGGACCAGAACCAGAAAGGCCTGGTGATCTGCAACCCGCCGTATGGCGAGCGCCTGGGCGATGAAGCCAGCCTGTTGTACCTCTACCAGAATCTTGGCGAACGTCTGCGCCAGGCCTGCCTGAACTGGGAAGCGGCGGTGTTCACTGGCGCGCCGGACCTGGGCAAGCGCATGGGTATCCGTAGCCACAAGCAATACGCCTTCTGGAACGGCGCCTTGCCGTGCAAGCTGCTGCTGATCAAGGTCCAGCCCGACCAGTTCGTCACCGGCGAGCGCCGTCAGCCGGAGCGCAACGGCGAAGCTGCCGAGCAGCGTTCGCCCGCTGCCGTGGCCAGCGAGCCGGCCCGCCTGAGTGAAGGCGGGCAGATGTTCGCCAACCGCCTGCAGAAGAACCTCAAGCAACTGGGCAAGTGGGCCAAGCGCGAGAACGTCAGTTGCTATCGTCTGTACGATGCCGACATGCCCGAGTACGCCCTGGCCATCGACCTGTACCAGGACTGGGTGCACGTGCAGGAATACGCCGCGCCACGTTCGATCGACCCGGAGAAAGCCCAGGCGCGTCTGTTCGACGCCCTGGCAGCGATTCCGCAAGCCCTGGGCATCGACCAGAGTCGGGTGGTGGTCAAGCGCCGCGAGCGCCAGACCGGTACCCGCCAGTACGAGCGCCAAAGCACCCAGGGCCAGTTCCTGGAGGTGCAGGAGGGCGGCGTCAAGCTGTTGGTCAACCTCACTGATTACCTGGACACCGGCCTGTTCCTCGATCACCGTCCGATGCGCTTGCGCATTCAGCGTGAAGCGGCCGGTAAGCGCTTCCTCAACCTGTTCTGCTACACCGCCACCGCCAGTGTGCATGCGGCCAAGGGTGGCGCGCGCAGCACCACCAGCGTCGACCTGTCGAAAACCTACCTGGACTGGGCGCGGCGCAACCTGTCGCTCAATGGCTTTTCGGACAAGAACCGCCTGGAGCAGGGCGATGTCATGGCCTGGTTGCAAGCCTGTCGCGACGAGTACGAGCTGATCTTCATCGACCCGCCGACCTTTTCCAACTCCAAGCGCATGGAAGGGGTGTTCGACGTGCAGCGCGATCATGTCGAGTTGCTCGACCTGGCCGTAGCGCGCCTGGCGCCGGGCGGTGTGCTGTACTTCTCGAACAACTTCCGCAAGTTCCAGCTCGACGAAAACCTGGCTGAACGCTATGCCGTGGAAGAGATCACCGCCCAAACCCTGGACCCGGATTTTGCCCGTAACAGCAAGATTCACCGGGCATGGAAAATTCAGGCGCGCTGATCGGCTGATTGTCGCGGGCGATGATTGCTTCGTTAATGGCTAATGGCTATAACTCAATCAGAGCCTGCGATCCGCTGGACGCTGGCGTTTTGAGTGCTTTCTATGTCGATGCACGCCGCTCGTCCGAAGATGCTCGGCTTTGTCAGCGAAGAGGTTTCCGCCTGGCTGGTGGCCGGGGTGGCGTTTGTGGCCGGCAGCCTGTTGACAGCGCTGCTGGCGCTGGCGACCCATGACCTGTACCGCCAGCAGTTGCGGCAACGCTTCGAACTGCTGGCCAGTGAGCGTTACAGCCGTATCGAAGAACGCTTCGAGGATCAGGTGCAGCGTCTTGATGGCCTGCGCCGTTTTTTCGTGTTCTCCTCCAGCGTTACCCTCGCCGAGTTCAACGGCTATGCCCAACCCTTGCTGTACCGCACCCAGGCCTATGCCTGGGCGCCGCGGGTGGCTGGCGAGGCGCGTGCTGCATTCGAACAAAGTGCGGCGCAGCTCCTGGGCAAACCCTTTGCAATCTACGAACTCGATGACGCCGGCACTTTGCAGGTCGCTACGCAACGGGCGCTCTATTATCCGGTTTTCTACACCCAGGCCCTGAGCCGCCAGGCCCAGCCGTTGGGGCTGGATATGCTGTCCCAGCCGCTGCGTCAGGCTGCCCTCGATCGCGCCCGGCAACCGGGCAGTATGGCCGTCTCGGCGCCCCTTAACCTGACCAATGTCGACCCGGCCTACGCGCGCGGGGTGCTGATGGTGGCACCGGTATTTGCCCCGGGCAACGCTGCGACGTCCCCCGACGGCTATGTAGTGGCGGTGATCAGCTTGCAGCAGTTGATGGCCGAAGGTCTGCCCAGCCCGAGCCAGGACAACCTGGTGGTGCGCATTCTCGACCTGTCCGGGCAAGGCCGGCATGAGGTGCTGTTCCAGTCCGGCAATGAAGGCGCCGACACGGATCTGGCCGCCAGCCACCTGTTGCGCCTGGCCGATCATGACTATCAACTGGATATCCAGCCCAGCCAGGCGTTCATGGACGCCAACCGCTCCTCGGCGGTCAACGCCGTGGTGCTGCTCGGCGGCTTGCTCAGCCTGTTGCTCAGTGCCTTGCTGTTCAGCCTGTTCGGCCAGCGCCAGCGGGCCTTGACCCTGGTCGAGCAGCGTACCGCCGAGTTGCGCGTCAGCGAACAGTCCCTGCGTGATACCCACAGCCAACTGCGCAGCGTGCTGGATGCCGCCACCCAGGTGGCGATCATTGCCACCAGTCTGCGCGGGGTGATCAGTACCTTCAACGCCGGTGCCGAACGCATGCTCGGCTATCACAGTGCAGAGGTCATCGGCCAGCTGACCCTTGAAGATCTGATATCGCCGCAGGAGCTGCAGACGCGTGCGCGGGCGTTGAGCCAGCGTTACGGCCGTGAGGTCAGTCCGGCTCAGGCGATGTTTGCCGAGACGGTCCAGGAGGGTGAGAGCGAACCGGGCGAGTGGACCCTGTTGCGCAAGGATGGCAGCCACCTGCTGGCCAATATGCTGGTCACCGCGGTGCTCGACGAGCACGGCCTGTGGGTCGGGCACCTGGCCATTTGTATTGACGTGACTGAACGCAAGCGCGTGCACGAGGCGCTGGCGGCCCGTGACCGCCTACTGGAAAAACTCAGCGCCGAGGTGCCTGGCGGCATTTATCAGTTCCGCCTCGACCCCGACGGCAGCTCCTGCTTCAGCTACGCCAGCGAGGGCTTGCGCGAGATCTACGAGATAGATCTGCAGCGGCTGCGCGAGGACGCTACGGCGGTGTTCGAGCGCATTCACCCCGACGACCTGGCCCAGGTGCGTGCTTCGATCCGCTATTCCGCCGATCACCTGACGCCCTGGCGTGAAGAGTACCGAGTGCTGCTGCCGGCGGCCGGGATGCGCTGGATACGTGGCGAGGCCACGCCGGAGCCGGCCGAGCAGGGCGCTACCTTGTGGCATGGCTACCTGACGGATATTTCCGATCTCAAACGCGTCGAGGAGGAGCTGCGGGCGTTGTCAGTGACGGACTCGCTGACCGGCATCCACAACCGGCGTTACTTCCAGGAGCGGCTCAAAACCGAACTTGAGCGGGCCCAGCGCGATAGTCAGGATCTGGCAGTGATCATGCTGGATATCGACCACTTCAAGCGGATCAACGACCTGTATGGTCATGCCGTGGGTGACCATGTGCTGCGCAGCCTGTGCCAGCGCATCAACCATCGCTTGCGCCGCACCGACGTGTTCTGCCGCCTGGGTGGCGAGGAGTTCATGGTCCTGTGCCCGGGCAGCAATGCCGAACGGGCCTACACCCTGGCCTTGGAACTCTGGCAGGGCTTGCGCAGTGTGCCGGTGGACGGTGTCGGCATGGTCACGGCGAGTTTCGGCGTAGCCGGCTGGCGCCCCGGGGAGGGCGCCGATGCCTTGCTGCTGCGCGCCGACTCTGGGGTGTATGCGGCCAAGCAGGCTGGCCGCGACCGGGTCGAGGGCGAACAGCCCTGAGCCAGGCTCAGGGCTGAACGGCGGCGGTGCTGTTGACCAGCTTTGGCTGGCGGTACAGGTCCAGCAGGACCTGATCGAGCACTGCCGAAGCACCCCAGGGTTTCGGATCGTTGAGGATCGCCGCCACCGCCCAGGTATTGCCGTTGCTGTCGCGGCTGAAGCCGGCGATGGCCCGTACGGTATTCAGGGTGCCAGTCTTGATGTGCGCTTCACCGGTCATGGCGGTGCGCTTGAGGCGCTTGCGCATGGTGCCGTCCATGCCCACCAGCGGCATCGAGCTGATGAACTCGGCGGCGTACGGGCTGTTCCAGGCAGCTTGCAGCAGGGCCGCCATTTCCCGGGTGCTGACCCGTTCGGCGCGCGACAGGCCCGAGCCGTTTTCCATGATCAGGTGCGGCGCGGTGATGCCTTTTTTCGCCAGCCACTGGCGCACCACACGCTGGGCGGCACGGGCGTCGTCGCCATCGGCGTCGGTACGGAACTGCGCACCCAGGCTCAGGAACAACTGCTGGGCCATGGTGTTGTTACTGTACTTGTTGATGTCGCGGATGATCTCGACCAGGTCCGGAGAGAAGGCGCGCGCCAGCAAGCGGGCGCTTTTCGGCACGTTGTCGACCCGGTCGCGGCCCTGGATGCTGCCACCCAGTTCGTTCCAGATCGCCCGTACCGCACCGGCGGCGTAGGTCGGGTGATCAAGCAGCGACAGGTAGGTTTGCGAGTTGCAGCCATCGCCCAGCTGGCCACTGACCACGACGCTGACGCCGTCGGCCTGAACCACCGGGTTGTAGCGCACGTCGCCGCTGCACTGCTTGGCGTTGACCGCCTTGACCTGGTTGTCGATGCGAATGTTGGCAATCGGCGGCTCGACCGACACCAGGACCTTGCCACCGTCGTTACGGGCGACGAAGCGCAAGGCCTTGAGGTTGATCAGCAGCGAGTCGGGCTTGACCAGGAAGGGCTTGTTTTCATCGCCGCCGTCATCGTTGAACTGCGGCAGTTGCGGCTGGATGAAATGGCTGCGGTCAAGCACCAGGTCACCGCTGATGGTCTGCACGCCATTGGCGCGCAGGTCGCGCATCAGCAGCCAGAGCTTTTCCATGTTCAGTTTCGGGTCGCCACCGCCCTTGAGGTACAGGTTGCCCTGCAGCACGCCATTGCGCAGCGGGCCATCACTGTAGAACTCGGTCTTCCACTGGTGGGTGGGGCCGAGCATTTCCAGGGCGGCATAGGTGGTCACCAGCTTCATGGTCGAGGCCGGGTTGACCGAGACATCGGCATTGAACACGGTCGGGGTGCCCGGGCCGTTGAGCGGCAGCATCACCAGCGACAGGGCTGAATCCTGCAGTTTGTTGGTTTTCAGCGCTTGCTGCACTTTCGGTGAGAGCGTGGTGTTGACTGCGGCCGCGTGGCTGGAAAGCGCCAGGGGCATCAGCAGGCCGGCAAGCAGAAGAGGGCGAAGAGATCTGATCATGTGCGATAAAACCCTGCGAGCGAGGGGTGAAAAAAACGGAGCGAAAAAAGGTGAAGGCCCCGATACGGAAAAATATAGCGCGCATTATGCCCCAAGCCGAACGCCCATGGGCCTGTGAATACCGGATCGAACAGCAGCTTATCGGCTTTTAGTCCGGCAAGGGCGCGGCGAAACTGGTAAAGTGCCGCGCGTTAATACTCAAGAGGATTGTTTCATGGCCACTAACCGTTCCCGCCGTCTGCGCAAAAAACTCTGCGTGGATGAATTCCAGGTTTTGCTAATTAGCAAAAAATAGTTGGTTGGTTGTCAAAAATTCCCTCGTTCTAGCCCCCCCCTCGAAGCCTGCCCTCACCGGATTCACGCTCCCTAAGCAATTCTCCCCCCTCCCTGCCGTGCTGCTTGTGACATCTCGTACTGACTCTCACGCGCCTTGAAATGTCAGATTCTGCCGTCAAGATCGTGCCCCTTAACCCCTCCGCATCCGGTGCTTGCGTCGGCCTAAGAACAGATTCACACACTAGGGTTGAGTGGTCGCACCTCGAACTCATGGCACGTAATGACGTTGAGTCGGGTTGAGCTGCGGGTCATATATGACGGTGATCGTGTGGGAAAGGAGGGGGAGTTGGGCAAGTTGAGATTGATCATTCCTCGCCTCAGAATGCAGCTGTGCTTGGCCCCTGGGTTTTCGAGAACGCAAAAAAAAGCCACCTGGAAAGGTGGCTTTTCACTAGCTCGCAGTTAGCGACTGCGGCTCAGCACGATCACTTTGCAGCGTTGACCGGCTTCTCTGGGTACCAAGCGTCCAGCAGAGGGCTGACTTCAACCTTGGTCACTTCGCTACGAGCTTTGAGCCAGGCTTCGACAGCTGCGCGTTGTTCTTCGGTAACCGAGCCGCGTTCTGCCTTGCAAACCAGCCCGAAGTCTTCGCCGCCGACATAGTCCAAGCCATTGGCATCCATGGCTTCGGTCAGGAAGTCATCGAGGAATGCATCGACTGCCTCATCATCCAGATCTTCCTTGAATTCCAGGTTCAGCTCGAAGCCCAATTCCTGAAACTCGTCCACACAAAGCTTTTTGCGAAGACGACGGGAGCGGTTAGTGGCCATCAAAAAATCCTCAAAGTAATTACGGCGCGCAGTCTATCAGCTAACACATTCAAATGCCTGCTTTGTCCGATCAGCCGAGGTGCCAAGGTCGCGTTCTAGGCAGTCACACGGGGCGTGAACGGCTATGGGTCAAAGGCCGATTACCTCCATAGGCCAGTCAACTATTGGCTACCTTTTTGCCGCGATGATCAACCTCTACCAACGGACGTGTCCCGCAGAGCGCTCCGCGAGATAATCGGTGGGCCGGATGCAGCCTCTGCATCTAGTAGCTGTATTTGGGGGGGGAACCACTGCCCCCTGATTCGGCATCCTCTAGTGAAGATTATGACTGGTTGCGAGAGCTCCCCATACAGCAGGAACTGCCTGCGTATTCCAAATCTTGTGCATGAGACACATGAGTCTCGGCCAACCGACAAACCACTTCAGTTCTGCTGGCAGTATGCTACCTTGGGCTTCTCTCACGGATGGCAAGGGCGAATGCAATGGTCACAGGCAAGTCGATCAACAGCGTCAACAGAATCATCGCGCACTCGCATGGTGCGCGCGAGATGCTGTTTGTAATTGAGCGAGACAAAGTCGATCAAGACGCTCAGGCGCGGCTGGCGATTGCTCACCTCGAAAAAGACGGTGATTCGATCCTTCCTGCGGTGATCGGAAAAATCAGCGAATTTAATGCTCGCGGCAAGGAGATTAAACGGCGAGATCTCCCGCTAATCAAAAAATCAGTCCCCCAATATCGAAGCTGGAAAGACTGGCATGGTCAAGAGCACAGCGGTGTGCAAATTCGAACAATGGATGTGTATCCCATCGACTTTGTTCGTCCGCCCATGGAGCACCTTTCTCTAAGCGTCATCGATGGGAAAGAGTACATTGTGACTCGCCGGGTGAAAGTCGATGAACCGCCCGCAGCGCTTGTTCACCTGGCGAACCTCATGCTCGAATTCTTCCAGGAATTTGAGATTTTCGACGTTGAGCGGCAGCGCATCGCTAAGGTGCAGGCCCGCCAGTTGCAATGGGATTTGCTGCCCCCTGGGAAATACCCATGGAAGAGTGCTGAAGCCATCGTAAAACCCTATCTGGCCGGTCTGCGGGCGTCAGAGCAGGGAGTGATCGAACACCGGATCAGAGAGATCACTCGGTTCGAGCCCGATTTCTTCGCGACGGGCCGAGGGGGATATCAAGGCTACTTCGTCTTTGGCTTTTCCACGCGTGGGATTTATCTCCTTGAGAGCTCACATTTGGATAACGCCACCTACAAGTTTGGTGAGGATTGGGAAGTCCTTTCGACCCTGACCAAGGACGAGATCATCAACGGTGATCATGACCATCAACGTTTCATCCACGATAAAACTTGGGGGCGCAAGATCCGCCAAATGCTCGCATACGCTTAGCGGCATTTGACCTTTTGTCATGTCCTACAAAGACTCGGCCCCCCGAACCGTCGTAATGGCTTCGGGGTCTTTGGCTGCTGTATGTGCTCAATCGCGTCTGTACTGCTCGCGCGATCGCGCCCGCAATGTTCCGCTGGATTGTTTGAGCGTCTGATTGGGATTGGAGCGTATTTCCTCCCGCACCACTGATCCCACAAGGAAAGGATTCTAATTTGAAGCTTCAGTTCGCTCGTATATGTGGTTTTCAGTCGTTTGGTGCGGAACCAGTCACCGTTGATTTCGCCAACCTCACATTTCTGATCGGGCCCAACGGCTCCGGCAAGACCGCAACTCTTCAGGCGCTTTGCCGCCTCTTTTCATTTGACCCCAATCAGCGGCGACTCCGTAAATCGGATTTCTTCGTCCAGCACGATGAGACGCAGGCGCCAGATCAGCGAGCGCTCTGGATCGAGGCCGAGTTCACCTTTCCCGAACTCAGCGACGACGAGAACGAACACCCGACGATTCCAACGCACTTTGGGCACATGCGCCTCGATACCCCGGATGGTGTGCCTCGGGTCAGATACCGCCTGGATGCGACCATTGGTATTGACGATGAAATCGAGCAGAGTCTCGTGTACGTCCTGGACGTGGATGAAGATGATGCTCCCGTCGACACCGCCCCGGTGCCCAGGGACGAGCGAAACTTCATCCAGGTTCACTACCTTCCGGCTCGCCGAGATCCGGCTGACCATATCGCTTATGGCGCGAACGCCTTGCTTGGGCGTCTGCTGCGGGCCGTGAACTGGTCGGAGCAGCGCGAGACGATCCAGCAGCTCACCACGGATATTTCCCAGAGCCTGACTCAGAATGAATCGGTGCTCAGTCTTAGCGCCGGCCTGACCAAGACTTGGAAAGAGCTCCACAAGGGCCAGTTTTTCACGCAGCCGAGCGTGACATTCATGGCCAACGAAATCGAGTCGCTGCTGCGCCATCTTTCGGTGTCCTTCTCCCCAGGCCATGGCGAGCAGTTGGTCGATTTTTCACGGCTCAGCGATGGGCAAAAATCGATGCTCTACCTCTCGCTGGTTTTGTCCTCCCAAGCCGTCGGGCGAGCGGTGCTGCATGGCAATGATGATTCCTTTGATGCTGAGAAGCTGCGGCCTGCGGTGTTCACCATCGTTGCTTTGGAGGAGCCAGAGAACAGCTTGTCGCCGCACTACCTTGGACGAATCGTGTCATCCCTCAAAGCGTTGGTGGGCGACTCGAAATTTGCCGACTCTCAGGCACTGATTGCAACTCATGCGCCATCGATGCTTCGGCGCGTAGATCCTTCTGCCATAAGATATTTGAGGTTGGACGAGTCGCGATGCACCGTGGTGACGAAGATTCAAATGCCACCCAACGAGAAGGGTGAGGCCTACAAGTTCGTGAGGGAGGCCGTTCAAGCCTATCCAGAGGTGTATTTCTCCCGCCTGGTCATCCTGGGGGAAGGTGACAGTGAGGAAATAGTCCTGCCTCGGCTGCTCGCAGCGAAGAAGCTTGAAGTCGATGAAGCGGCCATTACCATCGCCCCCCTAGGTGGCCGCCATATCAACCATTTCTGGAGACTGCTCAGTGGTCTCAAGATCCCTTACGTCACGCTGCTGGATTTGGATGTGGCGCGTTTCGGCGGGGGATGGGGTCGTATCAAATACGTCGCGATGGAGATGAAAAAGCATCGCCCAGACGATCTGTACCTGACAGACGACGAGCTCAAGAATCTACCTGCCTGGAATGATATGACCCATAAAATTCTGCAGGTTGAGAAGGATCCGAAATACAAATCCTGCATAGCGAATCTGGAGCCGCTGGGCGTATTTTTTTCAGCGCCGATGGATCTGGATTTTTCTATGCTTAGAGCTTATCCAGCTGCGTACGCGGTAGCCCCTGAAGATCTGGTTGTCCCGAAGCTGGGCCAGACCAAGTCAGTGCTGGGCGATAATCATCACGACCGCTTCCAATACTCGTTGGTTGAGCGAAAGCACTTTGTTGCCTACCACAAGCGCTTCAAGCTCGATAGCAAGCCCAAGTCGCATATCGAAGCGCTTTCCAAACTGACGGACGATCAGTTGATAGCCAAGATGCCCGCATCTCTTAATCGTCTAGCAGACTTTGTGATCGCCAAGATTGAAGGGCTGTCGGAATGATCTCCCCGGAGGATTGGAAGCCCTCCGAAGGCATTGTTTTGGAGCCAAATGCGGAGGTAGCTGTCAGGGAGGTCAAACGGTGCGTGGCGCTGACTGCTGGCCCGGGCGCCGGTAAGTCTGAACTGCTTGCCCAGCGCGCTGACTTCCTGCTGACCACGGGGGCATGCCGTTACCCGAAGAGGATATTGGCCATCGCGTTCAAGGTCGATGCGAGCAATAACCTCAAAGAGCGGGTGTGGCGGCGTTGCGGGCCCGACTATGCAAGCCGGTTCGACAGCTACACGTTCCATGGCTTCGCAAAGCGAATTATCGAGCGATTTCGGCCTGTTCTGACCGGCGACGATGCGCTGGATGCTGGCTTTCGAGTGGTACCTAAGGGGAAGGCCCACCCTGTCCAGACTGAATTTGGACTGCTGATTCCGTTGGCCCTGAAGATCCTCGACGTCTATCCCATGGCAGCTAATGCCATCAGGCAAACCTACAGTGATGTGTTCCTCGATGAGTTCCAAGATTGCACGGAGGAACAGTACGCACTGGTCAGCAAGATCTTTGTCGGCACGGCGCGCCGGGTCACTGCAGTAGGTGATGTGAAACAGAAAATCATGGGCTGGGCCGGCGCGCTCGACGGCGTATTCGGAAAGTTTGAAGCGGATTTTGCAGCCAACCATCTCAACATCTACCGCAATTTTCGCTCGCAACCTCAGCTTCTCAGGCTGCAGAACGACCTCATCAAAGTGCTCGATCCCGGTTCTGAAATGCCCGCAAAGCTATTGGGCGGTGAGGGCGGCGAGATCCTGCTTCAGTCTTTCAAGGACTGCACCGACGAGGCCTTCAGTCTTGCCGATCAGATCAACACCTGGATCAACGTCGAGGGTGTGGCGCCCTCCGAAGTTGCGGTGTTGGTCAGGAGTTATCCAGAGGCCTACACCGTCCGGTTGACCTCTGCGCTTGATGGGCTTGGTATCGCCTATCGCAACGAAAATCAGATGCAGGACATCACCACCGAGCCCATTGCCTTGGTCGTCGTGGACTTCCTGCTGTGCCTTTATGGTTCGCGGGAGCCGAAAGCCTGGACGCGGTTGTTGAGGCGGATCATTCCAGCCGATGACGACGACCACGGGGGCTCCGTGCGAAACGGTTGGAACAGGTTCATCAAGGAGGCACGCAAGACCGCTGCCGAGGATCTCGCCGCAAAAAACTATGCTCAGAGGTGGACGCTACTGAAAGAGTTTCTGTCCATGGTGGGTGTGAGCCTGCTGACGGGCCTTTCCCATGATTACGAGTCGCGTGATCGTTTGAAGGAGATCATCCGTGAGCTCAAGAAACATATTGATGCTGCACTAGACCAGGAGCCTGACCTGCTCAAAGCTCTTGCCCAGCTGTCTGATGACCAGTCAATCCGCATCCTGACCGTTCACAAGAGCAAGGGCCTTGAGTTTGATTCGGTCATATTGCTAGGTCTGGAGAACGAGGCCTATTGGGGCAATGACACCCGAGAAGTTCGATGCACGTTCTTCGTGGGTATTTCCCGCGCCAAGAGGCGTCTTGTGGTCACAACGGCTAAGACAAGAGACGAACTCGCCGACATCAGCAGTTGGAAAACCGTGCGTAGGCCACATGAAGAGTTTCTTGGCTATGTTGGGAAGTGGCAGGCAACTGAAGGTTGAGCCAATCGATCCGCGCGCCATTGAAGTCTGCGAGTCAAGTTGTACTTGAGAATATACCGGCCTACGTCTTGGCGTCGGTCGTTAAATTTTTCGAGTCGTAGCTGGATGTGCAATCAGCACTCATCGGCAATCTCGTTAGGTTCCAGTAGCTAGGGCGCGCGACCGATCCCACAGTTGGAACTGCCGTAGCCGAGCCTTGGCCTGGCCATCGTGGCTAACATCGAAAAACTACGATAGGGACTATCTATGACGCCTAACATCTCCGAGTTTTCCTATGGCTACGCAGTGACCAGCGAAGTCGTCAAGCTGCTGGGGACGTCAATCGCCGCTGCGCCGCAATTCCCGACGCTATATGCTGAAGGTCAGGCAGGGGGTGGGTATGACGTCAAGATAGTTGGGGGGCTTCCGCTTTTCCTGCAATTCAAGCTTAGCCACTATATGGCGCGGACGAATTGCAAGGAGCACGACCTCATGGGTGGCGTTTATTATCGGTGGCATCTGCATTCTCTCCAGCGATCCGACCAGCACAACTTGCTCCTTGAACTCGAAAGCAAAGGAAACTTTGTTGCTTACGCGGCCCCTCTTTTTTATGAATGTGCAGAGCTAAATAGCCACTATCTGAATGACGCAATCCTCGATAATTCCATGGCATTTAGCCCTTCGGATATTGGGGAGCTTCCAGATGAAGAAAATCATTACATCGTTTTCAATCGACGTGGCTTGGCTTATCGCTGCTCAGACGATCCAGCCCAAGTAAGCTTCACCAAGTTGAGCCGCTTCCTCAATGGCAAGATCAATATGCCTGCACTAAAGTCTTTGGATAACGAGGGAGTGGTCAGGTTAGGTGAAGAAATTATTGAGGCGGTGGAGGGCGCGAAGGTACGTCGACTCAAGACTAAGTCAAGGCTGAAGGAGATTAATACTCAGGAGCTCAGTAGGGTGATCCGGGCCCGACCGACGCTTGAAACGTTGTCGTTAATATCTCGGACAGTGCTGGATTCTGAGCTGTTGATTGTCAATCCTCAGTGGGGAAAATCCTGCTGAGCATTGAAAGAAACAATGCCCATGTCGGAGTGAAACTCACCTCCTCTTGTGCGGCGTCTTGCGGTGTCCTTGCGGTCGGGCTGTCGTGAATTAAGCCTGTCTCTACGGTCAGTCTTGGCCCTCCGGGCCTCTATCCTTCACATCTGCGCGCTCCGCTTAGCGAAGGACTCATTTGCCTCCCGCTAGCTCACATGCGCCAAGCCGAAGCAGGAGGTTGGCCCAGATGGATTGGAGGTTTCACCTATCAATCAGTTGATAAACTGATTCAGCCGCATCAGCCCAGCGCTGATAGCTCTGCTCGGCATGGGCAGGGTTATCGAGCTTTGGCTTTGAACGCAAAGCGAACGCCTTTTCAGCCAAGGTCTCCAGCCGTTCTGCTGCCTGGCCGCCAGCCATTCTTGGTCGTCCAACGCTTGATGTTCCCCGGCCTCTCTTGGTGGGGTGAGGGAGACGCTCATCAAGCTGAGTGTTGTTCCAGTTTATTTTGGTCAGGCCGAGGTTTTCCTTGCATAGGTCTTCCAGTGAGGAATCGCTGTCGAACGTCTCGACGCGTAGGGGGCATGATCCACCCAAGTAAGCTTTTTCGCTCCCTGCTCAGGCCCGCGCGTCGACTGTGCTTTTTCATCACGAAGAGCCTGACGTGCTTTTGCCCAGGTTTTCCCAGAAGGTGTCGCTCAGCGTATCCGTCCAGTCGATCGGCAACAGTTCAATCCAGCTAAGCGCTTGGAGAAGGATCACTAGATCCAGGCCGTAGGCATTCCGGTAGCCACCTCCCGGCATAGAGGGGTGCCAAACTTGGTATCGGAAAACAGGGACGAGTGGATGCCATCTGGCCCCATGTACACGGTAGGCGTTGCGATATGGTCATTTCCAAGAATCAGCAGATCTGGGGCGTACTCACCTTTAATGTGATGAACAGAAACGTCCGGCGAGTATTTGCGAGCAAAGACTGCGCAAAAAGGCTGGTTCTTGAGCGGGGGGTAGGTACGTGGCCAGTCTCTGACCTTTCCGTTGTAGACCTGCCCGCTCGCCAGGTATTCCGGGTTTGAACGGCCTCGGCGGGTAAGCACCAGTTTCTTTACTGCTTCGGCTTGGTTGACCGCCTTCTGCAGGACGTCAGCGTCCGAGATCGAGTGCTTGCATTCGATGTAGGCGAACACTGCGTCGACAGGAATCTGCTCCTTGACCGGAAATTGACGGGTCATACTGGAGCGCAGGGTTGGACTGGACATCTTGTCGTAGATGATGAGGTCGTCCCCAGCCTTTTCACCATTCTCCGCCACCACGAAGCCCCGGCAGACACCGTATTTGGCGGGGAGTAGCGACTCCAGCAAATCACAAATGGCGATCTCGAACTCATCCCCTAAGTCGAAATTGTAGATGGCCTCGATGTCCTGCAAGCGTGCCTCGACCTTCCTGGCCAACCTCTCGATGTACCCGCCGTACGAACTCATTGATTTTCCTCTACCCGGTGGCAGCCTATATGTGGAATTTCCCTGATGCTACTCCATGTAGGCGGTGGCCTTGCGATGATCTAGTTGACGATTGGGCAGAAGCATCTGCTGGTGGGTCATGTAGTACACCTGAACGTGCTCACGCAGCGCTTTCCGCTCCTTCGCGAACTCCAGGTCGTGGTTCTTACTGGCGGCTTTACGTGTGATGCCAATCGTCACGCTACCCAGCCCGATGCTGAGGTTGGCCAGTAGCGGCATCAGGTAGGCAGATGTATTTAACTTGGCGAGGGTCTGGCCTTCTTTCAGATGCAAATGCCAAAACGCTGCACTGAGCGCAACGGTGAGAAGGATGAAACCAAGAAAGTGGTTTGGATATTGGCTTACCGAGCCGCCTTTCTCTTCGACATGAAATCGATCAGATCCTTCACGACGTCGTCGGCGGCTGAATCGCTGGACAGATCTGCTGCGCGAATCCTGCGGACTTCCACGCCTTCCCAGGTCAGTGGAACCAAGCGCTTGTCGGCCTCGGCAGGAGACTCGCGATGATAGGTATCGCCGTCGACCTCAATGATGAAGGTGAGTCCCTTGTAGACGACAACGAAGTCGGGTTCCAAGCGGTTGTAGAATTTGCCAATCCGGACGAAAACGGGAAGTGGTGATACTGCCAACTGGGCACGTGTCAGGGCAATGAAAAGCGTAACCTCAGCTTTCGAGCGAAACAGCAGCCCCTGATGCTCCCGGGACGCGATGTTGTCACTCCGAACCCGTCCTTGATTTGTGACGCCTTCGCCTTTCACGTAACGCAATGCTTCATCTCGCCAGTTGTCTGGAGCCTCGCCAACACGAGGTGCAATGGTGACGCCGGAGAGATCATCATCTGTGAGCCTGGCGTAGAAGGGTTTCACGACGTCGCTGATCGCCATTGATGTGGTTTCGCGCTCCGCTTCTGTCATCGCGTAGTACAGGGGGACGGGCAGGGCGATCATGAGCTGCCAGTAGTTCACGCCGAAATTGGTATCGACCAATTCCAAGCTGCATTCACCTGAGACGAGCACTGCTATGGCACGTGCATCGCCGAGCATCTTGAACGCCTCGACGGCACCGGCTGCGAGGTCTTCCATGTTGAAGGGTGGATACATCGTGAACCAACTCCTCTGTGGACTCAGCGTAGATACGCGCGAGCCTTTGCAAATTCGACCTGTCATGCCTGCATCTGCACATGGGAAACATAGCGCATTGGCATCCGTGTTCCATGGCGATCTGCGTGGCTGCGCCAACATGCTTCGCTACTCGAAGGCTTCGGGATCCCTCAAAAACTCTTCTGCGATGTGCAGCGCGCTGATGTGCTGAGCGTGGACGATGGGATTGCCGCATGCACAATCTGTGGGCTGCGCCTCCCGTATCCAAACGCCGCTTGGCTGTCTGCGATATGTCCAACCCGTAATGAAGCCAGCGCCGGTCAGTTGTACTCCGGGATGTTTGACGATGAGTTCACACACCTCAAACAGGTCGGCCCCGCGAGGAATGACGCCAACGCCTTTCTGGTAGAGGGTCAGGTGATCATGGGTTGGATGCTTGATCAGCGTGTCAGCCTCGAATGCTATCGTACCATTCTCCTTGATCAGCTTCTCGATCTCAGGAAAGCGAAGGGGCTTAGTCCGGTCGGCTGAGCCATAGAGCGCCATATCCGGAATTTCGACGAAGATTCCGCCGTGAGGATCTCCATCGATCGAAATCTGGGTATCCAGGATCCTGGTGCCCCGATAGAACGCCGTTTGTGCACGTGCGATCTTCACGTAGCTCGGGTGGTACTCCGGAAGCTCCAGTGCTCGTTTGAACGCAGGCAGATTTTTGAGTGCTGCTTCAGATTTGATCTCCTCCCAAGGCAACCCCAGCAGTGATTTCAAGATCGGATCTTCAGCGGGAGAGGGGAATAGAGTGTTCGTGTCGGTTAAGCCGCCGGCAGCGGCATAATTTTGCAGTACGTCGCTTGGGACAGTGATCTGTGCGAGGTAGCAGTTCTGCGGAATGGGGTTCTGCAAAGGGCCCAGAAGCCATGCTGACTGAGCCACGGTACGTGGCCTAAAACCCTCAACGGTCAGTGTGGTCAGGTCAACCAAGCCCACTTGGTTCGCGGCCTGTTTGCTGATGACATACAAATGGCCAGTCCCGATCACCGGGGCATAATGGGCCATGCGCTTTCTGACCATTACCGACTGCTCTTCGACGTCTTCACTCAGTTCCAGCGTGGTGTTTTCGGTGTATTTGTGGCTTGCGAACCACGCCGCCACGGCAGGGTTAGAAGTGCAGTCCACGTAAAACGAACGCCATCCGTAATGCTGAAGTAGCGCCTGCTGAAAGCCAAAATCTTCTCGATGCTGGGTGATGTATGCATCCAACACACCTTGGGAGTAACGGCACCATTTGAGCATTTCGCGGGGAATGCACCCCTTCCTGTCAAAGGACGTTCCGATGGAGGGTGCTCCTTCCTCGCCGTAATGGGAGGTCTGACCACGAAACAACACATCACCACCGAAGCTCGCTATGAGTTGGTTTAGCTCGTCGACGCTATTCGCTGCATATTGCTTCATGCTGCCTCCCTCGCGGAATCGCGTATGGAATTCGTTTTTTCCTATGTGCCTCAGGTTCGCTGCAGCGAGCAGTACACGCAGAGGCGTTTGGCATTCTTGCACAGCCATGGAGTCGCTGAGGAGCTGTTGGGCAAGCCGTGCAGGTTGAGATGGCAACAATGTGCAATGCCTTGGGATGCTCTCTCAGTTGCGAGTTTGGTAGCGTGAGAGCGGTTCGATACCAGGCAACTCTGTCCAGAAGGAAAGTGTGATGTTGATGTTTAGGAAGTACAGCCCGAGGTTCACCGGCGATCGCTCCCGGAGAAGTCCAACGGTTGAAGCGGGCAAGCCTGGCCCCCGCGCGGTCTCTGCTTTGCTCAAGCCTTCGCTGTTGCTAACAAGCTTTTCGAAGCTCGGCAGCAGTGAATGGTGATCTGAGCTATCCAAGCGCGCGCCTATTTCAAGGGTTGTGAGATATCATCGTGGGCTAGATTGCTTCGTGGAGGGTGCACCGACCGTGGTGATTTCCCTAAAGGATGCCGTTCTATGTGAACTCGCTCAGGTGCTAGAGATGTACCCGGGACGAGGCGATTGAAACATATATGTGGTGCCAGAAATCGCCGCTCGCTTGGAAGGTTATGGGGCGAGGCATGGGAGAAAACGATGTTTGAAATTTCAGGTTTTATTGGATGAGCCAGAATTTATCAAAAGCACAGAAATATACACTGATAACGCTCTCCTCCATCTCATTGATCTTGGCTGCGGTTTGGTTGGCTCTGGAAGTAGTGTGTGGCGGTAATGCCCATTTTAATATGGAGCCCCTGGTGGTCACTTGTGCCAGTGCTATTCCAATTTTGACTCTCTGGTGGCCGTTTAACCCTAGGTACAGGTCTAAGAGAAAATCCGGCAAGGTCACAGTGCAGCTTCATATCAGAAAGACTGCCGAGATAGGGGATGGCGATTACCAATTTTGCCCGAGCCTCTCGACAAACTCAGCAACCTCTGTCCATCTTATAACACGGTACCATCCTAGCCTTATCGGAAGCGCGATAGCTGGCGATGCCAATTATTTTACGGATGTGAAAGATGCAAGCTCGTACCAGCTCTCCCCTGAGGACTGCTCTCCGAGTGTCGATGATATTGTCATTCTGAAGAATCGTTACAATAATTATGCTCTGTTTCGTATCGTTTCTATTGCTCCACCAGCTTCAAATGTTAAAGGGCAAGATGTCGTAATTGAATACATCATTAATCCCGAAGGGGGCTTGAATTTTAGCTAGCTGCGTCGCGCATGCCGTAGTGGTCTTGCGTGGTCTAGACGATATCCCCCCGTGCAGAGGAGCCGTTGTAATCATCAGATGCGCGACTGTTGCGTCAAAGTGCCGCCAAGGTGAAGGATCTGAACCTAATTACGGCTACGAAACTTCCTTCAGTCCACTCGGCCATGACTCACATCAGTAAACCTCTTCACACCTTGCTGGGGTGCTCTCTTTTCACGAGTAGACGTTCGATTCACCTACCTGCTGACAGCTTCTGGCCAATTGATGCCCATCGCCCTATGACGATAGTGGGCCGGTCGCCGGCAATCGTAGGGGGCAGTCGAATTCCATTCGCGTCCAATTAACTCCTTCGCTATGGCCCTACACCTGTAATGTTTTCAGCGGCTTGTCCAGTTGTCTGTACGCAACATTGTGGGTTCAGTGTCCATAGGGAAGGTAGCCTCTGCAACGCTGCTCTCGTCGGCGTGAACACCTAGTGATTCATGTGCAATAGATAGCTCAACTCCCGACATCATTCTAATCAATTAGCCATGTCGCAAGAGCCAATTTGATTAAACGCTCTTGGCGAGCCTTCAAGGCTGTTTCAGTCCACTCATCCAACGTGCATATTTCCTTAGTCAGGTCGAATGAAACCTTCTTATCCCTATCTAAGTAAATCTTCTTTTTGCGATCAAAATCAAAATATTGTGCTTTGTAATTCTTGCTCCCACAAAGCATAGCAAGGTTGCCGAGACGGTGAAGCCATAGGCCATGGCGCTCGGTGTCGAATCGATCCGTCCAATAAGCATCTTTGAGCGCCTGTGGCATGACATGCTCAATGGTCAACCGGCCACTGTACGTTTTAGTGACCGAGTCGTCTTGAGCGGCCTCTTCTAAGCGCAACAGCACTGCTGCATCAAAAGGTTTACCGTAAATTTCACCACCCAAAAGGTTGATGAATTCGTCATTATTGGCGTGGGCTCGGAAAACACCAATAACTTCATCGACGGATTTCTCAGCTCTGATTGCGCTAATCAGCTTAAAGTAAACGGTCAGCCTGGCTGTTCGTCCTAGACGGCGCACCCAGTTCTGCATGGTGATCCGTTCCAGAAGATCAAGGAATTTTGCCTCGCTTAAACCTCGTACTGGCTGGTTAAGGTATGCAAGCAAGGGCGGTATCCACTCGTCATAGCTGACACGCCATAGAGCATTAAGTGCTCGCACCGAGGCGGCATCCTGGAACTCGCAATCCCAGATGCGCATAAAGTTTCTAGCTGACAGGATGACTTGGTCTAGGAACGCAAAGGGGCCGCCAACAAAACCGTCAATTATCGAGCGATATTCTTCATGAAGTGATCCTCTTGCTTTTGCCGCCATCATCGAGGTTCGGTGATGGCTGAGAAAACTGTCCAACATCTCGATGCCAACAATATCTTCAAGCTCCAACCATCTATCTTCTAATTCATCATTGAGGCTTTGGTTGCTTTCTAATTGACTAAAAAGCATGTTCTTAATCAAGTCTGCGTTCGACAGAGACATGCCGCGAGCGTTTAATACGTTGAATAGGCGGTAGGCGGATTTTAGCGATTCGGTCTTCACAAAAACTACATACACCTTCATCAGTAAGTAGTTGGCGAAGAGCTTTAGGGTTTGCTGGTCTTTTTGCCCGATAAACGAATCGATCGCCTCAAGGTTTTCTGTGATACGTTGCTGAGGTGCGTCGAGCTTGCTGCGCTCAGAAGGCGGCGGTAGTGGTTGAGAGTCGAGAACATGGCGACGGAAAAAGCCCTGATCCTTCCGTCGCAGTAAGAGACGAGGCGTTTCTGTTTCACCAGTCAACTCATTGCGGGGTAGTACCCGCTTGCCCAGCACTGCCTTGGCGGCGCCGTCTTCAACATGATCACGAAGCCGAGCAAGAATTAGATTCAGAGTGGTTAGACGCTGCTGGCCGTCGACCACATCATAGCGTTTACCCTTCTCAATCTCGATTGTTATGAGGGAGCCAATGAAATACTCCTCGTCGGAGTTTTCGTAGGCCTCCCAGACGTCCTCTAGCAACTGGCGGACGTTCTCGGATTTCCAGGAGTAGGGGCGTTGATAGGGGGGAATTTCGTAGCAGATCTGATCGGTGAGAATATGCCCAACGGTGCTTTCTTCGGCTTTCATCTTTCCATTCCAATAAACCAAGGGTGGTGAGCCTTCCATGGGCGGATGCCGTGGGGGAGCGCGTCACCGAATCTGGTTGGTGTGCGCATACTGGCTTATGGGCATCACTATAAGCTGAAATCGAACCGGGATGACAGGAGTTGGAGGCGAGTTAGCAGTGGCAGAACCCGCCAGAACGAACCGTTGTAAAATGATCGAGCCTGAATGACTCGGAGCCTTGTGGGATCGAACAACCTGGCGTCTGTAACTGGCTGTTATCATGGGGCCAGCGCTCCATTGAGATCAGAACGGCGGGATCAGAGGGTTGGCTGTCAGCCAAAGTGCTTTAATGCCAATGCCGCTGGACTGTAGTCCTAGGGAGGTCCAATTCCTTCGCCACATCGACCTGCTTAAGCCCTTGGCTTTTCAGCTCTTGGACTTGGGCGCGAATAGCGGCTGCCCGGATGCTAGTGGGATGTGCGTTCTCCAGAGCATCCGCTGAGGCAGGAGGGACTTCATCAACCAAGCCGAGCGTCTCAAGCTCATTGATGGCTTGCAGCAACACGGCCCTTGGCGCTGCGCGCGAATCGCAAGCCATGGCAACGGCGATCAACGCTGAAGGTGACAGGCCTAAGGCCTGTGCAAGTTCGCCCGCTGCTTTGAGCGTCGGAGTAGTCTTGCCATTTTCGAGCTGGCTCACATGCGATCCGGTCACAGCTCCGGTTAAATCCTTCTGTTTCAGTCCTTTGGTCGTGCGGATCAGCCGCAGCGCGGCGGCAAAGCCTTCCTGGATCGACATGGCAGCATCCCAAAAGCAGACGGTATGCCGCGTTTGCCTGACTCCAGACAAATCTATATATTGAATCGTATGGGTTTTTCGTCTTCATGGCCGAAGGAGTCACGCGCTGGCGATGAGTGTTTTTTGTCCGTGGGAGACGACTGAGCTTGCGTAGGCGATGAGCCTGCGAGCGATCAAGGCTGTTTGAATATTTGTCTTGCGGGACGGGCACTAAGGGAAGCCATGATGTCGGAGCTGAAGAAAGTAACTGTTACGGTAAAAAACTATGAATTACACTCTTCTCAAGACTGCGCGCGACTTTATAAAAAGGTTCGCTTGTTGGATGAGTCAGGCAAGATTTTTTATCATAAAAACCTAATCGTTCCAAAATACCTTGAGCGCAAAGGTGCGTTTGCTCAGGATGTCCCGAGAACATGGTTTGTTAAAAACATTCATAAGTCCGCCGTAGTACTGGTCGCATTTGAAACCAAAAATGGCACGGTAGAGTATGACCTTGACGAAGTTCGTGAGCTGTCACGTTCCGGCTTTTGGGCCGGTGTTCTGATTGGCGTTGCGTCGATCCCTGCGGGCATCGTCATTGCGACTGCGACCTTCGGTGCCGGCCTCCTGCTGATTCCCTTCGGCCTGTACCAAGCTTATAAGCAGATTTTCAGGATCCCAGCCATCCTGAGTCGAAAGCGGCTGTTGGAGGACTTCTCCCAGCTGGGAATCAATGTGGGTTAGGGGTGGTCGCGCTAGATGTCTAATATGGGTATGACACAGGGTCAGCCTCCACGAATCAATATATCGATAAACCGTCAATTGGGAGGCGATGCAGAAGCTTCTCAGCACGCTATGTGGTCGGTCAGGCACGCCACCCCGGCCCAGGCAAAGGTTCCTGAATGAAGATTTTGATCTACTCGGATCTGCACAACGAATTTGACCCTTTCACCCCTCCGAATGTTGACGTAGATCTTGTGATTTTGGCAGGGGATATCGACCTGTTGAACCGAGGTGTGAAGTGGGCCAATGAGACGTTCAACAGTGATGTGATTTATTGCAGCGGCAACCACGAGTTTTACAAAGGCCATCTCACCCGTACTCGCGAAAAAATGGAGGCTGTAGCCGCCTCGCATGTCCACGTTCTGGATAACCAAGTCTGGATGTCGAAGAACGTCCGATTTCTGGTCGCGACGTGTTGGACAGATTTCAGTGGTACCGGCGATGTGATGGTAGCCTCCAGTGCGTGTGTGCGGGGAATGAACGATTTTCGAATGATCCGTACGGGCATTGAGTATCGGCGTATCCGGCCTGCAGATCTCATCGAAATGAATCGTGCTTCGTACGATTTTCTCCGGGAGCAGCTCGCCACACCGTTCCGCGGTCAAACCGTCGTCGTAACCCATCACTGCCCCATACCTGAGGCTTCAGGGTCAGAGTACTCAGGGCACTTGAGTGCAGGCTATTTCAATCGTTGGCACACGCTGGTTGACCAGGCTGATGTCTGGATCTTCGGGCATACCCACCATGCAATCGATCGGTCTTTCGGGCCCTGTCGGCTGATCTCAAATCCGCGTGGGTACCCATCAGAAGATACCGGTTTCAACCCGTGCAAAATTTTGGAGATTTGAAGTGTTGAACGACGCCAGGTGCTCGTTGAACCACGAGCCCCCCATCCCTCTGAGGGTCTTAGCTGCGAAGCGTATCCAGTGGGGTGTGATCATCGATGCCTACCTAATCGATGCAGTGAGGGTAGGGACACGCTACTCGGCCATGGCATTCTCGGATCGCTCGGGCCTCATTCAAGACGGAGAGACTGTCGCCACCCCTCCGGCTAAGACTGTCGTTGAACAGCAGGGTTTTGTATTACTTCAGAGCCTTTGCGGTCGAGATCATTACGTCGTCGTGAATTGGCTGGAAGCCGGTGAAGCTAGTATTCGTCCCAGCCCATGAGGCGCTCTGTTTGAATCAGTTTAGCCAGGAAGGAGGGCATATGATTTCGGCAGTCGTTTTCGACGCCTTCGGTACCATTGTTCGCATTGGTCAACGTACCAACCCCTACAGTGCCCTACTTAGAGAGGGGCGTCGCCAGGGTGTGGCGCTAGCGCCCGACAGCACGCATTTCGTTATGACGGCGAACCTCAGTTTTGACCATGTAGCTGATCATCTGCAGATCGAGCTTTCTTCTTCGAAGCGAGACGAGATGAACCATGCGTTAGGCAAGGAGCTGGCATCTATCGAGCTTTACCCTGACGCGCTTGAGGCGATTGACCTGTTACAGGAAGTAGGGGTTGTCATTGGTATATGTTCCAACCTAGCCCAGCCCTACGGCCCTGTGGTCAGAAAAGCCTTTCCGCAGGTGCAGAGTCACGCTTTCAGTTACGAGCTCGGGGTCATGAAGCCTGACCCCCGTATCTACCTGAGTATTTGCCGGGAACTGGGGATGGAGGCCAGCCACACTGAGTTTGAAAGAACCCGAGAGAAAGATCGAGTGGTGATGATTGGCGATTCCAGAAAATGCGACAGAGATGGCCCCAGAGCCGTGGGGATCGAGGGGTATCACTTGGATCGGTCAGGGATGGGGCAGATCAGTGACCTCATGCAATTCGCCAACTTGGTCAGCGAGCGCAATCGTGCCCTTTGTGGATCATCCACTCAATCGAGAGGTGAGCCAACTTGATCAGTCCAGCGCATAAACTCTGAGCCAGGTTGGCATGAGCTTCTGAACCTGAAACATCCCCGGACTCACGCCGGTCAGACCAATAGTTGTTTCAGAGGGTATGCTGGCCCTATGAAATCGCACATTTTCTGCTTATCTTTGAGCTGGATCTGCCTCTGCCAGGGACTGTGTCATGCTCGAAAAAATTCTACTGCGCAATGTTTCCAGCTACTCCCCTGACGCTGCCGTTTCCATCGCTCCGCTCAAGCGCGTGAGCCTCTTCTACGGTCAGAACGGCACAGGAAAGACCACCATTGGCAGCTACCTCCAAGCCCAAGGCGAGGCCTGTTACAACGCCTGCGGGGTTGAGCCGGTTAAGGTAGGCCGCGAGGTGCTGGTCTACAACCATCACTTCATGGAGAAGAACTTCCAGGAAGCGACCTCTCAGCCAGGGGTATTCACGCTCAATGAGGGGAACATTGAGGCCAAAGAAGCATTGGCGACGGCAGAGGCGTCCATTGCTGAGCTGACGATCGCCCATGATGCTGAAATGGAGAAGGGAGTTAACAGCAAGAAGGTTCGTGACGCTGCGTATGAGGTACTCCTGGATAGTGTGTGGAAGCCCAAGCGCGAGTTTGATGGTACTGCTCTGGCTTATTGCTTCAAGTCGCTCAACACCAGAGAGCGATTGCTAGAGCACGTCCGGAGTGTACCGCTGGCGGTCTCCACCGAGACTGCGCAAGTGCTATTAGCTGAGGCAGTTGCGCTCAAGGAGTTCAGCGATCAGGAGCTGCCAGGCATCCCGTCGCTCGCGTTCCAAGCCCAAAGTCTGGAGAGTGATCCGATCTTGCAAGAGGTAATTACGGGGTCAGGGGACTCTTACCTTTCTGCATTTATTCAGCGACTGGGAAACTCGGACTGGGTCAAGCACGCTATGCGTTATGAGACAGAAGCGCACGACAAATGCCCGCTTTGCCAGCAAAATCTGCCACCGGATTTTTACGCTGAGGTTCGTAAAGTCTTCGACAAGACCTACGAGGAGCGCCTGGATGTGCTGCGACAACTCGAAGGTCGGTACCGGAGCGGAGTCGAGCAGTTTTTTCGTCGGTGCGAGGCTCCGGAGTATCAGCACCAAGCAATCAAGCTGCATCTCTCCAAGCTACAGGCTTTGCTCCAAAAAAACCTCCAAGCCTTGGCCGGGAAAATCACCAGTCCGTCCTTGATAACGACGTTGGAGTCCACCGTTCCTTTAACAGCTCAATTGAATGCTGCGATTGCGGCTGAACAGCGGAAGATTGACGAGATCAACGCGAAGATAAGAAATCGTAGGGAACATGAGGAAGCCATCAAACAACGCTTTTGGAAGTGGTACAGAGGTGCGTGCAACGCCTTTTTCGTGACATTCGACAAAGTTGAGAGGGCACAAGGTCGAATACGCCAGGCGGCCAAGGATGAAGTCCAGGCCCTCAGAAATCGTATCCAAGAGCAGCAGGGCATCGTGACAACCTCCAGAGCGTCAATCACCAATATCGATCAAGCGGTCGAGAACATAAAATATTGGTTGCGGATGCTTGGACTGAAGGGTTTTACGCTGATCAGGGAGGAGGGTACTGTACCTCAATATCGGCTTGAGCGTCCTGGCCAGACTGAAGGGGTGTTCAAGACCCTGAGCGAGGGCGAGAAAACGCTGATCTCATTCCTCTACTTCCTGGAGGTTTGCAACGGAGAGATGGGCTCTGGAGCTGGGAAGCTCAAGAGTGATCGGATCATCGTCATCGACGATCCGATTTCGAGCCTTTCCCATAACTACGTCTACGACATCGCGTCCTTGATCAGGCGTCAGGTGCTGATGCCGAAGGAGCGCTTCAAGCAGGTGATCATCCTGACGCACAACCTCTTCTTCTTCCATGAAATGGTCAAGCTGTTGAAAGAGGATGGAGAGAAAGAATTTGCGCTGTTCCGCATCACCAAGTCCGAATACAGCTCGGTGGTGGCGATGGAGGAGCGGGAAATACAAAACGACTACCAGGCGTGCTGGCAGACGATCAAGGATGCCCTGCAGGGGAGGACGTCTCCCAACGTGTTGCCAAACATGATGCGCAACATCTTGGAGTATTACTTCAGCTTCGTGCACCAGACACCCACACTGCGCCAGGCGCTGATGAAACTCAGCGAGGACAAGCCAGAATTCAGGGCGTTTTTCCGTTACATCAACCGTGAGTCCCATACGGACTCGGTGAACATCACGGACTTCGGTGAAATCGACCCTACCACCTTCATCGACCGCTTCAAGGATGTGTTCGTGGAAACGAATTTCGAAGCGCATTTTGACAAGATGATGGCGTGAGGTTGTTCAGGGAGGAGGGGAGCTGGAAGGCTAATCAGTGGTAAGGGAGCAAATTTAACCGAGGCAAGTACTGGCCTTTTCACACCGGCTTTCCACTGATAGCATTGGGCCTGCAACTACCACCGAAGGACTCTCCTTCCTGCCTGGCACTCATCTGCTCGCTTTGCACGTGGCGTGTAAAGGCTATCAGCGGCCCGCTGAGATCAGATGGAGAATACGCCATGACCGATCATGGAAAAGTTGTCCTGGTTCGCCAGTACAACCGTTTCCGGCTGGGGCAATGGGAGATCGTGTGCACGCACATGCGCTCCCTTCCGCGCCGTTAATTGAACGTACCTAGGTGGTAGCTGCACCCTCTCTATCATGCTCCTTCCTGATGCCAGCCTGGCTATCATCTGCGCCTAGCCCATGCTGACCTTCTTCTGAAACTTGGCCACAGCCTGCTCAAATTGCACAGCTGCGAATTTCTGAGCGCGTCGCTAAAAATGGCCTTTTGTGCGGTCAGTACCGTACAAGGCTATTTAATTGCGACACTTTATGCCATTTTGCGACATTTTTGGCCCCACCCAAGCGCAGCGCTTGTTCCGCGATCCGGACTACATGTTGAGGTGGTGACCACTGAACTTCATGCGTTTCAGAGTCTCTACGATGAAGAGCTATCCAGGCTTCCGAACGTCCAGCGTTTGATCTCCACCCTCGTCATGAAGCACGTGATTACTGACTGTCCACTTCCTTTCGCCTGAGCAGTGAAGGCGCGCAAGGAGAATGGGTGGAGGCACCGCTGAGAGCTGTATTTCAGCCATGCTCCAGCCATTTAGCAAGCTTATCCCCTCATCAATCGCGGCATGAAGCGCATCGCGGGTCACATGAACGGTGGGCGCCATCCTCCAGCTGCCGCCTTTGCTCGCCAGAAGACTTTTCTCATAGTTGCTGACAAATAGAGGACTTGGGTGCTTTCGAAGAGCTCTGAAATTGTGGCTAGCTCGCGTAGACGTTATAGACGCCGCATGCTGGCTAGCATTCCGAGCCAGCACCACTTGCTCCAAAATAGAGAAGTTCACAGGGCACTGGCTCCAGTTAACGCCATGCTTGGCGAAACAGGCTCGATAGGGTCTTCCTTGTGTTCTGGGGAGGGTGAATTCCAAACTCTTGGATTCGCAGACGTTATCCTGGGCGGGGGTATTCTAGCTAATGGCCATCCCTGACGCAGTGATTGCTCCTTCCGGGCTCCATGTCAACGCCATGGCCTTGGGGGCTCTCGGTGGGGCTCAGAAAGAACTAATCCCCTGGAATGAACATGCCATCAGGGGGAGGGGAGGGCATCCAGAGTCGGGGGAAGAGGCCTTTGCTCTGGCTTGAGCATTGGCGTGGTGAGGGTTTCTCACCGCTCGTCGACGGCATGAACATGTCGGAGGAGCGGCGTTGTGCTTGCTGGAAACAGGCGTAGATTGATGAGCTCACAATGAGCTATTGAGGAGAGCTGGCCATGACTCAGAACCTAGATCTTCGCATCTTCACCCCCGATCAGCTGCAAGCCCACGATTTGAACATCGCCACGAAGGTACACCAAGCGACCGTCGCTAGCGTCATTCGCAAAGTGAACGTCATGAACCCGGGACAGGTTCTGAACGCCTCTAGGGAAAACGGTAAAGAGCTCCTTTGGCCAAAGGAGAAGCTGGAGCAGGTACTCAAGCACATTGAAGAGTCGTAATCGCTGGCACCAATGCGGAACAGGCTCGACTAGTCGAACTGGAGGCATTGAGAAGGGCCCGTAGCCTGGGATGCGAGCCCTTCTCATTGTGCGATTTACTTCAGTCGAGGACGGCCATAGGACGGCTCGGGGCTGAGGAATGTGGGCACCTCCGAGAGCATCAGATCACACTCCACCAATGCAGGGCCGTGCCAGAACAGTGTCCAGCGTTTGTAGTCTTCCTTCGTCTCGATCATGTATAGCGTTTCTTTTCTGGTCTCCCTGAAGACACGGATGAACCATGTGGGGTTGATCTGGGAGGGAACCCGGAGCTCATAGCCGTCATCCGACCACCCAACCCAATGGCTAAAGAAGCTGCGCTCAAAGAAATCGTGCAACTGGACAAAGTAGTAGGATTTGCTTTCGTCGGCTGGCGCCGCTGCGCAGCGGTCTTTACCGTGGTCGCGCCACGATTTGAAAGTATTCTTGAAGGCCTCGAAGCAGTTTTTCCACGACTCAAAGCCGTAGCGGCGCGCGACGATCGACAAGCAAGCTTTATGTCGCAAAGCCTTCTGGCTGTTCCGCTTCAAGATCTTGGCTTCGCGCTTAATCTGCTGAAGAAGCTCGGGGGTGAGGGGCTGTGTGGGGGTAAGAGATTTGGACATAGCTATCCCATAAATCCAATACGGAGCTCTGGCCCGCTCAGGCCCAAGATTTGTGGGTAGTCGTCAGATTTTTGCTATCAGTGTTCTCACTTGGGCCAGCGGGCGGCTCAGGCACCTGTAGTCGTACCTATAGCCGAAATGGTGCGGTAACTCTTGCGAAGCTGTCAAGGCGTCGGTCGTTCTGGTCATCTCCATCTGTGTTCTCTGCAACGCGTTTTCGCGTCCATGTACGTGCCTCGGTGGCCCTTCACATGGACGTGAAGCTCAGCGTCTTCTGGTGCTCTCTACCAGATTGGTGAGGTCGCATCAGGAAGAGGAGCTTGATACTCTTGGATGACCTGATCAGTCATGGGCAGCATGCCTCTAAAGGTTGGCCAGGCTGGAGTCATGGTGCTCTTCCTGGCTGCATGACCTTCCGTGATCACAGAGCAGACCAGGCTCGCACGGTGATAGCGAGCTCGGAAGTGCGAGGTGGCGTGTGCAAAATTTAGATGCGGTGTGGCAGAAAGCTGAGCAAGTTTTTGGCGACAGGGCCAAAGCCTCAGCATGGCTGTCGACGGCTAGTCAGTTATTCGGTGGCGAGGCACCTATCGACTTCGTGAAAGACCAGGAAGGCTTGGAACGGGTGATCGAGGTGCTGACTCAGATCGAGCATGGGTTTGCTTGTTGAAAGCTCTGTTCACTGCAGTTGGGGAAGGACTGATCACCCGCCAATTTGGGGGCTACTTGGCTCAGGTCGAGTGCTTGGCACTGACCGCTGTTAGGACATACAGTAGTCCCCTAAGGCCGTCAGTTGGCGACAGATTGGGGGATCATTATGAAGGTGTTCGTGAGCTCCGTGGTTGGAGGGTTTGAGCAGTACCGGGCTGCAGCTAGGAAGGCGATCACACTGCTGGGGCACACGCCAGTGATGTGCGAGGAATTCGGTGCACGTCCTTACTCTTCGCAGCATGCGTGCATGACGGAGATCGACCAAGCTGATGTCGTGGTACTGATCCTTGGCGCGAATTTCGGCTACGAAACTGCCACTGGTGAGTCAGTCACTCAACAGGAGTTTCGGCGAGCGAAGACGACCGGCAAGCCTATCCTGGCTTTTCTCGAAACAGTGGAGATGGAAGAGAGCCAGAGAGCGTTTTCTCGGGAAGTCTCCGACTACCTCGATGGCCTGTTCCGGCTGACATTCTCTGATCAGTATGAGCTATCAGACGGCATCGTTCAGGGCCTGAATCAACTCTCCGTGAATCGTAAGGCCATCTCGGAGCAGGAGTTCGTACAGCGCTTGCAGCAGAAAGATGGCAATGGCCGGCGGGTTGGCTATGACCACGAAGCTCGCCTGGAGGTAGCGTTCTTGCCTCAGCCTGAAACCCTCGACACGTTGCGCGCCGCCCATGCTCAACACGATCCGTTCTTTCTCAAGCTGTGCCAGGCTGGGCTTGGCTCGATCAAAGGCGGCTACAAGGACTTCGATAGCGCCTATCAGACGGGAATTGATACCCCGGATGTGAAGTGGCGGCACCATGAGAGTGGGTTGTGCTGGTTGTCTATTTCACTGGCCAACGCTTCGACGTCGCGAGGCATCATGGACTCGTATTACCTATCGCCATCCAGGGTCAGAGCAGGTGCTGAAGCTGCATTCGGGTTGCTGTGCGATGGGAAGAGTGGGTGGTTCCAGATCAGCCTGACTGGGGTTGACCACAAGCTCTTCGCTGAGCCTCCGGCTTCATCTTCCAACAGCGTTTCGTTGCCGTTCCGATCTGAGCAGAAGCTGGAAGAGCGGAGCTTGTTGATTCCTGCCACGCCGGCGGCGTACCGTCATTGGTTGGACGAGGTGATGTTCAGGTTTGAGCGCAAAATGTCCATGTGAATGCTATATGGGCCGGTGAGTGGACACGGGCATATAAGGCAGGCCGTCTGGATTATTCATCGTGGGACGCGGGCGGTCGCGTCGATACCACCACCAAGCAGAGCTTCGCCGCTCACGACCCTGTAAACCTTTTTTTTGATGTGTAAACCGCGTTGGTTAATAGGTCAAAAATTTAGTTTACAGGCCGAGGTCGAGGACGACTGGATGGAGAAGGAAGACCAACCGAATGCTCATTTTTCTTCGTCAGTACTGTGCATACCAGAGGTTGGGGCTGTATCAATTATCAATGCCGCTCGGGCAGGCGCCTGGGCAGGTCACACTCCGAGCCGAACTGACGCACCTGATGTCAGGCGCAGGTCGGGCAGGGCTTTGGCTATCAATAGATGGCCGCGAGCGTTGATGCAGGCTGGCTACAGTTGCGACCATGGCTTGAAGTCTATGCATTCGTTGGGCACACCGAAATCGATGAGACACGCTGCTTTGCTCGTGTTCTCATTGAGCGACCTGACCGCCACTGTCCAACGCGGGCTAGCCTGCAAGGCTTCAACGAGCGCCAGGAAATACGCCTCATCCACCTTGGAAAGGGAATGGCCGAGGACGACGACCTGAGTGATCGATTTCAGTCCTTCGAAGTAAGGCTTTTGCTGCTCGATGATCTTGGCGCTCGGTTTGAAAGTCTTCTCGAAATAGTCATCCAGAATGCTCATCGCCTCCGCAAACCGGGTATCAGTGTTCTCGTCCACCCCGTCTTGGAGCGACGAGCGATCAGCGGCTGCCCGTGCATGACCAAGCACCAGATCAGAGCTCTCGTCTTCGCCCTCACCATGGATGTGCAGAATGTTCTCTGGAGCAATGTCGTACAGTTTCGTCAGCGTGCTGGTGTAGTTGAATGTCAGGTAGGCCGCATCCTTGTCCAGGGACGTCAGCAGTTGGGGAACCTGATCGCGGTCAGGCATCGGGATGGATCTGATCCAGTTCGCAAAGTGTTGCTGCAACCCAGCCGACAAACCGGTCGCGACCTTCTCCACTTCGTACTGAAAGTCGTGATGGCCAGCATCGCTCCAATCCTCAGCCGAGTAGGGAACGAGGAAGCCCTCCAGTTCGGTGACAATGTCCTCGGTGTCCAGGTCGGCAAGCGAAAGTTCAAGCTCCGCCCAGTCTTCGTCGATGGCGATGTAGCTTTCGACCCAATCGAAAACCTCCCGATCCGTCGCTTCCAGGTAGTTCTTGAATCGCCAGTACTGGGTGGGAAGGCCATGGTGAAGATCAAAGCCGTTGCCAATGATGTAGAGGGTCTTATTGGTCATGAGGGTTCCTGATGCAGGTGCACGCTGGCTTGGGTAGGGTCGTCTGTGCCGTGAGAGATTACTGATCGATTTTGGAAACTTGGGCCTTCAGAACTAGGTTCAAGGTCAATCTGCGCTTGGTCAGGGTTTTGAAGCGTCCCTCCCTGGGCGCTTTTTCGGGTGCGGTACTGGAGTGCTTCCACATGCCCAAGACCACGATCTCATCGTCCTTCTCAATGCCTTTGAGCCAAGCCGGATCCTTGGCCCAAATGCTCACTTCAAGGCCGATGCCATTTTCCGAGTCGTCGGGGTCGACGCGGAATTTGTTCATTTGCAAATTGATGACGTTCTTGGACTTGTCACCCCTGATTTCAGTCCTGACGCTGCTCACGGCGCCCTGAATCGCAATGGGGTGTTGTACGACGTTGTGCGACACCGCGTAATACGCCTCTGCGTGGCGCTCAGCCTCGAAATAGAACTGATTCCAGGCGACCTTCACATTGCCTTCAAACACCAGCTCCAGGTGCTGTTCGATGTCCTGGTCGTTGTCACAGAGCGCGCGAAGCTTGAGGGCTCGCTTGGCAGAGTTGATGTAGGCGGGAAGAAGGTTTGGGTTATGGGTGTAAGTCCGACCCGCTGTGGCCCGGGTGCCTCCATCGTCCGCGAAGTTACGGCCACCTGTTTCCAAGGCTTCTTTGATCATCACCAGCCGCATGCGGTATCGATTGTGCTGGATGCTCTCGATCAGATCTTCGGAGGTACTGGCAATGTCGCTAATTTCCTCGTCCACCCCGAAACGACAATTCGCGGCATGAGCACCTTTGGGATAGAGACGAAAATAACCTTGGACGAAAACAGATTTGTCGTACATTTCCCGGGTGTACGGTGGGTTATGAGCGACTGGGGTGCCGCATTTGCATTGCAAAGGCTCAGCGCCGGTGCCCTTGGTGTATGTATCTGCTTCCCAACGATCGCCATTCTGGTCGAAGGCGTGATCCATCTTGATGCCCATACAACTCCCTCATGTCAAAGTTGGATCAAATCCAATCACCCTGTCGAGCATGAAGCCCGATTGGCCGTCCTGGTACGAGGCCGGGATGTCTTAGTAGCGACGTGGCGACGATGTGACAACGACTTGGTGCCAGGCGATACGGCTGAGCTATGGTGCCACGGGCAGCTCTAGCGAGGCTGTCTGGCTATGGGCCACCAGTGTACTGATCGGGGAGGGGGCTGCAAACCTACTCAGCTACAGCCACTGTTCATCCCCACTCTGCTCGTGTCGGCGGCGCATGGTCAGGCGGGGAGGGCTGTATCGCGTATAGATCGGGGCTCGCCGGTTACGGTGGCGCTTCATCGAAACGAAAGCCATCGATGGAGCAGAAACAGATGCCGGCATGAACCGACCGGAAGGGGTAGACGGCAAAGGCATGCACTCGTTTCAGCCGACGCTCCTATCCGAGGTCACTTTCGCTGAGCGCACCTCCGACGGCGTGGTCATTCATGCGTTGTCCCGGGTAATCGGACGGACAAGCGTGCCCAGGATATCATTAGGAGAAGCCGGCGCCCGCGCCGAAGGGGCGACAGTCTTCCCAGGCGACGTTGGATGACATGGCTGCCGCGACCAGAGGACTGATAACCCATCCTGAGCAAAAAATTGACCCTACTAACGGCCTCACTAAAAGAAACTTGGCCGAATATTATGCTCAGGCCTCACCCTTGCTTCTTCCTCACCTGAAAGACGGCCTCATCGCTCTGGTCAGGGCGCCCGTGGGAATCACCGGTGCCCGAACATCACAAACGCGCCGAAGGCCGAAGCACGCAAAGCGGGTATGGCCATCAACGGCGTCGAAGCCTTGGTCGGTGCCGTGCAGGTGGGCACCATCGAACTGCATTCCTGGAACGACACTACCGACCAAAGTAAGCAGTCAGACGGGCCAAGGCGCTAGCAAAGCCAGGCATCTTTATTCTCACGGTCTCCGCCCAAAGGATTCAGAAACCTTGGAGTGCAAGCATTTCATCTTCGAGGGCACTCCATGTTGGCCTCCTAACTGAGACTATGCAGCTTGGAGGTCGCGATCCATAGCAGCATCCAGCTGTTCATCACGTTCAATGTATTGCTCTTTTGTGAGCTTGCCTTTTTTGAAGTCGTCACGCAGTCGCTTTCGGCGCTTCTCATAGTTCTCATAGGTTCGGGCAGCTTCGGCGTTTTGAATGATCTGCTGGTACTTCGATTTCTGTTTGAACGCAGAATCGACGTAGTCCAACAAGCTCTCCAAGGTGGCGTGCCCGCTCTTTGTCATCGCCCGCTCCGCCAGCATTTTGTTGGTCATCAACGTCTGCCTGAACGAATCTGGACTCAGCGCCTGAGTTGCTGAAATTAGCTCGGCAACTACATTGGTGCAAAATAAGTGACGGAACAAGTGAGCACAAGCCTGCTCATCTACTCCTGCTGCGCGCCTAATTTTCCAGAACTCCGTCGTAATGCTGTCGATGCCTAAGGGTCGGCCCCCTCGCTCTGTCACAAACAAGTATCCGTGATCCGGGGAGTCCTTAAACTTCTTCATAATGGCCCGTCTCGGGCCGCGAATGTAGTCTATGAGCTCGTCGATCAGTGGCGGGCTCAGCTCCAGATCACGTGTGATCCCCAAGCCGCCGCGCTTTAGTGTATTGACCGTGATCGTTGGCTTTCTAACTTTACTGGCAGCAATGATGTCGGCCACCATCAAAGGCTGGGTTTCGGCTCGGCGAGTTCCCATTTCCTCAAACAGCGAGATCATCAAATGTCGGCGGGTGCTCAAGAAATCGGACGCCGAGGTCGCGTCAATTGCATCCCTCAATTTCGCGATGGTGGCCTCACCGATCGGCTTGCGAGTTTTCTTCGCAGACGGTGTCCTGAACGACCTGTGATGGACGCTTGAGCGTTTCAATGCTTTACCATTTCTGTAGTAGATGGAATCTACCATAACAATCGAAATGGTACCGTTGACTCCCACGAAGTTATGTATTCCGTTCATTTCGGCGACATGAGCAAGGAAGTTTAAACAGCGCCTGCCGATGCCTGTGATTGTCCGCTCATTTCTCTTAAATTGTTTGGGTTTGTCGAGCTTTCTTTCTTGGCGAAGGACGTCAATGAAATTACAAAAGTCGTCGTCGGATAAAGCGATGAAATTGGTCTTGTTGTAGTAGCAAAATCTGATCAAATGACTGATCTGTCCAGCGTACTGCCCGAATGATCCACCTTTCGTGCCCTGCCTCGATGGGCCATTTCCGCCTCGGCCAGAGTGCATTCGAAGTTTTATCATGTAGGCATTTGCCTGCAAGCAAGGTGAGCCATCAGGCCAGCACATGAATGGCATCATATTGCCGCTGATGGTGTGAAATTCCCCTTCAGTCATGTAGTCGTACAGTCGAAGCTCCGGTATGGGCGTGAAAAGCTGACCTGACTCGGGGTATTTAAGGACTTGTTTTTTCATTAGGCACCAGCTTCAGGTGTTTTTCAGTAGACAACAGGGTAATGTCATCGAAAGGAGCGGGGTTCATCCCTAGGATCCTGATCACTCGATCAATCGCATCTTTAATTCGCTTTTGTCGCAATCCGGTGCCTGGAGTGTCAGCGATAGTAATCAGGTCTCGCCGGTTAACCTCTAATGCTTGTATGAGCACCATGTTTACTGCGTGGAGTTGCGATACCGAAGCCTTCAGCTCTTCAACCTGCTGCTCCAGGGCGCTATTAGATCGCTTCTTCGGTTCTGGTGGATCTTCGCTCAGTGCGGTGATGGCTGCCTGGGCATAGGCTCGTAGTTTGTCCAGATAGGTGAAGTCGCGGTCAGGGCCGTTTTTCGCCAGCTTTTTCTTCAGTGTATTCAGGCTTATCGGCTTAATGGCCACCTGTTCGTTTCGAATGCTGAATTCGGCATCGAGCGCGCAAAGGCAACCTTGACTCCTCAGTGCATGAAGCACCTTTTCGTTTTCGGCGTAAGTTCCAGGCGCACGGCAAACATCTTCAAGCAGTCGGAAAATGTTCTCAATGGACTGTTCTATTTGCTCGCGTTTGGTTAGTGTGCTCATTGGGGTGCGCCTTATTGTTCTTCTGTTACGATGAAAAGAACCTTCATGGACTTGCCGTTTTCATCGTGGTAAAAATGCGGCTTGATCTGTACTTTGCCTTCTTCTTGCATTGCTTCTAGGTAGCTTTCGATTTGTTGCTCATCGACCAGCTTGAAGGACGTCGTACCAAATTTTTCAGCCAACAACTTCTTGAGGTTGTCGTAATTTTCCAGGCGATCTTGCTTGGCCCGATCAGCAAAATACCGAGCGCCAGCCCCTCGGATATCTTTGGGCTCCAAACACTCAGTCAAGTAATGCCATACGTGTTCAATATCACGATGCCCAAGCATCCAGCGTAGCGTGTCCAGCTCGCCGTAACTATTGGTGTAGAAGAACATAATGGCGAAGAAACGCCGCATTTGATGCTGGCGGACGTAATAACGCTCACCGTTGTCATTCAAATCACTTTCGAAGTAGTCGCAGGCGAAGTCGAGGTGGCGGTTGTAAAGATGTAGCGTACAATCTCGGAGGCCGTCATAACCCTGTGATGACGGAGTGGCAAACAAATCGGTCAGCTCATCAATTACTCCCGCTGCCTTCAGTTGGTTTTGAAAGCGCTGGAGCTCTTCGATCATCTCGACCGCAATCGCGTCGATGGGGCGAGACTCGCGCTGGCGTAAGCCCAGCGCTTTGCGCGTCGACTTGGCCAGTTTAAAAATAAGCCATGACTTGCTCTCGTCTAGGCACTTCTTTACGTTGAGCGTTACCAGTTCGTCGACGCGTCGGGCCATAAGCATGCCGACCGTCATTTGAATGCTTCCCAGATAGACGTACACCAATTCGAGTAAGCCGTAATTTGCTCTCAAATCAGTAAAGTATTTCTCAGGCGTACCTTTTCGACGCCTTGTACTCTGGCGCCCATTTCCTCTGTGCGCTTTGTTCTTGCTATTTTCGAAACTGTTGTGGCTGGAAAGTCCTAGTTTTTTTACCCCCAGGTTGACAAGCTCTGGCCCAATAGTCCTCCGAAAGTCCTCTTCTGTGATATGAATCATTGGGATGCCTTGAGCACGGCAATAACTTGCTACTTTGACAAATCCATCTAAAACTTTTCTGCCATGCTCTACATGGAATTCCATGCTTTTGCGGAAAAGCTTCATCAGGTTTGCTGATGGAACGCTTCTGTAGCGAGAGGGTTCGTTGACCTTAGGAATATAGTCGATAATTTCTTCAGTGTCCGAAGGGTAAGGCAGTCCGAGCGCTTTCAGCGCTGCGCTATTAACAATGGTGTAGCGAAAATAGTAGTACAGGCTCTGTTGTAGAGTTTCAGAATTCCCAGTTGTTACACTAACGCCGGGATACTCCCGTAAGTACCTTTGGTCTTCTGGGTGAAATGTAAGGGCATGAAGTGCTGTTTTTGGGGTGCCCCAGCCACGAATTGTGTCGGGGTAGAGGATTTTTGAAAGTGATTTGGTACTGACTCTCCAGCCAAGATGGCTCGAACCGTAATACAAGTCAGCTTTCATCAGGGCTGCCCTGACTCTTGGGATGTCAGGAACTGCGATGTCGAGCTTCAAGTCCTCCAGTTCATCGTCGCTGACTTCCTTCATCGTCGGATACTTGGCAAAAATCTCTTCTTCTTCCGATTGGGTAAGCTCGCTTAGCGCCTTTGCACAGAATGCGGAAACGCGAGCGTGCCATTGGTAAACTGAATCCGCGAAACGAGGCGTAGATGCCAGCTGGTTGAGAATACCTTTAAGGTCGTCACCGTTTAGAGCCCCAAGTCCGAATGGGATCAGTTGGAATCCCTTGGCGTGGATTAATAGGTAGTCAACGACCCTCAGCGCGTTCATAACGCGCATGTTCTGAGAGACCGGCGCAAGGGTCGCGAATTCCTCGTTGACTCCATTGGCGCCGATGATCAGCAGATGCTTTAGAGAGCGCAAAAGCTCGCTATGATGCTCATCTGTCAGCAGACTGCCGTCCCAGAGCTGAACCCCCCAATGCAGTTCGAAAGGCTCATTTTGGGAGGTTTTGACTCGCCAGACATTCGTCGCAAAGTCGGTGAGTAGCCAAGGGGCGGTCGTGTGTGGCGCCGAGTTGTTTTCTCCGAATGTGTCGAGGAACGCATAGCCGCGCTTACGCTTAGCGACCTGAGACATAGATCAGCCCCTCCATTTTCTTCGCATCAACTAATTCGAGTGCGGCCTTCAGGTACTTCTTCAGCACCCCCTTAGTACCGCTGGTGATTTCTGTTCGAACCGTTTCCGCAATAGATGCCCAGAATTCTGCCTTGCCGCAGACCCTGATCCTGTCGGTGGAAGCTTTCACAGCCGCTTCAAGTGAAAGAAGCGAGGCCAGGAACGGTACGCCAATCGAGAGTATCGCCTCTGTGCGCTTGACTTCTTGGCGCTGCGCCTTGCGCTCCGGATCCGATGCCTCAGGCGGGATTTCCTGGATACGATGCTTTTCCAAAAAGCTATCTAACTCGTCCATAGTGTTGAATTCGGTCACCCTGAAGAGGTAAGGGCTATCTTTCATAGCCTCACATACCATTGCTTTCTGAAATACCCTGATCCAACGGGCCTTGATGAACGCCAAAAGAGCGTCCGGGAGATAGTGGCTCAGCAAGTCGGCATAATAGTTCTCATGTCCAAGTGCTTTGGACATCTCTTCAGAGCTTTTACTTTGAATGAAAATCTCGACTGCCCTGGATGCGCGCACCGTCGTTAAGCGAATGCGCTTAAAGAAACCGAGAAGCTCGGCGTCTGTCAGATCGCAATGGGGTTTGAACTGTTCAAGCAGTCTGTCGCGCAACCCTCTGTCATTATCGAACGAAGATTCTTTCCATGCTGTTGTTTTGGCCAATCGGAAAGATGTGCACGACTGGCCTGATGTTAGGAACAGATAACGATAGGTGTCGTTTCGCTCAGACCGCAGCTTGCGTCGGCCAATGCTGGTAATATCAATGAGGTCTTTGACAATGCTCAAGGAGATGTCATTGAGATCGATCACTTGCTCGCGCGTATCTGGCTGCTTTCGTGATTTATAGCCGATCAGTTGCCTGGCCGCTTCGTGGAAGCCACTCAGAGAGTCATGCTCGTCGTAGAGTTCGAAACTCCTCAGGAACTCAGTCGTGATTTCCGGGTGTTCAAGCACAAGTAAACATTGGAATGGAAAAAGGCTGCCGGCGACTGGAAAACCGAATGTATGGGCTAACTGCTTAGCGCTGCATTCTTCGCCGGTAATATATGTGTAGACTTTGCAAAGAAAGCTCAGAGGCACACTGTTGTCCATTGACTCAAGCGTGGCACAAATGTCTGCCAGAGAATATTTTCTGTAAGTTTTTTTGCCGTGCTCAATGATTTTATTGCCTTCTTTGGCTAATGAGACTCGGCGAGTATATCGAGCTTTCAAATCTTCAGCTTGCGCGGTTGCCCATCGGCGTACGATTGATACGTCATGTTTTATGTGGAAAAACAGGATCTCGACTGCTTCAACATCGGTTACATGCAACGGGATACTTGTGAGCAGCTTTTCTTGTACCAACAGACCGTCTTCTGTTTCCTTGATTTTAGTTTGCGAGGGGTGTTTGGTGGCCGGAGGCGGGCGCTTAATTGGAGATGACAATTTCGCCCAGACATCAGTTTTGCACAGGTTGGCTTCAAGGTTATTCAGGAAACGGTTGTAATTTTTAATGTGCGTTTCCGCATCAAGGTCGGCAGCCTCGCAGTATTCGAAATGTGCCTTTCCAAAGGCTTGCATAAATTGCTTAATGCCAGCTTCTGTTTTGAAGGTGCTAGCAGGCCAGCGATGAGCGTTTTCACCCATATAGTCGAACATATGGTTCCATTCGATTCGGAATAGGTCAGGACGATTCCGGTACTGCTTCTCCAGCTCAGTAAAAATATCCTGGACGAAGTCTTGCCCGTAAGGAGTCACCAACTGAGCGAGGCGAAGATGAGCTGAGCTGTAGTCAGGACGGTGAATGCTCCATCCATTCCAGTACCAAATTTGGAAATCGTTGGCCGCCTCTAGGATCGAAGCGCAAATAGCAGCATCAGCCTCGAACTGGGTGAAGTCCCATTCCAAGGGGTGAAGGTCAGGCTGGGTGTCCCGGGCCGTGATGAGGCATTGGTATAGAAGGCGGCAGAATTTCAACCGTTCCTTTTCAGCGATATCAGTCAGGCTTTTGCCCGCCATCGCTACCGTGAAATCTTCAAGGATGCACTGGATCTCCGGTGTTCTGAGCGTCTCCATGGTGATCAGCTGGCCTGTGAGGTCGCAGTAGACTTCGAGCATCTTAAGAGGGCGGTTGATGAGGTAGCTCTTGAGGTTCAGCGCCTTGCGCAGCGTCTCGGCTGCCTGCTCAACAAGACTCCTCACGTCTTCATCGATAGCCTTGAAGGGATGATAGGTGATTGCGGTGAGGTTTTTGACAATTGTCATTTTTATATCGCTGGTAATCTAGTCTGGAAGGCCTTTAAAATGGCCGTTCTAGCGATAATGACATGCATCGCTAAGTAGTCAAACTAAAGAGCTGGGTTTTGAGCTGAACCTGGAATTCAAGGAAGATCTGTCCGACGAAGCCATTGACGCCTTCCTCGATGCTTTCCTGGATGACGCCATGGATGCCAATGGTCTGGACTACGTTGGCGGCGACGACTTCGGTCTGGTCTGCAGCGCCAAGCGCGGCTCGGTCACTGAAGAGCAGCGTGCAACTGTTGAAAGCTGGCTCAAAGGCCGCAGCGAACTGACCAAAATCGAAGTCAGCCCGTTGCTGGACGCCTGGTATCCGGAAAACCCGGTTAACTCGGCTTCCTGATCCTGCTGAAACGGCGGCCCCAGTGGCCGCCGTTTTCGTTTCTGCCCCGCCGCCTGTTCAGGTGTTGCCCCGCGATGGTTGGGCTGGCTGTGCGTGCAAGTACCCCTGCAACGCGTCTTCAAGCGCGCTCAAGACGCTCAGTAGCTGCTGCTGGCGATCCTCCAATACCGATGCTGCCTGGTTGCTCTGGCAATCGGCCTCCAGCTGCTCGCAGGCCTGAATCAGACTGTCGGCCTGAATGATGCGGGCGGGTCCCAGAATCTTGTGTGCCTGATTCATCAGTTGCACTGCATCGCCGAGCGGATCGATGGCCTTGAGCGAGGCGCGGTCATGTTTGAAACTGCGCAGCAGTTCTTCGAGCAGTTGGCGTAAATCACTCATGCTCTTGCCCACCACCGGCTCCAGCCCCTGCAGGTCGAATGGCAGCGGCGCGGGCGCTGGCGGCTGCGCGGCCAGCAAGGGCGCTTCGGCCAGGCGCCGGCTCAGTGCATTGAGGCTGATGGGCTTGAGCAGGCAGTCGTCCATGCCAACCTGGCGGCAGCGCTCGCGTACCTCCGGCTGGGCGTTGGCGGTGTAGCCGAGGATGGTGCAGGGTACCCATTGATACTGCCGTTCGTGGTCCCGCGCTGCCTGGGTGAACTGGTAGCCATTCAACTGTGGCATGTTGCAATCGACGATCACCACATCGAACTGCCCCTGGCGCCAGGTGCTCAGGCCACTCAGTCCATTGTCGGCGCTTGCATGTTCAAGCCCCAGAAAATTCAGCTGCTGGGCAATCAGCAGCAGGTTGGCGGGATGGTCATCGATGACCAGCACGCGCAGGGGGGGCAGCACGGCACAGGGCTCTGGCGTTGCCGGGGCAGGCTTGGGGGTTGCCGCCAACAGGGTCATGGGCATGCCGATGTACACACGGGTGCCCTGGCCGAGCACGCTGTGCAGGGTCAGGTTGCCTCCCATCGACTGGCACAGGTCGCGGCTGATCGCCAGGCCCAGGCCAGTACCGCTGCGGGCCAGGTTGCTGTCCGGGTTGGCCTGGGCGAACGGCAGGAACAGGCGCTGCTGGTCCTGCGGGCTAATACCGATGCCACTGTCCTGTACCATTACCTGCAAGGTCGGCCGGTCGGCAGCGGGGCCGGGCTCCAGGGCCAGGTGCACGGTGACCTGGCCCTTTTCGGTGAACTTGATCGCGTTGCTGACCAGGTTCGACAGGATTTGCTTGAAACGCAGGGGGTCCAACAGGACCTCGCAGTGGGCCTGCGGGGCAATCTGCAGGCGCAGGAGCAGGTCCTTCTGCCGGGCCACGCCATCGAACACACGACCGACCGATTCGACCAGCTCCGCCAGGTTGACAGGCTCCGGCGCGAGGGTCAGGTGCCCGGACTCGATGCGCGCCATGTCGAGGATGTCGCCAATCAAGGCCAGCAGTTCTTTGGCCGAATTGTAGGCCACCTCGATGGCCGGGCGATCGATATGCCCTTGATCCGCGCGTTTGAGGGTGAGTTCGAGCATGCCGATGATGGCATTCATCGGCGTGCGTATTTCATGGCTGATGGTCGCCAGGAAGACGCTTTTGGCGCGATTGGCGTCATCGGCGCGCTGCTTGGCCAGGCGCAGGTCCTGAATCAGCTGGCGTCGCTCGCTGATATCGATCCAGCCGCCAATGATCCCCTGTACTTCGCCCAGGGAATCCCGATAAGGCAGGATCCAGTGGTAGATGGTCAGTTCGCGCTCCTTGAGCAACAGCGGCCGGTCAACGATCAACGGGATCCCTTCGTGCATGACCTTCTGGTAATCGGCCTGGATCTGACTGGCATAGCAACTGTCGCCCAGGGTGCTGTCCTGGATCCTTTTGCCCAGCACGTCGCTCAGTTGCGCCTCGACAGCTTCCAGGTAACTGTCGTTGCAACTTTGCAGCAGTCCGTCGCGATCGCGAACGTACATGGGATGGGGAGTGCCGTTGAGCAGGGCGCGCATGAACTCGACCTGGTCGTTCAGGGCCCGTTCGGCGGCCTCACGTTGCTTGATCTGGCGGCGCATCCAGGCGTTCCAGGCCAGTGACAGCAGGAGCAACAGGCTGGTACCCAGGACCACCTGGAGAATCAGGCGCTGGTATTTTTGCCAGTAGGCGTCGGTTTCTGTGCTGTAGCCGCGCCAGCGGCTATTGATGATGCCCAGTTCCTCCGGGGCGATGCTCAACAGCGCCTTGTCGAGGATCGACGCCAGTTCCTGGGCGCTGCGCGCAGTGGCCATGGCGAAGGTGGCCGGTTCCGCGCCGACCGAGGAGCGGATCATCAGGTCGCGCTGGGACGCGAGGCTGAAGTTGGCATTGATCAGCGCCGTGATGGCCGCATCGACTTGGCCACTGGCCAGCAATGAAGTGGAATAGAACGTGCTCTCGGTCTCCACCAGTTGAATGTCGGGAAAGCGTTGGCGCAAATCATCGTACAAGGGGCTGTCGCGGGTCAGGGCCAGACGCCGGCCGGCCATCTGCTCGAGCGAATCGGGGCTGTCGGCACCCTTGCGGGTCATTAATACGTAGGAGTTTTCCAGGTAAGGGCGACTGATCGCCAGGGTCCCGGCGCGACGAGGGCTGGGTGAAATCGCTGCGATGATGTCAGCCTGGTCATGGTTGAGGCGGTCGATCATGTCGCTGATGCCGCTAGCCCGTTGCACTTCGAAGCGCAACCCGGTGCGCAGGCGGATAAGTTCCAGCAAATCGGCGGCAATCCCGCGAAAGTTGCCGGCGCTATCGAAGAAGGTCAACGGCGCAGCGGTTTCGTTAACCACCACCCGCACCACCGGATGCCCGCTCAGCCAGCGCTCCTCACGTTGTGACAACTGCAGTTTGCGGTCGGTCAGCAAGACGTCGCTGCCGGCACTCCAGCGTTTGAAGATGCTTTCTCGGGTGCTGCTGGACACCAGGTCGAGGGTGGTGTTGACCAGTTCCAGCAGGGTCTGGTTGTCGTGTCGCACGGCGAAGCTGAAACCTACGGGCTCGTGCTTGCCGAAGTTGGCCATCTTGACGTTTTGCAGATGGCCCTGGTTGATAAGGTAGTGGGTCGAGATGGTATCGCCCAGAAACACATCGGCCTGGTCGAAGGCGACCGCATTGAGGGCATTCTGGTAGGACGGGTATGACTGGATGGTGGCATCGGGATAACTGGCCAGCACTTCATCCAACGGCAGGTAGTGATAGACCATGCTCAGGCGCAGGCCCGCCAAGCCCATATCGAGCGGGCGTGACTCGTTTTCGCGGGTCACCAGCACCGGCTGATCGACGGCATAAGGCTTGGACAGCGCAATGCCGGGAGTCGCTGCCTCGAAGCCGTTGGTGCTGCCCAGCAGGTCGATCTGTCCTTGTACCAGGGCCTTTACCGCCTCCTGGCGAGTAGCGAAACGTTGAACCTGGATCGGCAGGTTCAGTGCCGAGCCGATCAACCCGGCGAAGTCGGCGGTCAGACCTTCGTAATCACGGCCGCTGGCGGTCATGTCAAAGGGCGGGTAATCCGGCGCTGAAGTCCCCAGAACCAGTTGGCCCTTGCCTTGGACCCACATCCGCTGGGTCGACGTCAGTGGCAGTTTTGTGGGCAGCGCACCGGCACGGCTGAACAGCGTGAACAGGCTGGCGGCGACTTCATCTGCCTGGGCGGCAAGGCTCAGACAGGCCAGGGCAGCGCACAGTAACAGGATCAGGCGTTGCCTATGCATGAGTGGCCTCAAACCAGCGCATTGCGTTTCGCCATCTCAATCAATTCGACCAGTGAGTTGGCTTTGAGTTTTTGCATCAGTCTTTTCTTGTAAGTACTGACGGTCTTGTTGCTGAGGAACATGCCCTGGGCAATTTCCTTGTTACTTCTACCTTGGGCAAATAGTTGCAGAACCATCAGTTCGCGATCGTTGACCTGTTTGAACAGGTCCAGTTCCGATACCGCATCATCCTGGCGACGTACAGGGTTGATGGCTTGACTTGGGAAATAGTTGTAGCCGGAAAGTACAGCTTTTATTGCGCTGAGCAGTTCGCAGAGGTCTTCTGCTTTGCACACATAGCCAGCGGCGCCCGAATGCATGCAGCGACTGCCGAAGAGCGCCGGCGATTGCGCGGTCAGTACCAGGATTTTCATTTTTGCGGGGACGCCCATGGCATGGAAGCGCGAGAGCACCTCCAGGCCGTCCAGCCGCGGGATGCTGATGTCGAGGATGATCAGGTCAGGCAGGCATTCACGAACCATTTGCATGGCGTCCACGCCATTGTCCGATTCTCCGACCACTCGATAACCTTCGTTCTCCAGAAGCATGCGCACCGCCAGGCGGATGACCGGGTGATCGTCGACGATGAATACAGAGTACATGTTGAACTTCCATAAAGGTGTCAGAGAGAAATAGCACCTTAACGCAGATAGAACAGGTCGCACATGAACTCAAGGCGTGTTAATCGATATATAGGAAAAGTCCTACTAACTTTGCAAACGGAGATTACAGAGGGTTCTTTGTAGGGCGGGTGTTGGGCGGGTTGAAAGTAAGGTGAAGTTACGAAAGTGCTAGTCTGTTGATGATCGTTATCTGCGTGTAAGTTATTTCCTACTGGCTATGGATACGCACGCACCGTCCGGTATCCGGACAGTGCGTCGCAGCCGTTCAGGTCGGGCTGGAGCGGCCAGTCATTTCACGGGCCATTTCACTGGCATAGCTGTCCGTCATCCCGGCAATGAAGTCGATCATGCGCAGAAAGGAGGTGTGCAGCGAGGCGTTGGGGCTTGGCGCGTTGTTACCCAGCAGGTCGAGGATGCGTCGGCTCTTGAACGAGGGCGTGCGACCGCCATGCTGCTCCAGGGCGGCGCCACAGAACGAGTTGAGGAGAATTTCCAGGGTGGTGTAGGCGCCAATTTCATGCAGGGTCTTGCGTTTGTCCTGGAAGATTTTCTTGCGCGCGATGTCCTTGGCCTGCAATACACAGCGTTTGGCCGGGCCATGCATATGCTCGACCAGATCGCCGTGGAGTGTGCCAGCCAGCAGGGCGTGCTGTTGCTCGACGAAGGCACGCGCGGCGGCGTTGGTCAGGTGCTCGATGGCTTTCCCGCGCAGGATCGCCAGTTTGCGCCGTCGAGAGTCGTCCGGACCCAGCTGACGGTAGGTTTCCGGTAGGTCGTCACCCACCAGGCTCAGCAGGAGCGACTCCACTTCGGCATAGTCAAGCAAGTCCATTTCCAGGCCGTCTTCCAGGTCGATCAGGGCATAGCAGATGTCATCGGCCGCCTCCATCAGGTAAACCAGTGGATGGCGTGCCCAGCGTTGTTCTTCGAGCTGTGGCAGGCCGAGCTTGCGGGCAATCTGTTCGAGCAATGGCAGTTCGCTCTGGTAGCAGCCGAACTTGTGTTTCTTGTAACCCAGTGCGTCGGCATGGCGCGCAGTCCAGGGGTACTTCAGGTAGGTGCCCAAGGTGGCATAGGTCAGTCGGGTGCCGCCATCGAACTGGTGGTACTCAAGTTGGGTGAGCACCCGGAAACCCTGGGCATTGCCTTCGAAGTTAAGGAAGTCGGCGCGCTCGGGCTCGCTCATCGCATCCAGCCAGCCGCGCCCGGCGGCCTGCTGGAACCAGTGGCGGATGGCGTCTTCGCCGGAATGGCCGAAGGGTGGGTTGCCGATGTCATGGGCCAGGCAGGCTGACTGCACGACCATGCCCAGGTCACTGGGTTCGCACCATTGCGGCAGGCTGGCGCGCAGGGTTTCGCCAACGCGCATGCCCAGCGAGCGGCCGACGCAGCTGACTTCCAGGGAATGGGTCAGGCGGGTGTGGATGTGGTCGTTGCTTGACACCGGGTGTACCTGGGTCTTGCGCCCCAGGCGGCGAAAGGCGCCGGAGAAGATGATCCGGTCGTGGTCTTTGTGGAACGGGCTGCGGCCGAGTTCTTCGGGGCTGTGCAGGGGTTTGCCGAGGCGTTCGCGGGTGAGCAGGGTGTGCCAATCCAAGGCCATTTCTCCGGTGCGGGGGGCAGGGGGGTAGCTTCGTGGTTTGGGTCTGGGGGTGCAAGTGGCTTTGTGAGCTTATCCGTTTACTGTTTGGGCGTTGCGGGCCCCTTCCGCCCTTACGGCGGGTTACTTTGGCAGTCGCCCCAAAGTAACCAAAGGGCTTGCCCCACCAGGGGCCCTTCTGGTTAACGGGGCCGGTGGATCAAGATCAAAAGCAGATCAAAAGCACAATTCGCTTCGCTCTTGCTAAACGCGCAGATCTGTGGGAGCGGGCTTGACCCGCGATCGAGCGCGCAGCGGTCGTCGTTCAGGCGCTGCACTTAACGCTTGCTACCAGCCCCTTGCATGGCCAGCTTCAACAACGGAATCAAGCTGGTCCCCAGGCGTACCAGTCGGCTGACGCTGCCGCTGCGGGCGCCTTTGCCGGTCAGGAAGCCCAGCAGCACCACGGCACCAATGCCCCACAACGGCGCGTGCTTGATGCCCAGGCCGCCTTGCAGCGAGTCGCCCATGGCGCGCAGGCGGGTCAGGGGGTTGAGCAGTTGCCCGGACTCATGGCGAATTTCCTGGCGGTGCATCTCCAGGCGCAGGCGCACCAGGGCCTTGCGCAGCTCTCGGCGGTTGGTCGATTGCGGTAGTTCAGGCAGGCTCATGGCAACAGGCGCTCCCGGTCCTTGGCAAGTTCTTCGAGGGTCGAGCTGAACGGCGACGATTCATCGAACACCGCAGCCTTCAGGCGCAGGCCGCAAAACAGCGCCGCCAGCCCATAGAACACGCACAGGCCAACGATGCCCGCCAGACGATAGCTGTCCCAGAGCATCACCAGCACCAGGCCGGAGAGGGCGGTCAGCAACAGCAGGGCAAATACCAGGGCCAGCCCGGCCAACAGCAGCAGGCTCAGGGTCCGGGCCTTCTGCTCCTGCAATTCGATGCCAAACAGTTCGACATGGCCGTGCAACAGGCCCAGTACCGCCGCACCGAGGCGCTTGCTGGAGGGGCCGGCGCCGGCCAGTGGTTCGCTTTCCATGCTCGGTCCTCAGCGGCGGGTGGCCAGCAAGCCAATCAGGAAGCCGACACCGGCGGCGATGCCGATCGACTGCCAGGGATTGCTCTGCACGTAATCTTCAGTGGCGCTCAGGGCCGCCTGGCCTTGTTCGCGTACCGAGTCCTGGGTCAGTTGCAGGGTTTCCCGGGCGCGCAGCAGGCTGTCGTGGATCTGTTCGCGCAGTTCATCGGCCTGATCGCCAGCCAGGGTTGCCGTGTGTTCCAGCAGCTTCTCGGTATCGCGTACCAGGGCCTGGAAGTCAGCCATCAGTATTTCTTGAGCAGTCTTTGCCGATTTGCTGGCCATGGGGCTCTCCCTAACAGTGTGTATGGCTATTTCGAGTCGTGGGCGCGGGCGAAGGTTCAAGTGCAATTCACTGGTACAGCTTTTGCTTTGCCGTGGTGCGCCGGGGCCGGTGCCTGCGCCGCTTGTGGGCGTGGACAAACACCGGACCTGTAAACCTTAACCCAATCCACGACAAACCCAAGGAAAAACTCCCGTATCACCCGGATTGGCCAGGGAGGTGGCCGTGACAACGATCCAGGTTGGTGCACGAAGGAGTGTATCTGAGCTGTCTTGGTGCTTTTTTGCAGGCCTGCCTACTCCATGGAAAATTTGCAAAGCGCAGTGGACACCCTGGTCCACGGCTCCAACACGCTGTTCATTTTGCTCGGTGCGGTGATGGTCCTGGCCATGCACGCAGGTTTCGCCTTCCTTGAGGTGGGCACTGTGCGGCACAAGAACCAGGTCAACGCCCTGTCGAAGATTCTCAGCGATTTTGCCGTTTCGACCCTGGCGTACTTTTTTATCGGCTACTGGATTTCCTACGGTGTCAGCTTCCTGCAGCCGGCGCAGGTGTTGAGCCAGGTGCATGGTTACAGCCTGGTAAAGTTCTTTTTCCTGCTGACCTTTGCCGCGGCGATTCCGGCGATCATTTCCGGCGGTATCGCCGAACGTGCACGCTTTGCCCCGCAATTGTGCGCCACGGTGTTGATCGTGGCCTTTGTCTACCCGTTCTTCGAAGGCATCGTCTGGAATGGCAACTTTGGCCTGCAGGCCTGGCTGGCGGCGCGTTTTGGTGCAGGCTTTCATGATTTTGCCGGCTCCGTCGTGGTGCATGCTGTGGGGGGCTGGCTGGCGCTGGCAGCGGTATTGCTGCTGGGGCCGCGCAACGGCCGTTATCGCGACGGCAAGCTGGTGGCGTTTGCGCCGTCGAACATTCCTTTCCTGGCGCTGGGTTCGTGGATCCTGATCGTCGGCTGGTTCGGTTTTAACGTCATGAGCGCACAAACCCTGCAAGGGGTCAGCGGCCTGGTGGCGGTCAACTCGTTGATGGCCATGGTTGGCGGAACGGTGGCGGCCTTGGTGGTAGGGCGCAATGACCCGGGCTTCCTGCACAACGGTCCGTTGGCCGGGTTGGTGGCGGTGTGCGCAGGTTCCGACCTGATGCACCCGGTGGGCGCGCTGGCTACCGGGGCGATTGCCGGCGCCTTGTTTGTCGGGTGCTTTATCGCCGCGCAGAACACCTGGAAGATCGATGATGTGCTGGGCGTGTGGCCGTTGCATGGCTTGTGCGGGGTATGGGGCGGGATTGCCTGCGGGATCTTCGGCCAGAGTGCCTTGGGCGGGTTGGGCGGGGTCAGCCTGGTCAGCCAGCTGCTCGGCAGTTTGGCCGGGGTGCTGGTGGCCCTGATCGGCGGCTTTGCCGTGTACGGGGGGATCAAACTGTTGCTCGGTCTGCGCCTGAGTCAGGAGCAAGAGTATTACGGCGCCGACCTGTCGATTCACAAGATCGGCGCCACCAGTCAGGACTGAATCGTTCAGCGCCCGGCGAGCAAGCGTGCTTGGCAGGCTTCCACGGCGCTCAACGGGCCGCTGACCAGCACCGCATCACCGGCGTGCAGGCAGGTGCCGGTGTCCACTTGCAGCTCCTCGCCCTGGCGCTGGACCGCCTGCAGCTCGACGCCCAGTTGTTCAAGGCCCAGTTCGCTCAAGGAACGGCCACAGGCGAAGGCTTCGGCGCCGAGGTTGACCGCGTGCATCATGGCCTTGGGCAGGCCTTCACTGTCGACCGGGCTGGTCTGGGCGCCATGGTAGAAGGCATGCAGCAGGCGGTAGCGGGTCTTGCGCACCTCATCCACCCGGTGCTGTACCTGATCTTGCGGCAGGCCGAGCATCACCAGGGCATGGGAGGCCAGCATCAGGCTCGACTCCAGCAGCTCCGGGACCACCGCCGTGGCGCCGGCCGCGCGCAGCTCGTCGCGCTGGCTGTCGTCGCGGGTGCGTACCAGGATCTGCACCTGGGCGTGACGCGCGCGGGCGGCCTTGAGCACACTCAAGGCGATGTCGGTCTTGTCCACGGCTATCACCAGTAGCCGCGCCCGCTCAAGGCCGATGGCAGTGAGCAGTTCACCACGGCGCGAGTCGCCGTAGTGCACGCAACTTTCCCCGGCGGCGGCTTCCTGAACCCGCACCGGGTCGTCATCCAGAGCGATAAAGGGAATGTCCTCGCGGCGCAGGAAGCGCCCGATCGACTGGCCAACCCGGCCGTAGCCGCAGATCAGCACATGGCCGTTCATCGAGGCGCTCTGGGCTTCGATTTCTTCCAGTTGAACTTCCTGGTTGGGCTTGCGATGCAGGCGCGCGGCAATGCCGGGGGCGGCTCGGAGCAGCAGGGGGGTGACCAGCATCGAGCAGAAGGTCGCGGCCAGCAGCAGGTGCCCCAACTCCTCGGGCAGCAGCTGGGTCTGTTGCATCTGCGCCATCAGGGCGAAACAGAACTCGCCGCCCTGGGCCAGGGCCAGGCCGCTGCGCCAGGCGGTTTCAGCGTCGCTGCCGCGCACCCGCACCAGGGCGGCGACGATGCAGCCCTTGACCAGCAGCAGTGCCAGGGTCAGGCCGAGGATCTGCAGGCCATGGCTGGCAAACAGCTGCAGGTCGATAAGCATGCCGATACTGACGAAAAACAGCCCCAGCAGGATGTCGCGGAACGGGCGGATGTCCGCTTCGATCTGATGACGGTAATTGCTTTCGCCCAGCAGCATGCCGGCGAGGAAGGCCCCCAGGGCCGGGGACAGCCCCAGCAGATGAGTCAGCCATGCAGTCAGCAGCACGATCACCAAGGCCAGAAGCACGAACAATTCCGCCGAATGCGAGCTGGCCACTTCATGAAACAGGCGCGGCAGCAGCCAGCGGCTGGCCAGCAGCAGGCCGACGAAGAGGATTACGGTCTTGCCCAGGGTCAAGGGCAAGGCCCAATACCAAGCCTGGCCGCTCTGGCCGGCAAACACCGGGACCAGGGTCAGCAGCAACACCGCCACCACATCCTGGAACAGCAGCACGCCGATGGCGTTCTGGCCGTGGCTGCTGAAGATCTCACCGAGGCTGGTCAGCTCCTTGCTGACGATTGCCGTGGACGAGAGCGCAAGACCTGCGCCTAACAGCAATGCCGCGTTGCTCGGCATGCCCAGCAGGGCCAGCAGCCCGGCAAGCAGGATGCTGGTGCAGATCACCTGCAGGCTACCCAGGCCAAACACCACCTGGCGCAAGGCAAGCATCTTCGACAGGGAAAACTCAAGCCCTAAGGAAAACAGCAGAAACACCACACCCATTTCGGCCAGGTCCGGCAGCTCCTCACTTTCATTGACCCAGTCCAGGGCGGTAGGGCCAACGAACAGACCGACGCACAAATAGCCGAGTACCGGCGGCAACTTCAGGCGCCGGAAGATAGCGATGACGACCAGCGATGAGGCCAGGATGATCAACAGGTTGGCAAACACAAAACACTCCCTTGCGAAACAGCGAAAAAACCATTAAGTCTGAACGACTTGCGCCATTTGGCCATTGATGTGCATCAGCACTTCAATGCCGTTCGCCGACTTCAAGGGCGGCGCTCGACTGGCCCCGAATGCAGACCTAGAATAATGATCCGTTCCTACAGATGCTGGTACCCATAAATGCCTCCTGAATGCCAATTGTTCGGCACCCTGGGGTGTCACCTGTGTGAAGTGGCCGAGGCGCTGCTGATGCCGTTTGTTGAGCATGGGCTGCTGGTCGAGCTGGTTGATATCGCCGACCATGAGGGTATGTTCGAAGCCTATGGCCTGCGAATTCCTGTGCTGCGCCGATGTGATTCCGGGGCGGAGCTGAACTGGCCGTTTGACGCCGAACAAGTCGTGACCTTTCTGAAGTAAAGCAGTCGTGGGCGGGGAGCCGCTTCCGGTCGTGCGTTGATTGAGCGGTGCGGGGACAATCCTTGGCGAATTCAAAACGCCAAGGAATGGTCCTATGCTGCTTTCCCCGCATTTCACTCTCGCCGAGATGACCGTCTCGGAAACCGCCGCACGTCGCGGTATCGACAATTCCCCCAATGAGCAGATCATCAGCAACCTGCAACGGCTCAGCGCCGGGCTCGAAGAGATTCGCAGCCTGATCGGGCGGCCGATCCTGATCAGCAGCGGCTACCGCTCGCAAGCGCTGAACCAGGCGATCGGTGGCTCAGCCGGCAGTGTTCATACTCAAGGCCTGGCGGCGGATATCAACGCTGCCGGGCTGTCGCCCCGCGAGCTGGCCATGCGGGTAATGGACAGTGACCTGATGTTCGATCAGTTGATCCTGGAGTTCGACCAGTGGGTGCACTTTGGCCTAAGCGCCAATGTGCCGCGCCGTCAGGTGCTGACCATTCGCTACGACAGTGGTTATCTCCCTGGCCTGGTCTGACAGCTGCTGTCTGATTGACGCCGGCGATATCTCTGAATATGCTGTATATAAATACAGTACAGGGGTGGCGCTTGCGTCGAGGGTCCGGATCAATGGTCAATGTCGAACAACTGAAATATTCCGTCAATCGCATGGCTGTCGAGGTCGTGAGTGAAGCGGTGCTCGAGTTGCGCCTTGACGGCCTGGTGCTGGAAGGCAAAACGCCGTTCAACAAAGTGCACTTCAACACGTGCTTCGCCGAGATCGAAGCCTTGTTCCAGCGTGCTGGCTATCATCGGCCGCTGGATGTGGTCGGTTATCAGGGCCTGCTGTACGCCCTCTACGATCCCAGCCGTTGGGAGGCGGTCGAGGTGCTGCGCTGGCTCAAGGAGTACATCGAGGCTGCAGCCGCCGAAGCTGGCTGAGCGGGCGGGCATGGGGGATAATGGCCGGTCCACCTGTCTCGAGTGTTCCCATGGCCACGCCCCCCTTCGATCCGGCTCAGCATCAAGCCAGTACTGTCTGCCTGCCGCCTGGCAACTGGGCGACGGTACTCGATTGCTTGAGCGAGCACTTCAAGGCCATTGGCCGCGAGCAGTGGCTCGATCGCATCGCCCGCGGCCGGGTGCTGGATGCTCAGGGGGCGCCGATCAGCGCCACGCTTGTCTACCGTCCGGGCCTGCGCATCCATTATTTTCGCGAAGTGCCGAACGAGAAGCCGATTCCGGTCGAAGAGGCCATCCTGCACATCGATGAGCACCTGGTGGTGGCGGACAAACCGCATTTTTTGCCGGTCACCCCGACTGGCGAGTATGTCGAGCAGACCTTGCTGCGCCGGCTGATCCGTCGTCTCGACAACCCCAATCTGGTGCCCTTGCACCGCATCGACCGGCATACCGCCGGGCTGGTGCTGTTTTCGGCCAACCCGCAGAGCCGTTCGGCCTATCAGTCGCTGTTCCCCAACCGGCAGATCGACAAACGCTACCAGGCCATCGCCCGCGCCTTGCCCGAGCGTGCGTTTCCGTTGGTGCACAAGAGCCGCCTGGTCAATGGCGAGCCGTTCTTTCGCATGCAGGAGGTGGACGGGCTGAGCAACAGCGAAACCCTGGCCGACGTGCTGGAGAAAAACGGCGAACTGTGGCGCTACGGGCTGTCGCCGGTGACCGGCAAGACCCACCAGCTGCGCGTGCACATGACCGCGCTGGGCGCGAGTATCTGCAATGATCCGTTCTATCCGGACATCGTTCAGGGGCCGGACGATTACAGCAAACCATTGAAGCTGTTGGCCCACAGCCTGCGCTTCAAGGACCCGCTGAATGGCGCAGAGCGTTACTTCGAAAGCCGGCTGACGCTCGACTGGTAAGGCGCGAAGCCGCGCACCGCCAAAGGCGGTGCGCGGTAGGGCTCAGCGGTTGAAACGCTCCACCAGCGAGTACTGGGTGGTCGCGGTACGGGTCAGCTCTTCGCTGAGCAGTGCCGAATGCTGGGCCTGTTCCGAGGTCTGGTCGGCCAGTTGGGCGATGGTGCTGATGTTGCGGCTGATTTCGTCGGCAACCGCAGTCTGCTCTTCGGTGGCGGCGGCAATCTGCGTGGCCATGTCGGTGATGTTGGCCACCGCTTCACTGATACCCACCAATGCCTGGTCGGCTTCCATCACCCGTGCAACGCCTTCTTCAGCCTGGCGATGACCGCTTTCCATGGTCTGCACGGCGCTGTTGGCGGTTTGTTGCAGCTTGGCGATCAGGCCGTGGATCTGCCCGGTGGACTCGGCGGTGCGTTGTGCCAGTTGACGCACCTCGTCAGCGACCACGGCAAAACCGCGACCCATCTCGCCAGCACGGGCCGCTTCGATGGCGGCGTTCAGGGCCAGCAGGTTGGTCTGGTCGGCAATGCCCTTGATCACATCGACCACGCCACCGATCTCGTCGCTGTCGCGGGCCAGCTGAGTGACGGTCAGGCCGGTTTCGCCAACGGCAGCCGACAGGCGCTGGATGGCTTCGCGGGTTTCCCCGGCGATGTCGCGGCCACGGCCGGTCAGGCGATTGGCTTCCTGGGTGGCATCGGCCGTGCGCTGGACGTGGTTGGCCACTTCCTGGGTGGTGGCGGCCATCTGGTTGACGGCGGCGGCGACCTGCTCGGTCTCGACCCGCTGGCGTTCCAGGCCCGAGGAGCTGTTGTGGGCCAGGGTGTCGGACTGACGCGCTTGCTCGTTAAGGTGTTCGGCGGTGTCCTGCAGGCGGGTCAGGCAGGTTTTCATCCGTGCGTCCTGGCTGAGCATGGCCATTTCCAGGCGCGCCTGCACGCCGCGGCTGTCGGTGTACATCTGCGCGATCAGCGGGTCGGAGGTGGTCTGTTCGGCCAGGCGCAGCAGGCGCTTGAGGCCGCGTTGCTGCCAGCTCAGGCCGAGCAGGCCGAGCGGTACCGAGAGGCCGGCGGCCAGGGCGAAGCCCCAGGAGTGGCCCAGCCAGTTACCGATCAAAAAGCCGACCTGGCTAACCAGAATGAACGGCAGCCAGTCCTGTACCACCGGCAGCCACTTGTCGCGACGCGGAATCGCCGGCTTGCCCTGGTTGATGCGCTGGTACAAGGCCTCGGCGCGGCGTACCTGCTCGGCGGAGGGCTTGACCCGCACCGACTCGAAACCCACCACCTGATTGTTCTCGAACACCGGCGTGACATAGGCGTTGACCCAGTAATGGTCACCCGACTTGCAGCGGTTCTTGACGATGCCCATCCAGGGCAGGCCTTGCTTGAGCGTGGTCCACATATGCGCAAATACTGCGGGCGGCACATCCGGGTGACGCACCAGGTTGTGCGGCGCGCGCATCAGCTCCTCGCGGGAGAAACCGCTGATCTCGACGAAAGCGTCGTTGCAGTAAGTGATCACGCCCTTGGCATCAGTGGTCGAAATCAACCGTTGCTGAGCTGGGAAAGTCCGTTCGCGCTGGGTAATCGGCTGGTTGTTACGCATTAGCTGTTCAATCCGCAAGGCTTTCGAAAGGTATCGGCACGCCGGGGGTTTTGTTGAATGAATATTTGCAGGGTTTGATTTTGATCAAGGAGTCCTGATCTGACCTGCGCTAAGACATCCGTGCAAAGTTCAACAAATTAGCTGCATTCTTTCATGCTTTTGACACAAAAGTCAGCTAATGACCGCCTGTTCACGACGGCATCAGCATCGGGTAGCTGAAACCGGAAAAATGCGCCAGGTTCAGGCCAAAATGGCACAGTAGCGCAGCGAAGAGGCCGCCATAACGGTAAGCCAGGCCATAGCCAATACCGGCCAGGCCAGCCAGCAACACCCATTGCCAGCCGCCACCCAGGTGGGCCAGGCCGAACAGTGTGGCGGCCAATAGCAGGGCCAGGTTCTGGTTCTTTAGCAGCCGTTGCAGGCCGCCCTGGATATAGCCCCGAAACAGCAGCTCTTCAGTCAGGCACACCAGCAGCAGGTTGTTCATTGCCCAGACCCAGCCTTGCTCTGGCCACTTTGGCGCCCAGGCGACCATCCCCAACAGCCAGGCAGCGCCCAGGCACACCGCGACAACCACGGGTAAGGTCAGGGCGAGGCTGGCCAATGGGCGCTTGTTCTTCAGCGCCAGCACCCAAGGGCAGGCCAGGAGCAGCCAGAAGCCAATCAGCGGCTTGTCGAGGTTCAGGTACATGGAAAAGGGCAGGGCATCGCTGCTAAAGCGCACCTTGTCGATAACCTTGGCGCCGCTGAAGCCCGGCAGCATATGCAGGGCCAGGGCGATGGCCAGCATCACGAACAGGGCATGGCCGACCAGTTTTTGCCAGAGGCTGGCGCGGCGCACCAGCAGGCCGGCGCACAGCAGGGCAATCAGGGTGGGCAGGGCCAGCAGGCCGAGGTTGCCTTTGAACAGGGCGAAGATATAACCGAGGCCGAGCAGCGCCAGGCCGATCCATTGCGGAGCAAGCATGAGACATCCTATGAAAAGCAAAACGTGAACCCTTCGACTGCGTTACTGCGGTCGAGGACACGCCTCTCGGCCATCCTTTGGCCATTACTGCTTATCCTACGTGTTCTGCTGCACAGGGCAAAGGCCCGGTCACCAAGGACCGGGCCGTGACTTCAGGCTGCGATCAATTGCCGCAGCACATAGTGAAGGATGCCGCCGGCCTTGAAGTACTCCACTTCGTTGAGGGTGTCGATCCGGCACAGCACTTCGATCTGTTCCTGGCGACCATCCTCGCGGCTGATCTTCAGGTTCAGGGTCATGTGCGGTTGCACCTGGGCATGGCTCAGGCCGAGGATGTCGATACGCTCGCGGCCATCCAGCGCCAGGCTCTTGCGGTTCTGCCCGGGCTTGAACTGCAGCGGCAACACGCCCATGCCCACCAGGTTGGAGCGGTGGATGCGTTCGAAGCTCTCTGCCAGCACCGCCTTGACCCCCAGCAGGTTGGTGCCCTTGGCGGCCCAGTCGCGGCTGGAGCCGGTGCCGTACTCCTGCCCGGCAATCACCACCAGGGGCGTGCCATCGGCCTGGTAGCGCATGGCCGCGTCGTAGATCGCCAGTTTCTCGCCAGTGGGCACGTACAGGGTGTTGCCACCTTCTTCTCCGCCGAGCATTTCGTTGCGGATGCGGATATTGGCGAAGGTGCCGCGCATCATCACTTCATGGTTGCCGCGCCGTGAGCCGTAGGAGTTGAAGTCGCGGGGCTCTACGCCCTTGTCGCGCAGGTAGTGTCCGGCCGGGCTGTCGGCCTTGATGTTGCCGGCCGGGGAGATGTGGTCGGTGGTCACCGAGTCGCCGAGCAGGGCCAGCACCCGGGCGCCGTGGATATCCTCGATCACCGGCAGTGGCCCGGTAATGGCATCGAAAAACGGTGGATGCTGGATGTAGGTGGAATCGTCCTGCCATACATAGGTGGCCGCCTGCGGCACTTCAATGGCTTGCCACTGGGCGTCGCCGGCGAACACCTCGGCATACTCCTTGTGGAACATTGCAGTATCGACGCTGGCCACGGCATCGGCGATTTCCCGTTGGCTTGGCCAGATGTCGCGCAGGTACACCGGCTGGCCATCCTTGCCGATGCCCAGCGGGTCACGGCTGATATCGATGCGCACGGTGCCGGCCAGGGCGTAGGCGACCACCAGCGGCGGCGAGGCCAGCCAGTTGGTTTTCACCAGCGGGTGCACGCGGCCTTCGAAGTTGCGGTTGCCCGAGAGCACCGAGGCGACGGTAAGGTCGGCGCTGGTGATGGCTCTCTCGATGGCTTCGTCCAGCGGGCCGGAGTTGCCGATGCAGGTGGTGCAGCCATAGCCGACCAGGTCGAAGCCCAGGGCGTCGAGGTACTGGGTCAGGCCGGCGGCCTTGTAGTAGTCGGTCACCACTTTGGAGCCGGGGGCCAGGGAGCTCTTGACCCAGGGTTTGCGCTGCAGGCCTTTCTCGATCGCTTTTTTCGCCACCAGGCCTGCGGCCATCATCACGCTGGGGTTGGAGGTGTTGGTGCAGGAGGTGATCGCAGCGATCACTACCGCGCCGTTTCTGAGCAGGTGTTGCTGGCCTTGATGCTCATAGCTGACTTCGCCGGCCTGGTCGGCATTGCCCACCGCCACGCCGCCACCGCCCTCGCTTTCCAGGCGGCCTTCTTCCTTGCTCGACGGCTTGAGTTGCAGGCCGATGAAGTCATCGAAGGCCTGGCTGACATTGCGCAGGGCCACGCGGTCTTGCGGGCGCTTGGGCCCGGCCAGGCTCGCTTCGACTTCATTCAAGTCCAGGGCCAGGGCGTCGGTGAATACCGGCTCCTGGCCGGGCAGGCGCCACAGGCCCTGGGCCTTGCAGTAGGCCTCGACCAGTTTCACCGTGGCTTCAGGGCGGCCCGACAGGCGCAGGTAGTCGAGGGTAATCTGGTCGACCGGGAAGAAGCCGCAGGTGGCGCCGTACTCCGGCGCCATGTTGGCGATGGTGGCGCGGTCCGCCAGGGGCAGGTCGGCCAGGCCGTCGCCGTAGAACTCGACGAATTTGCCGACCACGCCTTTCTTGCGCAGCATCTGCGTGACGGTCAGCACCAGGTCGGTGGCGGTGATGCCTTCACGCAGCTTGCCGGTCAGCTTGAAGCCGATCACTTCCGGGATCAGCATCGACACTGGCTGGCCGAGCATCGCCGCCTCGGCCTCGATACCGCCCACGCCCCAGCCCAGCACGCCCAGGCCGTTGATCATGGTGGTGTGCGAATCGGTGCCGACCAGGGTGTCGGGGAAGGCGTAGGTGCGCCCGTCCTCTTCACGGGTCCAGACGGTGCGGCCCAGGTACTCAAGGTTGACCTGGTGGCAGATGCCGGTGCCCGGCGGCACCACGCTGAAGTTGTCGAAGGCGTTCTGGCCCCAGCGCAGAAAAGCATAGCGTTCACCGTTGCGCTGCATTTCGATGTCGACGTTCTGGGCAAAAGCCTGCGGGCTGGCGTAGCGGTCGACCATCACCGAGTGGTCGATGACCAGGTCGACCGGCGACAACGGGTTGATCCGCTGTGGGTCGCCGCCGGCCTTGGCCATGGCCGCGCGCATGGCCGCCAGGTCGACCACCGCCGGAACGCCAGTGAAGTCCTGCATCAGCACCCGTGCCGGGCGGTACTGGATTTCGCGGTCGGAGCGCCGCTCCTTGAGCCAGTTGGCCAGCGCCGAAAGGTCGCCGCTGGTGACGGTCTTGCCGTCTTCCCAGCGCAGCAGGTTTTCCAGCAGCACTTTCAGCGACATCGGCAGGCGCTGCAGGTCGCCGAGGGTGCGAGCGGCGTCGGGCAGGCTGTAATAGTGGTAGAGACGATCATCGACCGTCAGGGTCTTGAGGGTTTTCAGGCTATCGAGCGAGGGCATTACCAACTCCTTCTGCGCCGGTGAACGGCAATCTTCCCTGCTGTCGCCGGTTCACCGCCTCTGTGACGGTCCGCACGGCACGGACCTGGCTGAACGGTCAGGTTAGCCCTGTTTGGCGGACCTGACCATGTACTGGACCGGCAGGAAGTGTCGCAGGTTCCGAACTTCCTTTATCATTCGCCGATTTACCGGCGCTGCGTATTGCGCCCGGTCAGGGTTGGCGTGATTGGGCGCCATCCGTCCTGGAGTGAAGATGAATACCCTGTTTATGCATTGCCGGCCCGGTTTCGAAAGTGAAGTCTGTGCCGAAATCGCCGAGCACGCTGCGCGCCTGAACGTCGCCGGCTACGCCAAGGCCAAGCCGCAGAGCGCCTGCGCCGAGTTCATCTGCAACGACGCCGAAGGTGCCGAGCAAATGATGCGCGAGCTGCGTTTTGCCCAGCTGATCTTCCCCCGGCAATGGGCCCGCGGCGCGTTCATCGAGCTGCCGGAAACCGATCGCATCAGCGTACTGCTCGAAGCCCTGGCTGATTATCCGCAGTGCGGCAGCCTGTGGCTGGAGGTGATGGACACCAACGACGGCAAGGAGCTTTCGACCTTTTGCCGCAAGTTCGAAGTGCCGCTGCGCAAAGCCCTGAGCAAGGCCGGGCGCCTGGTTGAGGATGCGCACAAGCCACGTTTGCTGCTGACCTTCGTCAGCGGCCGGCGGGTGTTTGTCGGCCTGGCGGCGGCGGACAACTCGGCGATGTGGCCGATGGGCATTCCGCGCCTGAAATTCCCCCGCGAAGCACCGAGCCGTTCGACCCTGAAGCTGGAAGAGGCCTGGCACCACTTCATCCCGCGCGAGCAGTGGGATGCGCGGCTGTCCGATGACATGACCGGGGTCGACCTCGGCGCGGCGCCGGGTGGCTGGACCTATCAACTGGTCAAGCGCGGCATGCTGGTGACCGCCATCGACAACGGCCCCATGGCCGAAAGCCTGATGGACACCGGCCTGGTCCAGCACCTGATGGCCGACGGCTTTACCTACAAGCCCAAGCAGACCGTGGACTGGATGGTCTGCGATATCGTCGAGAAGCCGGCGCGCAGTGCCGCCTTGCTGGAAACCTGGCTGGGCGAAGGCCTGTGCCGGGAGGCGGTGGTCAACCTCAAGTTGCCGATGAAGCAGCGTTATGCCGAAGTGCGGCGCTTGCTCGAACGCATCGAGGAAGGCTTCAAGGCGCGCAAGGTCAAGGTGTCGATTGGCTGCAAGCAGCTGTATCACGACCGCGAAGAAGTGACCTGCCACTTGCGCCGCCTGGATCTGAAACCGCGGTGAGGCTGTGGGAGCGGGCTTGACCCGCGATAACCGCTATCGCGGGGCAAGCCCGCTCCTACAGGATGACCTTGCCAGTGGCTTGAGCGACAATAGCTGATTGTTTCCGGAGTTCTACATGACTGACTTCACCCCAGATGCCATCCTCGACGCCACCGGCCTGAACTGCCCGGAGCCGGTGATGATGCTGCACCAGCACATTCGCGACCTGGCCCCCGGTGGCCTGCTCAAGGTGATCGCCACCGATCCCTCGACCCGTCGCGATATCCCCAAGTTCTGTGTGTTCCTGGACCACGAGCTGGTCCAGCAGCAGGAAGAGGCGGGCACCTACCTGTACTGGATCCGCAAGAAGCTCGACTAACGCTTTTCGGCGCGGCGAATGTGCTTGGCACTGCTGCGCGCCAAGCGAATCGCCAGCATCAGCGCCGCGCAGGTAAGCCCGGCAATCAGGCCTTCCCACAAGCCGTTAGGGCCGCTGGCCGGGCCGAACAGGTCGGTCAGGCCCAGCACATAACCCACCGGCAAGCCGATCCCCCAGTAGGCGAACAGGGTCAGGATCATGGTTACCCGGGTGTCCTGGTAGCCGCGCAGGGCGCCGGCAGCGATCACCTGGATGGCGTCGGAGAACTGATACAGCGCGGCATACACGATCAGCATCGCGGCAATCTGGATCACTGCCGTATCCGGGGTGTAGATCGAGGCGATCGGCTCGCGCATCAGCAGGATCAAGCTGGCCGAGAAGCAGGCGAACACCAGCGCCGCGCCCAGGCCGACCAGGGCGGCGAAGCGCGCCTGGCGTGGCAACCCGGCGCCGATGGCCTGACCGACCCGTACGGTCACCGCCATCCCCAGCGAATACGGAATCATGAACAGCAGCGAGCTGATGTTCAGGGCAATCTGGTGCCCGGCGACCACGGTCGGGCCGAGGCTGCCGATCAGCAGGGCAATCACCGCGAAGATGCTCGACTCGGCGAACACCGCGATGCCGATCGGCAGGCCGACCCCGACCAGGCGCTTGATCACCGGCCATTGCGGCTTGTCGACACGCACCAGCACCCGGCTCATGGCATAGGCCGGGGCCCAGCGGGTCCAGGCGGCCATGCTCAGGGCCATGAACCACATGACAATGCCACTGGCCCAGCCGCAACCGACACCGCCCAGGGCCGGCAGGCCCAGATGGCCGTAGATCAGCACATAGTTCAGCGGAATGTTCAGCAGCAGGCCGGACAGGCCGATGACCATGCTTGGCCGGGTCCGGCCCAGGGCATCGCTATAGCAGCGCAGCACGTAATAAAGGGCGACGCCGGGGAAGCCGAAGGCGATGCCTTGCAAATAGCCCATGCTCGGCGCTACCAGTTGCGGGTCGACTTTCATCACCAGCAGGATCGGTTCGGCGCTGAGCAACAGGCCGCTGGCAATCAGGCCAACGCTCAGCGCCAGCCACAACGCCTGACGCACCAGCGGGCCGATCTCGGCATGCTGGCCGGCGCCATAGCGCTGGGCAACCTTGGGCGTGGTCGCCAGCAGGGTGCCGGTCATCAGCAGGTACACCGGGATCCAGATCGAGTTGCCCAGGGCCACTGCTGCCAGGTCGCGCGGGCTGACCCGGCCAGCCATCACCGCATCGACAAAGCCCATGGCGGTGGTCGCCAACTGGGCAATGATGATTGGCGTGGCCAGCATCAGCAGGCCGCGCAGCTCGGTGCGGACCCGCGCCGGGCGCGACAGGGAGGGGGTTTGGGTATCGGCGGTCATCGGTGTCACAAGGCAGGCGTCCACATAAAAGATGGGCAAAGCCGGCTAGTCTACGCCTTGACGCGGCAGTCAGGAAACCTTGCCTGCCTGTGGATCAGTCCACCCGTCTCGGCCTACACTGCGCACCCCGATAGGAGAGCGCCATGCTGATTGTTGCTGACGAGAATATCCCGCTGCTCGATGCCTTCTTTGCCGGCTTCGGCGAGATCCGCCGTTATCCCGGGCGCGCTATCGATGCCGCCTGCGTGAAGGACGCCGACGTGCTGCTGGTGCGTTCGGTGACCCAGGTCGACCGGGCCTTGCTCGACGGCAGCCAGGTGAAGTTTGTCGGCACCTGCACCATCGGCACCGATCACCTGGCCCTGGATTACTTCGCCGAGGCCGGTATTCACTGGTCCAGCGCGCCGGGCTGCAACGCCCGTGGGGTGGTCGATTATGTGCTTGGCAGCCTGCTGACCCTGGCCGAACTCGACGGCGCCAGCTTGCCTGCGCGTACCTATGGGGTGGTGGGGGCCGGTGAAGTCGGTGGGCGCCTGGTCGAGGTGCTGCGTGGCCTGGGCTGGCAGGTGCTGGTGTGTGATCCGCCGCGTCAGGCGCGCGAAGGCGGCGACTACGTGAGCCTGGAGCAGGTGCTTGAACAGTGCGATGTGATCAGCCTGCACACCCCGCTGACCCACGGCGGCGAGCAACCCACCTGGCACTTGCTGGGCCAGCAGCAATTGGCGCGCCTGCGCCCGGGGGCCTGGCTGATCAACGCCAGCCGTGGCCCGGTAGTGGACAATCAGGCGCTGCGCCAACTGCTGCGCGAGCGCGATGACCTCCAGGCGGTACTCGATGTCTGGGAAGGCGAGCCCCAGGTCGACCTGGCCCTGGCCGACCTCTGCGTGATTGCCACCCCGCATATTGCCGGCTACAGCCTGGACGGCAAGCAACGCGGCACGGCGCAGATCTATCAGGCGTTCTGCGCTTGGCGCGGCGAGCCTGAGCGGGTGCAACTGGCCGACCTGCTACCGCAGCCGTGGCTGGCCGAAATCGCCTTGCAGGCCGAGACCGATCCGGCCTGGGCCCTGGCCACCCTGTGCCGGGCAGTGTATGACCCGCGCCGCGACGATGCCGATTTTCGCCGTAGTTTGAGCCGCGACCCGGCTCAGCAGAAGGCCGCCTTCGACCGCCTGCGCAAACACTACCCGCCGCGTCGCGAGATCGAAGGCCTGGCCGTGCGCTTGCACGGCGAGGCACCGCAGTTGGCGCAGCTGGTCCGCGCCCTGGGCGCAGTGCTGGTCTGAATCGCGAGCAATAAAAACCCGGCGCGTGCGCCGGGTTGAAGAATTCGGGTGGGTCAGTCTTTCTTGGCGAGTTCTACCCGGCTTTTTTCCAGCTCCTCGCAGGCATGCTGGATCATCTCTTCGGTGATGATAATTTCTTTACCATCCTTGTCGATGATCGTGCCGCCTACCGATGCCTGCGGGTTAGACACGGGTTTTTCCTGGGTATTGCCTTGTTGCAAGCTCATTTCCTGTCTCCTCATCAGGTTGCAAGCTCAGACTAGAATCGCCTCGTGACCGGCCTGTGACAGCTCTCTTGTTTATCACTGCGCGACCTGTCCACTCCACCAGAAAGGTGAGTAAACCTCCAGTGGTACTTTAGACCGAAACGGTCTAGCCCGCTGCGCCCTGGGTCTTATATGCCCAGGTTCTGGTGCCGACGCCTGCCATTACCGGGAGTTCCTTGGCGCTGGACGAGCGGTCCGGTGTAGGCTGGCGCAAACAGCAGACAAACGGCGTACTCCATGCTCAACCGGTTTTCTCCCCGCCAGCGCCAGGCCATGCGCCTGGGGTGGCGTTTCATCCGTCCTTACCGCAAGCAGGTGCTGCTGGCCTTGCTGGCGCTGATAGTCACCGCCGCGATTACCCTGTCCATGGGCCAGGGCATCCGCCTGTTGGTCGACCAGGGCTTCATGACCCGCTCGCCGCACCTGCTCAATCAGTCCATCGGCCTGTTCCTGCTATTGGTGCTGGCCCTGGCGATCGGCACCTTCAGCCGCTTTTACCTGGTGTCCTGGATTGGCGAGCGTTGTGTGGCCGATATTCGCCAGCAGGTGTTCGACCACCTGATCGATCTGCACCCGGGCTTTTTCGAAAACAACCGCAGCTCGGAAATCCAGTCGCGGCTGACCGCCGATACCACCTTGCTGCAGTCGGTGATCGGCTCGTCGCTGTCGTTGTTCCTGCGCAATGCTTTGATGGTGCTGGGCGGGATCGTCCTGCTGTTTGTCACTAACCCCAAGCTCACCAGCATCGTGGTGCTGGCCTTGCCGCTGGTGCTGGCGCCGATCCTGATCTTCGGCCGGCGGGTGCGCAGCCTGTCGCGGCAAAGCCAGGACCGGGTGGCCGATGTCGGCAGCTACGTGGCCGAAACCCTCGGCCAGATCAAGACCGTGCAGGCCTACAACCATCAGGCCAGTGACCAGCAGCGATTCGCCACGACGGTCGAGGCGGCCTTCGCTGTGGCACGCCAGCGCATCCTCCAGCGCGCCTGGCTGATCACCCTGGTGATCGTGTTGGTGCTTGGCGCGGTCGGGGTGATGCTCTGGGTCGGTGGCATGGATGTGATCGCCGGGCGCATTTCCGGGGGTGAACTGGCCGCTTTCGTGTTCTACAGCCTGATCGTCGGCAGTGCTTTTGGCACCTTGAGCGAAGTGATCGGTGAGCTGCAGCGTGCCGCAGGGGCGGCCGAGCGGATTGCCGAGCTGCTGGCGGCGCGCAGCGAGATTGTTGCGCCGGCGCAAGGCCTGCAGCGTACGGCGGCGCGGGTCAGCGGGCGGGTCGAGTTGCAGTCCGTGGGTTTTGCCTATCCGTCACGGCCGACGCCGCCCGCCATCGATGGCTTGAGCCTGACGGTCGAGCCCGGCGAAACCCTGGCCCTGGTCGGCCCGTCGGGGGCGGGCAAGTCGACGCTGTTCGACCTGCTGCTGCGCTTTTATGACCCGCAGCAAGGGTGCATCCGGCTCGATGGCCAGGATATCAGTCGCCTGGATCCCCAGGACCTGCGCCGCCACTTCGCCCTGGTGGCGCAAAACCCGGCGCTGTTTTTTGGTACGGTGGAAGACAACATCCGCTACGGGCGGGCCGATGCCACGGTCGAGCAGGTCCAGGCCGCGGCCCGCAGTGCCCATGCCCATGAATTCATCCTGCAGCTGCCCAAGGGTTATCAGACCCATCTGGGGGATGCAGGCCTCGGATTGTCGGGTGGTCAGCGCCAGCGCCTGGCGATTGCCCGGGCATTGCTGATGGATGCACCGATCCTGTTGCTCGATGAAGCCACCAGCGCCCTCGATGCCCAGAGCGAGCACCTGATCCAGCAAGCGCTGCCGACCTTGATGAGCGGGCGCACCACCCTGGTGATCGCCCATCGCCTGGCCACGGTGCAGCATGCTGATCGCATTGCGGTGATCGACCAGGGCCGGTTGGTGGCGATCGGCAGTCATCGCCAGCTGATTGCCGAGAGCCCCTTGTATGCGCGGCTGGCGGCGTTGCAGTTCAACACCATGACGGATTTGTGACGGCTTCCTGCAAACTGTCACAATTCTGTAGCAATGCCTTGAGACTATCTGCTCCAGCTGTTGCGTAATGCTTGAACCTGGCTGCTATCGATCGATGGCAGCTTTTTTTTGGTCTGCCGTCAGCGGCCAAAGAACAAGGACAGGGAGGTCTTTGCCGGGTCGACGCCACGTGCGTCGCGTCCTCATTCCTTGTTTCGGGACTTCTTCCGATGTTGCGTACATCCCTCAGAGTGCAAATCCTCGCCTTGCTCGGCGGCAGCCTGCTGGCGATTCTGCTGATCGCCCTGGTGTGTTTTCAATTGTTGTCCTCCAGCGTGCGTGGCTATGGGCAATTGATCGACGGGCCGTTGCAGGCGTCGCAGTTGATCGATGAGGCCAACCTGCAGTTCAAGGTTCAGGTCCAGGAATGGAAGAACGTGCTGCTGCGCGGCAAGCAGCCCACCGAGCTGGACAAGTACTGGCAGCAGTTTTTGGCGCGCGAGCAGCAGGTACAAGGCATCCTTGACCAGTTGATCGAGCACAGCGAGCAGCCGCTCAAGGCTCGCGCCGAGCAGCTCAAGGACAGTCACCGGCAGTTGGGCCAGGCATACGCGCAAGGGCGTCAGGCGTTTCTGGCCGCGGGTGCTGATCCTGCGGTCGGCGACCAGGCGGTAAAAGGCGTCGACCGCGCCGCCAGCGAACAGATGAGCGCGCTGGTCACGCAACTGCGCACTGATGCCCAGGCGCGCGCCCAGGCCATCAGCCAGTCGGCTGAGCGCACCGTCTGGCTGGGGCTGCTGGTGATGTTCGGCTCGGCCGTGCTGGTCGGCCTGTTCAGCCTGTGGCTGGTCAACCGCAGCCTGATCGAGCCGATCCGCGGCTTGATCGACTATGTCGCGCAACTGAGCCAGGGGCGCTTCGAGGCCCGGGTCGCCAGTGACCGTCGGGATGAGCTGGGGCGGCTGGCGGTGGCGGCCAACACCCTGCGCGACTTTCTTGCCGACACTTTCAGCCGCCTGCAGCGCAACGCCGGGGAGCTGGAGAGCGCCAGTGGCGACCTGCGCGGTATTGCCGGCAACATGGCGCGCGGCACCGACGATCAGTTCCAGCGTACCGACCAGGTCGCCACGGCGATGCATGAAATGTCCGCGACCGCCCAGGAAGTCGCCCGCCATGCCGCCGATGCCGCGCGTGCCGCCGATGAAGCCGATCACAGCGCCCAGGCCGGCGAGCAGGTGATGCAGCAGACCATCGACACCATTGCCGTGGTCAACCAGGAAATCGCCGGCACCGCCGTGGTGATTCGTCATCTGGAAGCCGATAGCGGGCGCATTGGCAAGGTCCTGGAAGTGATTCGCGGTATTGCCGAGCAGACCAACCTGTTGGCGCTCAATGCTGCCATTGAGGCGGCGCGGGCCGGGGAGGCCGGGCGCGGTTTTGCCGTGGTCGCCGATGAAGTGCGCAGCCTGGCCCAGCGCACCGCGGCCTCCATTGCTGAAATCAACCAGATCATCAGTGCCGTGCAGTCCGGCGCGGTGGACGCGGTCAAGGCCATCGAAAGCGGCCAGCGGCGCAGTGAAGAGGGGGCCGAACAGGTGCAGCAGGCCGGGCAGATGCTGCAGCGCATCACCGTGGCGGTGGAGGCCATTCGCGATATGAACCGGCAGATTGCCACGGCCGCCGAAGAGCAAACCAGCGTTGCCGAGGATATCTCCCGCAACCTGGTGGAAATCACCCGCATCGCCACCACCAACCAGCAGGCCGTGCAGCAGACCGAGCAGGCCGGCCAGCATTTGCACGGGCTGTCCGGGCAGCTTGGCGAAGTCACCGCACGCCTGAGTGCTTGAGCAACGAAGGGGGAAATCCGCCACATCCAGCGTCCGCAGCCTGGCAATGTGGCGGATTGTCGCCAGCTAAACCGTTAAAGTTGGGGTGCGACGACTCGTCCTAGCTATTAGCCGTTGGTCTTGTGAAAGTTGGCCCGTTTCCTGCTTTAAGGCGACCCACCCTGACAGCGGCGGCCTTGCCCCGTGTCTGGCGTGACGACCGTTCCCGATCCATCGAACAACCCCAGCCGCCATCCATTGCCTGTGCATCCGGCCGACTGCCTGAGCACCAGCTACGCTGAGCCTTGGACTGCGCGAGCAACAACAAGAATCCGGGCGTGCACTACGGGACCTGCGGTCATTGCCAATTACTTCACTTCAATTGGATTGAACTATGAAAAAAATCCTGCTGACGCTCCTGTGCCTGAGTGTCATCGGTTGCTCCAAGCCCAGTGAGCCCGAGAAAACCGTAGACGTGCTGCTGATCGGCGGCGGCATCATGAGTGCAAGCCTGGGTACCTACCTCAATGAGCTGGAACCCGGTTGGTCGATCGACATCTACGAGCGCCTGGACAAGGTCGCCGAAGAAAGCTCCAACGCCTGGAACAACGCCGGTACCGGTCACTCCGCCTTCTGCGAGCTGAACTACACCAGCGAAGGCGCCGACGGCAAGATCGATATCAGCAAGGCCGTTGGGGTCAACGAGCAGTTCGAGATCTCCAAGCAGTTCTGGGCCTACCAGATCGAGCAGAACGTGCTGAGCAACCCGAAGTCGTTCATCAACAACGTGCCGCACATGAGCTTCGTCTGGGGCGACAAGAACGTCGAGTTCCTCAAGAAGCGTCATGAAGCCCTGCAGCACAGCTCGCTGTTCCGTGGCATGGAGTACTCCGAAGACCACGAGCAGATCAAGAAGTGGGTACCGATCGTGATGGAAGGCCGTGCTGCCGACCAGAAGATCGCCGCCACCCGCATGCCGATCGGCACCGACGTCAACTTCGGCGAGATCACCCGCCAGCTGTTCGCCTCGCTGACCAAGCACGACAACGTCAAGCTGCACGTCCAGCACGAAGTGCGCGACATCGTGCGCAATGCCGACAATACCTGGACCGTGGTCGTTGCTGACCTGGCCAACAAGGGTGTCGAGAGCAGCGTCAAGGCCAAGTTCGTCTTCATCGGTGCCGGTGGTGGCGCCCTGAAGCTGCTGCAGAAGTCGGGCATCCCTGAAGCAGACGGCTATGCCGGCTTCCCGGTCGGTGGCCAGTTCCTGATGACCGACAACCAGGACATCGTTGCCCGTCACAAGGCCAAGCTGTACGGCAAGGCTTCGGTCGGTGCACCGCCGATGTCGGTTCCGCACCTGGACACCCGCGTGATCGACGGCAAGGAAGTGCTGCTGTTCGGCCCGTTTGCCACCTTCTCGACCAAGTTCCTGAAGAACGGCTCGCTGCTGGACATGTTCGCGGCGCTGACTACCCACAACATCATGCCGATGACCCACGCCGGTATCGACAATATCGACCTGAGCACCTACCTGATGGGTCAGTTGATGCTGAGCTTCGATGACCGCATGACGGCCCTGCGCGAGTACTTCCCGAACGCCAAGAACGAAGACTGGAAGCTGCTGCAGGCCGGTCAACGCGTCCAGGTGATCAAGAAGGACCCTGAGCACGGCGGCATCCTGCAGTTCGGTACCGAGGTCGTTGCTGCCCAGGACGGCACCATTGCCGCGCTGCTGGGCGCCTCGCCAGGTGCCTCGACCGCTGCGCCGATCATGCTGACCGTGCTGGAAAAGACCTTCAAGGATCGCATCAAGACCCCTGAGTGGCAGGCCAAGCTGAAGGAAATCGTTCCGACCTATGGCCAGAAGCTCAACAACAATCTTGAGCTGACCAACAAGACCCGTGAATGGAGCAGCTCGCGTCTGGGCCTGCTGTACGTTCCGGTGCTGCCGGAAGCGGCCGCTGCGGTACAGGCTGAGCCTGCGCTGTAAGCATTTGCTACGGTAGAAACAAACAACCCCCTGTTCAGGGGGTTGTTTGTTTCAGGCCTTCAAAAAGCATCGCCGGCAAGGCCGGCTCCCACGGTGGATTTGGCTTACGCCTGTGGGAGTCGGCCTTGCCGGCGATTGAGGGCTGCTCGGTTGTGGATCAGTGCCGCTTCTTGCGGTGACTGTCCGCCAGGTTATTACCCAGCGCACCACCGGCCGCACCACCCAAGCCTGCGCCAATCGCCGAGCCGGTGCTGCCACCCAGTTTGCCGCCTACCAGCGAGCCACCGGCCGAACCCAGGCCGCCACCAATGGCCGCCTTGGTCTTGTTGCCTTTCTTCGCAGCCATGGCGCTGCCCGCTGCGCCACCGACACCGGCACCAATGGCCGCGCCGGTGCTGCCACCCAGCTTCTGCCCGACCACGTTACCCAATACACCACCCAGGCCACCGCCTACAGCGGTCTGGCCATCGCCGGCCATGGCGCCTTGTGCACACACCAGGCCCAGGGTCAGGGCGGCAAGAGTCTTACGCATGTGAATCAACCTCAATGTTCGAAAGGCGCGCATTCTGCTGGTAGCGCCGTCGCCGTGCAATGCTGGCCAGTGCTGCTCGTCTGCCGGGCACGAAAAAGCCCGCACGAGGGCGGGCTTTTCGCTGAGTAATCTGGTCGGAGAGACAGGATTCGAACCTGCGGCCTTCTCGTCCCGAACGAGACGCGCTACCTGGCTGCGCTACACTCCGATGGAGAAAATATTACTCAAAATTCTCTCCTCGGCAAGCCCCCGAAAGCGGCTTGTCGATCAGCTCACAGGTCCTTGACGGTACGGACCTGGTCCTTGTTGATGCGGGTGCGCTTGCCGTCCAGCTGTTCGAATTCGTAGAAGCCCGAGTCTTCATCGTATTGCGGAGTATCGACCGCCTGGATTTCGCGACCGTCGTTCAGGGTAATGACGGTTGGCGAAGCGCAGCCGGCCAGGGTGCCAAGACCCAGGGCGAGCAGGAAAGCGGGAAGAGTCCGTTGAATCATTGTGTTTCTCCAGTAAAGGATGGTGCGTAATGGTTCTTGAGACGCATGGCGCCTGCGCAAGTTCCGTGCAGATTGCAGCATAGCGGCAATCCAGCATTATTGACTGGGCACAATGCCTGACCCGGTGGCGGGCGCGAGGCGGGCAGGGCTGTGATATAACACCGCTCATTCGTTCCTATCAATGGATTCAAGGTCCCATGAAAGCCAAGGCAGATGTACCTTTCGTGCCGCTGAACATTGCCGTACTGACCGTCAGCGATACCCGCACCCTGGAGACCGACACCTCCGGCCAGGTGTTTGTCGACCGCCTGACCGAGGCCGGCCACGCCCTCGCTGCGCGGGTGCTGCTCAAGGACGATCTGTACAAGATCCGCGCTCAGGTCGCGACCTGGATCGCCGATGAGCAGGTGCAGGTGGTGCTGATCACTGGCGGTACCGGCTTCACCGGGCGTGACAGCACGCCGGAAGCCGTGGCTTGCCTGCTGGACAAGCAGGTCGATGGTTTCGGCGAGCTGTTTCGCCATATCTCCCTGGCCGATATCGGCACCTCCACGGTGCAGTCCCGCACCTTGGCCGGCCTGGCCAATGGCACCCTGGTGTGTTGCCTGCCGGGCTCGACCAATGCCGTGCGCACCGGTTGGGACGGTATCCTTGCCGAGCAACTCGACGCCCGTCATCGCCCGTGCAACTTCGTCACCCACCTCAAGCAGGCTGCGCCCTGCGAAAGCCGTGGTTGAGACGCCCATGCACACGCCATTGATACCCGTCGAAGACGCCCTGGCCAAATTGCTCGCGCTGGCCGAAGCCGCGCCAATCAACGACACCGAGCAGGTCGCGCTGGCCGCCGCCGAAGGCCGCGTGCTGGCCCATGAGCTGGTATCGAGCCTCGACCTGCCGCCCTGGCCCAACAGCGCCATGGACGGCTATGCCCTGCGCCTGGCCGACTGGACTGGCGCGCCGTTGCCGGTCAGCCAGCGGATATTCGCCGGGCATACTCCCGAGCCGTTGCAGCCGGGCACCTGTGCACGAATCTTTACCGGGGCGCCGCTGCCTGTGGGGGCCGATTGCGTCGAAATGCAGGAAAACGCCGAGCTGTTGGACGATCAGCGTGTGCGTTTCACCGAGCCGCTGCGCGTCGGCCAGAACATTCGCCCGCAAGGGCAGGAAACCCGGATTGGCGAGGCGGTATTGGCCGCCGGTACGCGCCTTGGGCCAATCGAGCTGGGCCTGGCCGCGTCACTGGGCTGCGCCGAACTGACTGTGGTGCGGCGGGTGAAGGTAGCGGTGCTGTCGACCGGGGATGAGCTGGTCGAGCCCGGTTTGCCCCTCGGTCCCGGACAGATCTACAACAGCAACCGGCGGTTGCTTGGCAGCTGGCTGCAACGCCTGGGCTGCGAAGTGATCGATGCTGGCATTCTTGCTGACGACCTGGAGAAAACCCGCGAATGCCTGGCCGGGTTGCAGCACGTCGATCTGATTCTGTCTACCGGTGGCGTTTCGGTGGGCGAGGCGGATTACCTGGGTATCGCGCTGCGTGAAGAAGGCGAGCTGTCGTTGTGGAAGCTGGCAATCAAGCCGGGCAAGCCGCTGACCTTTGGTCATTACAAAGGCGTGCCGGTCATCGGCTTGCCTGGCAATCCGGCCTCGACCCTGGTGACCTTCGGCTTGTTGACCCGGCCTTACCTGCTGCGCCGCCAGGGCGTCAGCGAGGTCACGCCACTGCAGTTCCCGGTACCGGCCGGATTCGACTGGCCCAAGGCCGGAAGCCGCCGCGAGTACCTGCGCGGGCGTCTGGAGCAGGGCAGTGCATTGATCTACAAAAACCAGAGTTCGGGTGTATTGCGCAGCGCTGCCTGGGCCGAGGGGCTGGTCGAAGTCCGTGAGGGCCAGACCCCGGGCAAAGGCGATATCGTCCAGTTCATTCCCTTGAGCGAACTACTTGGCTGATCGGCTGAGCAGCGTGCCGTCCACCAGGGTGGCACCGCTTGGCGCGCGCAGGCTGGGGCGTGCATGCACGCTTTCCAGCTGGGCAGCGGCGACGCTCCAGTCATGCCGGCAGCAGACAAACTCCCGGGCCGCTTGCGACAACTGGCGCAGGCGCCAGGGCTGGTTCAGCAGTTGGGTAATCATCAGGGCCAACTGGTCGCCATCGTCACTGGCCAGATAGTGCTCGCCATGGGTCACCTGCAGGCCAGACACACCTTTGTCCGTCGTCACCACCGGCAGCCCGGCGGCCATGGCTTCCAGTACCTTGATCTTCGAGCCGCCGCCGTAGCGTAGCGGGGCGAAGAAGATTGCCGAGTTGCGTTGCAGTTCGCGCAGGTCAGGCAGGTAACCAATCCATTCGATCCGCGGGTCGGTCCAGCGCAGTTTCCAGCTGGGCGGCAAGGCGTGGCCGACCACCGCCAGGCGCACCGCCGGGTTGCTCAGCCAGACTTGCGGCAGAATGTCCTCCAGCGCCCATTCGATGGCCTCAAGGTTGGCGCCATACTCGAAGTTGCCGACAAACAGCAGGCGCTGGCTGTGCAGCGACGGCTGGATGTCCTGGTAATGCGCGCAGTCCACGCCGTTGATCACCACCGACACCGCAGAGCCGGTCACCTGGCTGATGTGCTCGGCGTCAGTGGGGCTGACCGCTACCACTTCATGGGCCTGGCTGAGCACACGGTTTTCCCAGCGCCGATAACGCCAGCGATCGAAGGCATTGAAGGGGCGCAGCCACAGTGGCAAGCGGTCGTGACAGGCGGCGCCGTTGACAGATTCGATGTTGTGTTCGCTGAGCACGAACGGCAGCCCCCGACTCTGCAGGGCTTTTTCGAATGGCTGAAAGCTATAGCTGTGTTCGATCTGGATCACATCCCAGGGCTCGTCCAGCAATTGCTCGAAGCAGTGGCGCAGGTGCGGCGCCAGGCCATTGATACTGGCGCGCATCGGGTAGCTGGGGTAAATCGCCGCCAGCAGGTTCAGCGGGCTGTGCAAGGGGCGCCTGGGGAGCACGATCAGGCGTTCGAGCAAAGGCTCCAACGCCTGTCGGGCCGCGTCGCCGGGCGGGATCTTCGACTGCACCAGCAAGGTGATGCGATGACCGCGCTGCGCCAGGTTGCGCAGCAGGTGGTATTGCCGGGTTTTACCGCCGCTGGTGGTCGGCCAGGGCAGGTAGGGTAGTGTCCAGAGTATGCGCATGACCCCTTTCCTCAGTATTCAGGCGGGTAACGGCATGCAGATAAAAATGGACGCGCCAAGGGGATCAGCTTGCGGCTGGCTCCGGGGCGCGTCCATAGATATCAGTAAAGCGCACGATGTCGTCCTCGCCCAGGTATTCGCCACTTTGTACTTCAATCATCACCAGATCGATCACCCCGGGGTTGGTCAGGCGGTGCACCCGTCCGGGCTTGATGAAGGTCGATTCGTTGGTGTCGAGCAGAAACTCCTCTTCGCCGTTGGTCACGCAGGCCATGCCGCTGACCACGATCCAGTGCTCGCTGCGGTGGTGGTGCATCTGCAGCGACAGCGAGGCATCGGGGCGGACCATGATGCGCTTGATCTTGAACCGCGGGCCTTCCTCGAGCACGGTATAGGTGCCCCAGGGGCGGTTGACCGTACGGTGCAGGCGGAAGGCATCGTGGCCCTGGCGCTTGAGCTGCTGGGCGATCACCTTGACCTCCTGGCTGCGGGCCGCGTCAGCGATCAGCAGGGCGTCGGGGGTATCGATGATGATCAGGTTATCCAGGCCCACCGCACCGACCAGGCGCCGTGGTGAGTCGATGTAGCAGTTACGCACATCGTGCAGCACGGTTTCGCCGGTGCAGCGGTTGCCCTGAGGGTCGCCGGTCATGAGTTCGCGCACCGCCTCCCAACTGCCGATATCGCTCCAGCCCAGTTGGCTGGGCAGTACCGCGACCTGTTGCGAGACCTCCATCACCGCATAGTCGATGGAAATGTCCGGCACCTGGGCAAAGCTGTCCGGGTCCAGTTCCACCTGGCACTCGCGCGCGCCTTCCTTGCAGGGGCTCTGGGCCAGGCAACGATTGACCGCTGCCAGCAGTTGCGGGGTGTGCTGTTCCAGTTCATGCAGGATGGCATCGACGCGCATGCAGAACATCCCGGCATTCCACAGGTGCTGGCCGCCCTCGAGGTACTGCTGTGCGGTATCGGCATCGGGTTTTTCCACGAACCGGGCGACCTTGAAGCCATGGGCGTCCAGCGGCTGGCCCTTTTCGATGTAGCCAAATCCGGTTTCGGCGCGGGTCGGCAGCAGGCCAAATGTGGTCAGCCAGCCGTGGCTAGCCAGCGCGCGGGCCTGGCTGACAGCCTGGTCGAAGGCGCTGAGGTCGTTGATCAGGTGATCGGCCGGCAGCACCAGCAATTGTGCGTCCTCACCATACAGCCGGGCGCAGTGCAGGGCGGCTGCGGCGATGGCGGCAGCGGTGTTGCGGCCAAAGGGTTCAAGGATATAGTCCAGGGCCAGGTTGGTCTTGTTCAGCTGGCGGAACTCGTCCTGGGTGCGGAAGAACACCTCGCGGTTGGTCACCGTCAGTACCCGCTCGACATCGGCCAGCCGGCTGGCGCGGGCGAAGGTCTTCTGCAGCAGGCTCTGGCCATCGGGTAGGCGCATGAACGGCTTGGGCATGGTTTCGCGCGATACCGGCCACAGGCGGGTGCCGGCGCCGCCAGCGATGATACAAGGGATCAGAACACTCATCTCACAGCCTCGAGTCAGGGGCACTGCCTGGGCAGTGCGGCAAAAGTAAACAGGGCAACCTGGCAGGCTTTTGCGCAATTAGTCAATTAAATGACTTTTACCACTGGCGCCACCCATAAAGGCCAAATATTTGTCGAATGATGCGCCTGGGCGGCGAAGCTTTCAATGATATTTGTATGAATGGTGTACGAATGACTGCTGAAACGTTAAGTGCGATGCAGTAAAGGCGCGCCAGAAAAGGCGTCGATACTCGATGTTCGATGTTCGATGTTCGATGTTCGATGCTCAATGGGCCCTGGGCATTGGCCATGGCCGCCAGGCTGGAGGCGGGCACGTGCTGTGTCACGGCCTTGCGTGTGCACCTGGCGCCAGGTTCACCGCTGCTCAGTCGTCCAGGCTGATGATCTGCTCGCGCACGGCAAACAGCACCAGGCCGGCAACATCGTAGATTTGCAGGCGTTTCATGATCTGCGAGCGGTGGGTTTCCACGGTCTTGATGCTCAGGCCCAGGCCCTGGGCGATTTCCCGCGTCGATTTGCCGCGCACGATCAGGCGCAGGATCTCCAGTTGGCGGGCGGTGAGGTTATGCTTTTCGGCCGCTTCCGGCTTGCCTGATTGGGCGCGCAGCAGCGCCTGGTTGATCACGGTGTGGGCGATCGCCGGGCTCAGGTAGCGCTCGTTGCCACGCAGTGCAGCCAGCGCCTGCTCAAGTTCGGTAGCGGTGGTGTCTTTAAGCAGGTAGCCGTGGGCGCCGCTTTCCAGGGCCTGCATGATCAGCTCCGGGTCGGTGTGCATGGAGAGAATCAACACCTTGCTGCGACAGCCGAGGGCGCGCAAGCGGCTCAAGGCGTCCAGGCCGCTGGTGCAGCGCATGGAGATATCCAGCAAGACGATGTCCGGGTCCAGTTGCATGACCAGTTCGGGCACCTGGCCGCCGTCGTTGGCTTCGCCGATCACGGCATAACCGGGTATATCTGACACCAGTGCGCGAACACCTGCGCGGATCAATGAGTGGTCATCTACCAACAACAATGTACAGGTCATGGGGCGTTACTTGTCTTGGCGCGTTCGAGGGTACGGGGAGGCCAGGGGAGCAGGGCGTCGATCTGGGTGCCCAGGCCGGGCTGGCTGGTGACTGACAGTGTGCCATTGAGCAAGCCGGCACGCTCGAGCATTCCGGCCATGCCGCGTTGGCCTTCGTCGGCCGGATTGCTGGCGGGCAGAAAGCCCAGGCCGTCATCGCTGATCGACAGTGCCAGGCCTTCGGGCTGGCGCTGGATACGAACCACCAGGTTGTTGGCCCTGGCATGGCGCAGTATGTTGGTCACCGCCTCCTGGGTGATGCGAAAGGCGGCAATTGCCATGTCTTCCGGGATACCGCCCAGGCGCTGACGGCACTCCAGGCTCCAGTGCACATTGGTGTTCTCCAGGGTGCGCAGCAGGTGGGCGCGCAGGCTGGCTTCCAGCCCCAGGCTGGCCAACTGCCGGGGGTTGAGGATGGCCGAGACATCGCGAACATTGGCCAGGGTGTCATCCAGGGTGCTGCGCAAAGTACTGCAGTGCTCCTGTAGCTCAGCCGGGGCACGACGTTGCAGCCAGTCGGCCTGAAGCTTGGCGGCGGTCAGCAGCTGGCCGATATCGTCGTGCAGTTCGCGGCTCAGGCGCTGGCGTTCGCTTTCTTGCACCTTGAGCAACCGGTCGGCAAGTTCCGCCGGGCGCAGGGCAATCGAGCGCGCCCACTGGCGCAGTTGCCAGGCAATGCTCAGCAGGGCGATCAGTTGCAGGGCCAGGGCCGCGCCCGGCAACGGTTGCTCAAGCAGGTACAAGGCCAGGTTGACGGCAATCGAGGCCAGGCACAGCAGGGCGGTCGCCCAGCGCAACAGAGAGGCGCCGGGGCGCCAGCGCTTGAGTGTCTTGAGGCTTGAGAGCATAGGAAATGAAGCCACTGAAATATCGCTGTTGAAAGCCTTGCAAAGGTCAAACTAGAGGCTTTTGTCGAATTGCCTTCAATAACGTTTAAATGTCGGCGCTGGGGTGTGGCGATGAAAGTCGGCGTGCTCTGTCTTGGGGGTGCCAGGTGAGGTGCATGACTTCATCAGCGCGCATGGTATCACTTCAAATACAATTGGTCGCGAACTCTGATAACTGACTGAATAGCCAGATTTTACGGGCTGGTACGGCGGTTCCGATTGCCTTCGAATCTAGCACTATGCCATCAGTTTGTGGGGATGGAATTTTGCCCGATATCAATTAAACGGAATATTTTTTTGCGAATAATTAGAGGTGCCGGAAAATACACTAAGTTTGACCTTAGTGTGCACTCGTCGGGGAGCCGGTTATCTTCGCCAGGGCATTGTTGTTATGCCGCTTAGTTGCCCCTGGTTGGCGAGGAAAGTGCGCTGGCATGCGCGGTGGCGGGCGCAGTCATGGACGGTTCAGAGTGTTCGCAGAGGTGCTGGGTCTCGATGCAGGAGGCGCAGGTTAGAGCGGCTTGCGGGCTCAGGGCGATGGCCAGGGTATCGAGCAACTGCACCTGTTCCTCGGTGTCCAGGCTCAGGCGGCCGGTGTGCGGGTCGATCAATTCCAGTTGCCAGGCCAGCAAGGTCAGGCAGCTTTCCAGGGCCTGCAGGGCTTCACCTTGCAGTGCCGGTTGCGCCTGTGCCGGCTCCAGCAGTGCTTGCAACTGCTGGCTGTAGGCGGCGACCTCGACCAGGCCAAGGGTCTGTGCGCGCTCCACCAGGGTTGCCAGGGTATCGTTCAGGCAGTGGCAGGCATCCGGATCGTTATCGATCAGTTGCAGGTGCAGCAGGCATTCCTCTGCCTTGGTCAGCAGCACCTGGGCGTCGATCAGGAAATCCTGCAGGGCGCTGTTGTGCAGTGCGTCGTTAGCCATCATTTGGCTCCAGCGCGAAAGGCTGGAGCAGGGGCTGGCCACCATGAGGCGATCGCTGACAAAAGCCTGACTCCGTTCATGCAATGAGAATGGCGTCACATTAATGGCTAATGGATATTGCGAACATCAGGTCTCACCCGATTGTCACTAGGGGATTCCCTGATGCGGTGTTTTCGATACGACCCTTTGCGGGCGTTTGCGACAGCGGAGAGGTGAGCGCAGTAAAGCATGATGGTAAAATGACATCAATGGGCTGCAGAGCATTTTCTTCAAGGGGTCAAGCTCTGCGACAAGCGGCCGATACAGGGCCATTGGGATCATTTTCGACACACCTGGGGGCTCTTCGATGGCTGGCATTCTCGACACGGTAGACCAAAGAACGCAGCTGGTGGGCGAGAACCGCCTGGAAATCCTGATGTTCCGCCTGGCGGGCCGGCAATTGTTCGCGATCAACGTGTTCAAGGTCCAGGAAGTGCTGCAGATGCCCAAGCTGACCCTGATGCCACAGCGTCACGCGTACGTCTGTGGCGTGGTCAACTTGCGCGGGCAGACCCTGCCGGTGATCGACCTGTCCCAGGCCATCGGCATGCGCCCGCTGGAACCGGGCCCGGGCAGCACCATCATCGTCACCGAGTACAACCGCTCGGTGCAGGCCTTCCTGGTCGGTGGCGTCGACCGCATCGTCAACATGAACTGGGAAGCCATCATGCCGCCGCCGACCAGTGCCGGTCGTCAGCACTACCTGACAGCGATCAGCAAGGTCGACGAGCAACTGGTGGAAATCATCGACGTCGAGAAGGTGCTGGCGGAAATTGTCCCGTACAGCGCCAAGGTGTCGCGCGACAAGCTCGAAGATCCGGTGCTGGGCCGTGCCCGCGGTCGCGAAGTGCTGCTGGTGGACGACTCCACCGTGGCCCTGGCGCAGTTGCGTGACACCTTGTCGCAACTGGGGGTGAAGATGCACGTGGCCAGCGATGGCCTCAAGGCCCTGCGCATGCTCAAGGGTTGGGCCGACGCTGGCGAGGATGTCTGCGAGAAGCTGCTGATGGTCTTTACCGACGCCGAAATGCCAGAAATGGACGGCTACCGCCTGACCACCGAGATCCGCAACGACCCGCGCCTGCGCTCGCTGTACGTGGTGCTGCATACGTCGTTGTCCGGCAGCTTCAACGAATCGATGGTGAAGAAGGTCGGCTGCGACAACTTCCTCTCCAAGTTCCAACCCGACAAGCTGGTCGATGTCGTGCGCCAACGGCTGATGCTGGATGAAGCCACGGCCTGAGTCGGTATAAGCTAGGGTTTTAACCGACACAAGGCAGGTCATGATGCGCCTGAGTGCGTTGTACCGATACCCGCTCAAATCAGCGCGCGGTGAGGCGCTGCAAACCTCCTCGCTGGACCCTCTGGGGTTGAGCGGGGACCGCCGCTGGATGCTGGTGGAGCGTGACAATGGGCGCTTTCTGACCCAGCGCATGTACCCGCAGATGAGCCAGCTGGCGGCCTTGCACAACGCCGACGGCAGCCTCACCCTTCAGGCTCCCGGCTACCCGACGCTGCACGTTGGCGTGCCGGAGCCCGATAGCGATCTGCGCGGCATCACTATCTGGCGCGATACCTTTCGCGTGCCGGATGCCGGCGATGCTGCCGCGCAGTGGCTCAGTCGGTTCATCGGCAAGGACGTGCGCCTGGTTCATGTGCCAGAGCAACGCACGCGTTATCTACCCAATGGTTATGGTCTGAACAGCGACCGCGTGGCGTTCGCCGACGGTTTTCCCTTGCTGCTGATTGGCCAGGCGTCGCTGGATGACCTGGTCGACAAGGTCGGGCGGCCACTGGAGATGCTGCGCTTTCGTCCCAACCTGGTGGTGGAGGGCAGTGCGGCGTTTGCCGAGGATGGCTGGAAGCGTATCCGCATCGGCGCGGTCGAGTTCCGGGTACTAAAGCCGTGCGAGCGTTGCATCATGACCACCATTGACCCGCAGACCGGCGAGCGCAGCCCGGACCGCGAACCGCTGGCGACCTTGCGCACCTATCGGCAGAAGGAGGGGGATGTGCTGTTTGGCCAGAACCTGGTGGCGGATGGCGCGGGGGTGCTTGAGGTGGGGATGGCGGTGACGGTGCTGGAGTAAACTGGCAAGGCTTTGCCTTGCATCGCTGGCAACGCCAGCTCCCACAGCTGTTGCACCATCCCTGAGGGCACTGCCAATCCTGTGGGAGCCGGACTTGCCGGCGATCGAGCGCGAAGCGGTCGTAATTCGGACAACGCCGAATAGGCTGGCTGGACTGACCTCATTGCTGGCAACGCCAGCTCCCACAGGTGCATGCAAGTCTATTGTGGGAGCCGGCCTTGCCGGCGATGGCTGCACGATCACTGATCGTCAAAATACCGCTCATGCCAGTCCACCAGCGGCTGCGGCGAATTGAGCTTCTGCCCGTAGATCACCGAATACGACAGCACGTTCTGCACGTACTGGCGCGTCTCGTCGAATGGAATCGACTCGACCCAGACATCGAAACTCAGGTGGTCGGCGCCGCGCAGCCACTGGCGCACGCGGCCGGGGCCGGCGTTGTAGGCGGCGGAGGCGAGTACCCGGTTGCCATTGAACTGGCTGTGCACCTGGCTCAGGTAAGCGGCGCCCAGCTGGATGTTCTTGTCCGGGTTGAACACCTGCGCAGGCGAGGCCAGCGGGATGCTGAACTTGCGCGCGGTCTCCTTGGCGGTGGCCGGCATCAGTTGCATCAGGCCGCTGGCGCCGACGCTTGAGCGGGCGTCGTCCATGAACGCGCTTTCCTGGCGGGTAATGGCGAACACCCAGCTCGAATGCAGCCCACGTACCTTGGCTTCACGCACCAGGGTATCGCGGTGGGCCATCGGGAAGCGGATGTCCAGGTCGTCCCAGTACTTGGCCTGGCTGATGGTGCGAATGGCCGGGAAGTACCAGCGCATGTCGTAGGCCAGCTTGGCCTGGGCGACCATCTCGTCACGGTTGAAGTGGCGGCTGACGTGGTACCACTCGCGGCGCCCGTCGACAATCTGGCCGCGGGCGTGGAATTCCAGTGCGCGCTTGACCCCCGGGGTGTTGCGGACCTTGTTGACGACCTGCTGGCTCAGCACCAGCGGCTTGTTGCTCAGCTGGTAAGGCGTTTGCGAGCGGTCGGCGGCCAGGAAGCCGTAGAAGTCACGCTCGCGAGCCACGGTTTTGTACAGCAGCAGGATTTGCGGGTCCTTCGGCTGGGCCAGCTCCAGGCTGCGCGCCTGCCAGTAGCGCCAGCGGTTGCTGCTGGCCAGGTCTTGCGGCAGGCGCTTGGTCAGCGCGTAGGCATCTTCCCAGCGGCCCAGGCGCAGCAGCAGGCGCAGGCGCCACTCGGTGACGGTGTTGTCGCGCAGCTCCGGATCGTAGCGGGTCATCAGGTCCAGGGCGCGTGGGTCGTAGCGGCGGGCCAGGGTCAGGCCGATCTCGCGGGCGATGGCGACTTTCTCGTCGCGGGAGAAATGCATGCGGTTGGCGTAGTCATCGAGCAGGTTCATGGCCCGCTCCGGGTCCTGGCGGGCCAGGCGGCGCAGGCCCAGGCTGACCACGTCGGCCATCGCCTCGTTGACCGGGGTGAAGCGCCCGGGCTGGTTGAGCAGTTCGGGCTTTTGCGCCACGTCGATCAGCAGGCGGCCTTGCGGTGCCAGGGTGTTGAGGCTTTTGACCAGGGTATTGGCCAGCGCATAGTTGCGGGTTTGTGCCGCCAGCTTGGCGCGCTCCCAGCGCTTTTGCTCGGTCAACTGGCCTTCGGCGGCCCAGCGCTCGAACAGGGCATCGCAGGCCGCCGGTTGCGACTTGCCGACCAGCCAGAGTTTTTCTGCGCTGGCATGGCCTTCGGCGCGCTGGCCATGGCTGAGCTGGTACTGGCCATTGAGGCAGTCCAGTTCAGTGAAATTGAGCTTCGGATCGTAGTACTTGGTAAACGTCGCCCAGTCACCACGCTCGGCCAGCCAGCGCAACCAGCGCAGCTTCATCCAGTTGGCCTGGGGCAGGTCGCCGTGGGCGCCGAGGAACTTCTCGATTTCGGCGTTGCTGGCGGTTTTCAGCCGGGCGGTCAGCTCGTCGTAGGCCAGGTAAGGCGTCAACGGATAGTCGCGCAGGGCATCGGCATAGCGCAGGTAGGGGCCCTTGTCGCCCTTGGCCAGGGCGCGTTTGGCTTCATCGTAATATTGACGTTGCTGGGTGATGTCGGTGGCCTGGGCGACACCCACCGCCGAGGCAGTGAGAAGCAGGCTGGATACGAGGTGGAGCAGGCGGCTGCGCATGAGACTTCCGGGCAGTTTGACCATGAAAAGTGACGGCGAAGCCAGCACTGTTGGAGTTGCATTGCCTTAGCTTAGCCGGTTGCCGCAGGCGGATGAAAGCATTGTGCTTGTATCTGCTTGTAAAGAAGCGGCCTGTCGTCGGAAGGTACTGCAGGACGCGCTGCTTAATGTGAAGCCGGCCCAAGTCGGGTAGAATGCGCGCCCGGTTTTTGGAGAAGATCATGACCCTGCTCAAATTAAGCGATGTGTCCCTTGCGTTCGGCGCCACGCCGTTGTTGGACAAGGTGTCCTGGCAGATCGCCCGTGGTGAGCGGGTGTGCATCATCGGCCGCAACGGCACTGGCAAGTCGAGCATGCTGCGCCTGGTCAAGGGCGATCAGAAGCCTGATGAAGGCGATGTCTGGCGTGCCCCGGGCCTGAAGATCGGCGAGCTGCCGCAGGAGTTGCCGGTGGCCGACGGCCGTACCGTCTTCGACGTGGTCGCCGAAGGCCTCGATGGCGTCGGCGCCTTGCTGGCTGAGTACCACCACCTGAGCCAGAACATCCACAGCGATGCCGACCTGGATAAGCTCATGCACGTCCAGCACGACCTCGAGTCGCGCGATGGCTGGCGCCTGCAGCAACTGGTCGACAGCACCCTGAGCCGTCTGCAACTGCCGGCCGACAAGACCCTGGCCGAGCTCTCCGGTGGCTGGCGCCGCCGTGTGCTGCTGGCCCAGGCGCTGGTGTCCGAGCCCGACCTGCTGTTGCTCGACGAGCCGACCAACCACCTGGACATCGGCGCCATTGCCTGGCTTGAAGATGCCCTCAGCGGGTTCGGCGGCGCCGTGCTGTTCATCACGCACGACCGTTCCTTCCTGCAGAACCTGGCCACGCGCATCCTCGAACTGGATCGTGGCGGCCTGATCGACTGGAACGGCGACTACGCCAGCTTCCTGGTGCACAAGGAAGCGGCACTGGCGGCCGAAGAAACCGCCAACGCCCTGTTCGACAAGAAGCTGGCCCAGGAAGAAGTGTGGATCCGCCAGGGCATCAAGGCCCGGCGTACCCGCAACGAAGGCCGCGTGCGTGCCCTCAAGGCCCTGCGCGTCGAGCGCAGCGAACGCCGCGAGCGCCAGGGCAAGGCCAACATCATGCTCGATGTCGCGGAGAAATCCGGCAAGCAGGTGATGGTCCTGGAAAACGTCAGCTTCAACCATCCGGGCGGCCCGCAGCTGGTCAAGGACTTCTCCATGGTCCTGCAGCGCGAAGACCGCATCGGCCTGCTCGGCGCCAACGGTACCGGCAAGACCACCTTGCTCAAGCTGATGCTCGGTGATCTTGAGCCCACCAGCGGCAAGGTCGAGTCCGGCACGCGCCTGGAAGTGGCCTATTTCGACCAGCTGCGCCATCAGCTGGACCTGGAAAAGACCGTGATCGACAACTTGGCCGAAGGTCGCGATTTCATCGACATCGATGGCCAGAGCCGTCACGTGCTGAGCTACCTGGGCGACTTCCTGTTCAGCCCGCAGCGCGCCCGGACCCCGGTCAAGGCCCTGTCCGGTGGCGAGCGTGCGCGCCTGCTGCTGGCCAAGCTGTTCAGCAAGCCGGCCAACCTGCTGGTACTCGACGAACCGACCAACGACCTCGACGTCGAGACCCTCGAGCTGCTCGAAGAAGTGCTGTCGGCGTTCAAGGGCACCGTGCTGATGGTCAGCCACGACCGGGCCTTCCTCGACAACGTGGTGACCAGCACCCTGGTATTCGAAGGCGAGGGCAAGGTGCGCGAGTACGTCGGTGGTTACCAGGACTGGATCCGCCAGGGCGGTTCGCCGAAGTTGCTCGGGGTTACCGAGAGCAAGTCGGGCAAGTCCGAACTCAACACCGCTGTGGTCGAAACCGTGGCGCCTGCGCCGGTAGCGGCGCCAGTGGCTGAAACGGCAAAGAAAAAGCTCAGCTACAAGCTGCAGCGCGAGCTGGAAGCCTTGCCGGGCCAGATCGATGTGCTGGAGCAGAAGATGGCGGCGGTACAGGAAGAGATTTCTGCCCCGGCTTTCTACCAGCGCCCGATCGAGCAGACCAGTGCGGTACTGGCGAGCCTGGAGAAGATGCAGGCTGAGCTGGACGTGCTGGTCGAGCGCTGGGCCGAACTCGACAGCTGAAGGGCAGGGTCCGGCGCATGAGCCTGCGCCGGGCCCACCCGGGTGTTACTCGGCTTTTTTCTGCAGGCGTACCGCGAGCACATCGCAGGGTGCGCCGTGCAGCACGTCGTTGGCGGTAGAACCCAGCAGCAGGGCCAGGCCGTGGCGGCCATGGCTGCCGACCACGATCAGGTCGCACTTCTGGTCCTTGGCCAATTGGTGGATCTCCTGGCGCGGCTGGCCGTAGGTCAGGTGCGAATCACCGCGGTTGATGCCCGGGTACTTGTTGAACAGACGATCCATGCGCTCCTTGGCCTGGTCGAACTGTTGCTGTTGCAGCTGGGACAGGTCCATCGGCACGTCGCCGCCAAAGGCCATGGCCATGGGCTCGACGATATGCACCAGGGAAACCTTGGTCTGTGTCGGCTCGGCCAGTGTCATGGCGCGCTTGATGACCGGATCGCATTCTTCGGTCAGGTCGACGGCAACCAGTATGTGTTCGTAGGGCATGAGAAGCTCTCCTGACAGTCGCGATAGGTAAAGTATGGTCGGTTTCAGGCTGATCGCTTCGAATCACGGCTAACCAGCTCATTTGCAACGCTTTGTGGGAACAACTGATATGACGGTCTGGGTAGTGGTGTCAATCCTTGCGCTGATTCTCAGCCCTTTGGCCTGGCTGCGTCCTTCGCGCAAGCAAAGCGGCCAGATGGCCCTGCGCATGGAAGCCCGGCGCATGGGCCTGGCCATGCAACTGGCGCCCCAGGAGTGGCCGCACTGGCTGCCCAAGGAGCCACCCAGCCCATGCGCACAGTACCTGCGGCCACGACGCCAGGGCCGTAGCGACAGCTGGTGCTACTGGCAGACCACCCCCGGCGTGTGGCTCAACCAGTGGCGCGAGCCTTGCGCCGATGCCGCGCATGCCGAGCAGTTGGCGCGCTTGCCGGAGAGTGTCTACAAAGTCGAGGCGGGCCCGCAGATGGTTGCCTTGTACTGGGGCGAGCGCGGTGAAACGGCTGTATTGCAGGATATTGCCGCAGTGCTCAACGCCCTGGCCTGATCGCTATCAATAAAAAGCCCGATGCACAGATCGGGCGGGCAGGCCAGGCAGGCCGGTGTAATGTTTCAGTCCCTTGCAGTGTAGCCATCCAGCGGTAATTTGCTGCCTACTCCCTCTCTTGTTTCGCGTTGATCGATGATCAACGTGTGTAAGCCATTGACCACTATCGCAGCGCTGAATGGCGTGCCATCAGCAGAGCAGCCGTTTGCCCCCTGTCAGCAGAAAATGACCGGAAAGTCGCGTTTTCACGGTGCTTTTGGGTATTTGACAACGGCGATCTTTTCGTTGAATGTGTGCATACCCAAATCAAACGGGCGTATGAATTGAGCGTTTGTATTGTCAGACGGCTCTTACAGAATCCCGACTATCGCGCTGGCGGGTGTGCCTGGAGCAAGGGTTCGGCAACAACGGCCAATGGCCGGCCGGATCTTTCACCAGCGATCGGCGTGTACAGTTCAGCTTCCATATCGTGGAGATCAGTTGATGATTTACGAAGGTAAAGCCATCACGGTTAAGGCTCTTGAAAGCGGCATCGTCGAACTGAAGTTCGACCTCAAGGGTGAGTCCGTCAACAAGTTCAACCGTCTTACCCTGAACGAATTGCGTCAGGCCGTAGACACCATCAAAGCCGATGCATCGATCAAAGGCGTGATTGTCAGCAGTGGCAAGGACGTATTCATCGTCGGCGCGGACATCACCGAGTTTGTCGATAACTTCAAGTTGCCCGAGGCCGAACTGGTCGCCGGCAACCTGGAAGCCAACCGGATTTTCAGCGATTTCGAAGACCTGGCCGTGCCGACCGTTGCCGCAATCAATGGCATCGCCCTGGGCGGCGGTCTGGAAATGTGCCTGGCTGCCGACTACCGCGTCATGGCCACCAGCGCCAAGATCGGCCTGCCGGAAGTCAAGCTGGGCATCTACCCGGGCTTCGGCGGTACCGTGCGCCTGCCGCGCATCATCGGTGCCGACAACGCCATCGAGTGGATTGCCGCCGGCAAGGAAAACCGTGCTGAAGACGCGCTGAAAGTCGGCGCCGTCGATGCCGTGGTAACCCCTGAGCTGCTGCAGGCTGCGACCCTGGACCTGATCAAGCGCGCCATCAGCGGCGAGCTCGACCACAAGGCCAAGCGCCAGCCAAAACTGGAAAAACTCAAGCTCAACGCCATCGAGCAGATGATGTCGTTCGAAACCGCCAAGGGTTTCGTCGCCGGTCAAGCTGGCCCGAACTACCCGGCGCCGGTCGAAGCGATCAAGAGCATCCAGAAAGCCGCCAACTTCGGTCGTGACAAGGCCCTGGAAGTCGAAGCCGCAGGCTTCGTCAAACTGGCCAAGACCTCGGTTGCCGAGAGCCTGATCGGCCTGTTCCTCAACGACCAGGAACTCAAGCGCAAAGCCAAGGCCCACGACGAAATCGCGCGCGACGTGAAGCAGGCTGCCGTGCTCGGCGCCGGAATCATGGGGGGCGGCATCGCCTACCAGTCGGCGGTCAAGGGCACCCCGATCCTGATGAAGGACATCAACGAAAGCGCCATCCAGCTGGGCCTGAACGAAGCCTCCAAGCTGCTCGGCAAGCGCGTTGAAAAAGGCCGCCTGACCCCGGCGAAAATGGCCGAAGCGCTGAACGCGATTCGCCCGACCCTGTCCTACGGCGATTTTGGCAACGTCGACATCGTCGTCGAAGCCGTGGTCGAGAACCCGAAGGTCAAGCAAGCAGTGCTGGCTGAAGTGGAAGGCCAGGTCAAGGAAGATGCGATCCTGGCGTCCAACACCTCGACCATTTCCATCAACCTGCTGGCCAAGGCCCTCAAGCGTCCGGAAAACTTCGTCGGCATGCACTTCTTCAACCCGGTGCACATGATGCCGCTGGTTGAAGTCATCCGTGGCGAGAAGTCCAGCGAAGTGGCGGTCGCCACCACCGTGGCCTACGCCAAGAAGATGGGCAAGAACCCGATCGTGGTCAACGACTGCCCGGGCTTTTTGGTCAACCGCGTACTGTTCCCGTACTTCGGCGGTTTCGCCAAGCTGGTCAGCGCCGGTGTCGACTTCGTGCGCATCGACAAGATCATGGAAAAATTCGGCTGGCCGATGGGCCCGGCCTACCTGATGGACGTGGTCGGTATCGACACCGGCCACCACGGCCGTGACGTCATGGCCGAAGGCTTCCCGGACCGCATGAAGGACGACCGTCGTTCGGCCATCGACGTGCTCTACGAAGCCAAGCGCCTGGGCCAGAAGAACGGCAAGGGCTTCTATGCCTACGAAACCGACAAGCGCGGCAAGCCGAAGAAAGTCGCTGACGCGGCAGTCCTCGACGTGCTCAAGCCGATCGTTTACGAGCAGCGTGAAGTCAGCGACGAAGACATCATCAACTGGATGATGATCCCGCTGTGCCTGGAAACCGTCCGCTGCCTGGAAGACGGCATCGTCGACACCGCCGCCGAAGCCGACATGGGCCTGGTCTACGGTATTGGTTTCCCTCCTTTCCGTGGCGGCGCGCTGCGTTACATCGACTCGATCGGTGTAGCCGAATTCGTTGCCCTGGCCGACAAATACGCCGATCTGGGTCCGCTGTATCACCCCACCGCGAAGCTGCGTGAAATGGCCAAGAATGGCCAGAGCTTCTTCGGTTAAGCGCCCAACGATATAGAGCGAGAGTGAATATATGAGCCTGAATCCAAGAGACGTGGTGATTGTCGACTTCGGTCGCACCCCGATGGGCCGCTCCAAGGGTGGCATGCATCGCAATACCCGTGCCGAAGACATGTCCGCGCACCTGATCAGCAAGCTGCTGGCGCGCAACGCCAAGGTCGATCCGAGCGAAGTCGAGGACGTCATCTGGGGCTGCGTCAACCAGACCCTGGAGCAGGGCTGGAACATCGCCCGCATGGCCTCCTTGATGACCCAGATCCCGCACACCGCCGCCGGCCAGACCGTCAGCCGCCTGTGCGGCTCGTCGATGAGCGCGCTGCACACCGCGGCGCAGGCGATCATGACCGGCAACGGTGATGTCTTCGTCGTCGGTGGTGTCGAGCACATGGGCCACGTCAGCATGATGCACGGTGTCGACCCGAACCCGCACATGTCGCTGTACGCCGCCAAAGCTTCGGGCATGATGGGCCTGACCGCCGAAATGCTTGGCAAGATGCACGGCATCAGCCGAGAGCAGCAGGATCTGTTCGGCCTGCGTTCGCACCAGCTCGCCCACAAGGCGACGGTCGAAGGCAAGTTCAAGGATGAAATCATCCCGATGCAGGGCTACGACGAGAACGGCTTCCTCAAGGTCTTCGACTACGACGAAACCATTCGCCCGGATACCACCCTGGAAAGCCTGGCGGCCCTCAAGCCTGCTTTCAACCCCAAAGGTGGTACCGTGACTGCCGGCACCTCGTCGCAGATCACCGACGGCGCCTCGTGCATGATCGTCATGTCGGCCCAGCGTGCCCAGGACCTCGGTATCCAGCCTCTGGCGGTGATCCGTTCCATGGCCGTGGCCGGTGTCGACCCGGCAATCATGGGCTACGGTCCGGTTCCGGCGACCCAGAAAGCACTCAAGCGTGCGGGCTTGTCCATCGCCGATATCGACTTCTTCGAGCTCAACGAAGCCTTCGCCGCACAGGCCCTGCCTGTGCTGAAGGATCTGAAAGTGCTCGACAAGATGGATGAGAAGGTTAACCTGCACGGCGGCGCCATCGCCCTGGGCCATCCTTTCGGTTGCTCCGGTGCGCGGATTTCCGGCACTCTGCTCAACGTCATGAAGCAGAATGGCGGGACCCTCGGCGTTTCGACCATGTGCGTCGGCCTGGGCCAAGGCATCACCACCATCTTCGAACGCGTTTAAGCGTTCGGCGGGTGGAAACCGGGGCCTGGTGCCCCGGTTTTTGTTTTTGCAGGAATTTTTTATTCAAGAGGGTGAGCAACATGCAGATACAACCAGGCGTATACCGGCATTACAAGGGGCCTGAGTATCGTGTGTTCGGCACCGCGCGCCATTCCGAAACAGAGGAGTGGGTGGTGTTCTACCAGGCGCTGTACGGTGAATTCGGCCTGTGGGTGCGACCGCTTTCGATGTTTCTCGAGTCGGTCGAGGTTGACGGCGAGCAAGTGCCGCGCTTTGCTTTGGTCAAGGCTGAAACCGAGCTGTTTTCCCGGCCCGATGCCGAGGGTGGCTAGAGCCCCGCGCTTGACCTCACTCTGTTGCCACTATATATAGCGGTGCCGCGTCAGGTACCTGCCGTGTTTTTATTTTCAGTATTCAGGAATTTTCCGATCCATGGGCAAATCGCTGGTCATTGTGGAATCCCCGGCTAAGGCCAAGACCATCAACAAGTACCTGGGCAGCCAGTACGTGGTGAAGTCGAGTATCGGCCATATCCGAGACCTGCCCACCAGCGGTTCGGCCAGCGCCAGCAAGGAGCCTGCCGCCAAGCGCGGCAAGGCCGCCGCAGGCGAAGCGCCGGCCCTGTCGCCAAAAGAGAAGGCGCGCAAGCAGTTGGTCGCACGCATGGGCGTCGACCCTGACCACGGCTGGAAAGCCAAGTACGAGATTCTCCCGGGCAAGGAGAAGGTCATCGACGAACTGCGTCGCCTGGCCAAAGATGCCGACACCATCTATCTCGCAACCGACTTGGATCGCGAGGGGGAAGCCATTGCCTGGCACCTGCGCGAAGCCATCGGTGGTGATGACAGCCGCTACAAGCGCGTGGTGTTCAACGAAATCACCAAGAAAGCCATCCAGGAAGCGTTCTCGCAGCCTGGCGAGCTGGATATCGACCGGGTCAACGCCCAGCAGGCGCGACGCTTCCTCGATCGCGTGGTGGGCTACATGGTTTCGCCGTTGCTGTGGGCAAAGATCGCCCGCGGCCTGTCCGCCGGCCGTGTGCAGTCGGTGGCGGTGAAGCTGGTGGTCGAGCGTGAGCGCGAGATCCGTGCCTTCATTCCTGAAGAGTACTGGGAAGTGCACGCCGACCTGGGTACCGCCAAGGACGCCAAGGTGCGTTTCGAAGTGGCCCGCGAGAACGGCGAAGCCTTCAAGCCGCTCAACGAAGCCCAGGCCATGGCAGCGCTGGCGCAGCTCAAGTCCTCCAGCTACACCGTGGCCAAGCGTGAAGACCGCCCGACCAGCAGCAAGCCGTCGGCGCCGTTCATCACCTCGACCCTGCAGCAGGCCGCGAGCAACCGCCTGGGCTTCGGCGTGAAGAAAACCATGATGATGGCCCAGCGTCTGTACGAAGCCGGCTACATCACCTATATGCGAACCGACTCGACCAACCTCTCGGTCGATGCGGTGGAAATGGCCCGCAGCTACATCGAAAGCGAGTTCGGCAAGAAGTACCTGCCTGAAGCGCCGATCGTCTACGGCAGCAAAGAGGGTGCCCAGGAAGCGCACGAAGCGATTCGTCCATCCGACGTCAACACCCATCCGACCAAGCTCAGTGGCATGGAGCGCGATGCCGAGCGTCTGTACGAGCTGATCTGGCGCCAGTTCCTGGCCTGCCAGATGCCACCGGCGCAGTACCTGTCGACCACCGTCAGCGTCACCGCAGGCAACTTCGAGCTGCGCGCCAAGGGCCGTATCCTCAAGTTCGACGGTTACACCCGGGTGTTGCCGCAACAGAGCAAGCCGGGCGATGACGATGTGCTGCCGGAAATGAACCAGGGCGAAGTGCTCAAGCTGATCCAGATCGACCCAAGCCAGCACTTCACCAAGCCGCCGGCGCGTTACTCCGAAGCCAGCCTAGTCAAGGAGATGGAAAAACGCGGCATCGGTCGTCCTTCGACTTATGCTGCGATCATCTCGACCATCCAGGATCGCGGTTACGTGACCCTGCACAACCGCCGCTTCTACTCCGAGAAAATGGGCGACATCGTCACCGAGCGCCTGTCCGAGAGCTTCTCCAACCTGATGGACTACGGCTTCACCGCCGGCATGGAAGAGAACCTCGATGACGTGGCCCAGGGCGAGCGCGACTGGAAAAACGTGCTGGACGAGTTCTACGGCGACTTCAGCAACAAGTTGAAGCTGGCCGAAGACGGCGAGAAGGGCATGCGTGCCAACCAGCCGACCCTGACCAACATTGCCTGCAAGGAATGTGGCCGGCCGATGATGATTCGCACCGCCTCCACCGGCGTGTTCCTCGGCTGCTCGGGCTACAGCCTGCCGCCCAAAGAGCGTTGCAAGGCCACCGTCAACCTGGTTCCGGGCGATGAAATCGCCGCCGACGACGAGGGTGAATCGGAATCGCGCGTGCTGCTCAACAAACACCGCTGCCCGATCTGCTCGACGGCCATGGATGCTTACCTGCTCGATGAGAAGCGCAAGCTGCACATCTGCGGTAACAACCCCGACTGCACCGGCTACGAGATCGAAGAAGGCAACTACCGCATCAAGGGCTACGAAGGGCCGAGCCTTGAGTGCGACAAGTGCGGTAGCGAGATGCAGCTCAAGACTGGCCGTTTCGGCAAGTTCTTCGGTTGCACCAACGCCGAATGCAAGAACACCCGCAAGCTGCTCAAAAGTGGCGAGGCGGCGCCGCCGAAGATGGATGCGGTGAAGATGCCGGAGCTCAAGTGCGAGAAGGTCAACGATACCTACGTGCTGCGTGACGGTGCTTCGGGGCTGTTCCTGGCGGCCAGCCAGTTCCCGAAAAACCGCGAGACCCGCGCACCCCTGGTGATCGAGATCATCCCGCACAAGGACGAGATCGATCCGAAGTATCACTTCCTCTGCGAGGCGCCGAAGAAGGACCCGGACGGTCGCCCGGCGGTCATCCGCTACAGCCGCAAGACCAAGGAGCAGTACGTGCAGACCGAAGTCGATGGCAAGCCGACCGGCTGGCGTGCGTTCTATGACGGCAATGCCTGGAAGGTCGAAGACAAGCGCTGATTGAACTTGGGGCCGCTGTTCGCGGCCCATCGCCGGCAAGGCCGGCTCCCACAGGGAGTGCAATCGTCGCCGACTCTGTGGGAGCCGGCCTTGCCGGCGATCGACCGCAAAGCGGTCGCCATCTAGACTTGCAGTAGGGCAGGGCAATCCGTGACACTCACAGACCGCCTTGCAGCCTTTCGGAGGGCACCCAGATGGCCCAGGAACTCTACACCCGCACCAACCAGAAGATTTACTTCGCAGGCCTGGCCCTCGAAGCCCTTGGCAAGGCGCAGGAAAGCCGGGCCATGAATGCCCAGGCGCTGATCCAGGCCGAGCGTGAGTCGGCGCTGTTTCACCTGTACGGCGCGCTGCTGGGCTTGTGTCACGAGATTGCCGGGTTCTATCGTTTGCCCCAGGCCGGCGCACCCCGTGCCGAGCTGTTGCTGACCCGCGAAGTGCTCGAGGCTGTGGCCATTCCAGAGATGGCCGAACTGGTTGAACTGGCCGAACAGCGCGAAACCTGGCTGGCGCAATTGCTAAGTGCTTATGCCGATTTGTTCCGACCGCCGGTCGCGAAAAAAGCGCCAAAAACCGACGTTACCCAGCCGCTGATCCAGGCACTAAGCCTCGATGAACCCGAGGCGCCAGCGCTGTCGCGCGAAGAGCTGGAAAGCTGGCGGCAGAACCTCAAGGGGCTTACGGTTCGTTTTCGTGAAGGTTTGAGTGAGTGCTGATTGGGGCGGTGGCTGGTACAATGCCGGCCTTTCGCGGAGAACAGCCCCTTATGCCAACGTCCTTTCTAGAAATTGTCGAGTTGCCTGATGGCCGGATCGAGCTGCGCCGTGCCGAGGACGAGGGTTCGTTGGTAACCCTGGATTTCTCCGAGGACGCCAAAGCCTTTTTGCAAGGTCAGCACGTGGAAGTGGCCAAGGCCATGCTCAGTGTTGGCGTGCAGATGGCCGGCAAGCTGGTAGAAGGCGAGATCGAACGCGACGAAGGGCCACGGGTCCTGCACTGATCGCCTGCATGGCTTCCTCGTCCTGAGGAAGCCTGGCGAAATCAATGGTTGAAACAGACCTGGATATCAGCCGAGGCGGATGTTCAGGCTTTGTGCGTCTCCAGCGCGAGCCGCATTGCTCAGTTGCTGGCGGGCGCTGCTGCTGACGGTGTTGAGCCAACTGACCACGGTGTGGCTGCGGCCCAGGCGCAGGGCATCGCAGGCCAGTTGCAAGGCGCTCTGGTTGCCGCGCGGTTGCAGCAGCAGGATGCGCTCGCGGTTCAGCCCGGCCTCGCGCAGCCAGGCCTGGGTCAGGCTGGCAGGTGGGGCGATCAGGGTCAGCCAGCGGGCGTCATGCTCTTCGCTCAACTCGCTCAGTTCACGCAGCATCGGGGCCAATAGGCTCTGGCAGCTACCCAGTGCGCCACGCAAAGACAGCTCGCTGAAAACCTGGGCCGCGCCGGGGTGGGGCGCTGGCTTGGCACTTTTCAGTCCGGGTAGCACCGGCTGGACCAGGAATGCTTCGAACAATGGCAATTGTGCTTGCAGCGGTACGTTCTGTGACGCAGGGGGGAACTGCATGATGCCTCCTTTACCGGCGTATGACGCCGACGCTCAAGCCCTCGATCACCAGCTCCTGGTCTTTCAGGTTGACTTCGATTGGGGCGAATTCGGGGTTCTCGGCAATCAGCCAGACTTTGCTGCCTTCGCGCTTGAAGCGTTTGACCGTGACTTCGTCACCCAGGCGAGCGACGACGATCTGGCCGTTGCGGGCTTCGCGGCAGGTGTGCACGGCCAGCAGGTCGCCGTCGACGATGCCGACATCCTTCATGCTCATGCCGTGAACGCGCAACAGGTAGTCGGCGCGGGGATGGAAGAACGCCGGGTTGATGTTGCAGGATTCTTCGATGTGTTGCTGGGCGAGGATCGGCGCACCGGCCGCCACCCGGCCAATGATCGGCAGGCCGCTGTCGTCGGGCTTGGCTTCAAAGCCGGGGATGCGGATGCCCCGTGACGCCCCCGGGGTCATTTCGATCGCACCCTTGCGGGCCAGGGCCTTGAGGTGCTCCTCAGCGGCGTTGGGCGATTTGAAACCCAGCTCCTGGGCGATCTCCGCGCGGGTAGGCGGAAAGCCGTTGTCTTCCAGGCAGCGTTTGATAAAAGCCAGAATCTCAGCTTGGCGTGGCGTCAGTTTTAGCATGTCGATCGCTCTGTCTTTTTATACAGTGACTGGGATTATATACAGTGGGTGGCAGGCTGCAAGCGCCAGGCGCCAAGAAAAGGCCGATGGGCGCTCTTGCAGCTATGGTTTAATACGTGACCGCATGGCCGCAAAGCGGCTGCGCGGACTTGACAAGTCACCGCTTTGAAACGTATGTTTCAAACAAGTGTTTGTCAGGCGGAGTAGTCATGGCCCAGTCGGAAACCGTAGAACGCATTCTCGATGCTGCCGAGCAGTTGTTCGCGGAAAAAGGTTTTGCCGAAACCTCATTGCGGCTGATCACCAGCAAGGCCGGCGTCAACCTGGCGGCGGTGAACTACCACTTCGGTTCGAAGAAGGCCCTGATCCAGGCGGTGTTCTCGCGTTTCCTGGGGCCGTTCTGCGCAAGCCTTGAGCGCGAGCTGGAGCGCCGCCAGGCCCGCCCCGAGCAAAAGCCGAGCCTTGAAGAGCTGCTGGAGATGCTGGTCGAGCAGGCGCTGGTGGTGCAGCCACGCAGCGGCAATGACCTGTCGATCTTCATGCGCCTGCTGGGCCTGGCCTTCAGCCAGAGCCAGGGTCACCTGCGCCGTTACCTTGAAGACATGTACGGCAAGGTGTTTCGCCGCTACATGCTGCTGGTCAACGAAGCCGCGCCACGCATTCCGCCAATCGAGCTGTTCTGGCGCGTGCACTTCATGCTCGGCGCCGCGGCGTTCAGCATGTCCGGGATCAAGGCCCTGCGCGCCATCGCCGAAACCGATTTCGGCATCAATACCTCGATCGAGCAGGTCATGCGCCTGATGGTGCCGTTCCTGGCCGCCGGCATGCGCGCCGACAGCGGTGTCACTGACGAAGCCATGGCTGCCGCGCAGTTGCGCCCACGCAGCAAGTCCGGCAGCACCCCGGTCGCCGCCAAGGCCTGACGCCACGGCTGGGCGCGGCGAGCCGCATCGGCTAAGCTAGCGCCCCATGGCCAGTCTCGATTTTCTGCATATCTCCCTTGCTGATCAATGCCTCTATGGGTTCGTCCGGGGGCAGTTGCGCCTGCGTCTTGAAGTCTCCACCGCGCGCAACGGCGCCGGTGAGCTCAAGGGCTCGGGTTGCACGCCGCGGGGTCGCCACCAGGTGCGCGCCAAGATCGGTGCCGGCTTGCCGCAAGGCGCGGTGCTGAGGGGGCGGCGCTGGACCGGCGAAATCTGGTCGCCGGCACTGCACGAACACTTTCCCGGTCGTGACTGGATCCTCACGCGCATACTCTGGCTCAGCGGTTGCGAGCCGGGCGTCAATCGCTTGGGGCCGGTCGACACCTTCCATCGTTATATCTACCTGCATGGCACCCCCGATAGCGAACCTATGGGCGTGCCGTTGTCCCATGGTTGCGTGCGCTTGCGCAACGCCGACCTGCTGAACCTGTTCGACCAGGTGCCGGTGCATTGCCCGGTGCAGATCGACGAAGCCGCGTGCCCCCAATGGGCCCACATCAGCGTCAACTGAAGGATCAATTATGAGTGCCAGCCTGCAAGGCTCCCTGATGGTCGACATCGCCGGTACCTGGCTGACCGCCGAGGACCGCCAGCTTTTGCGCCAGCCCGAAGTGGCCGGCTTGATCATCTTTGCCCGCAACATCGAAAGCCCGCGCCAGGTGCGCGAGCTGTGCGCCTCGATTCGCGCTATTCGCCCCGAGTTGATCCTGGCGGTGGATCAGGAAGGCGGTCGGGTGCAGCGGTTGCGCCAGGGCTTTGTGCGCCTGCCGGCGATGCGCGCGATTGCCGATAACGACAACGCCGAATACCTGGCCGAGCAATGCGGTTGGCTGATGGCCACCGAAGTGCTGGCGGTCGGTCTGGACCTGAGCTTTGCGCCGGTGCTGGACCTCGATCACCAGCGCAGCGCCGTGGTCGGCAGCCGCGCCTTCGAAGGTGATCCGCAGCGCGCCACGCTGCTGGCCGGTGCTTTTATTCGCGGCATGAACGCCGCGGGCATGGCCGCTTGCGGCAAGCACTTCCCGGGTCATGGCTGGGCCGAGGCCGATTCCCATGTGGCGATTCCCACCGACGAGCGCAGCCTGGCGCAGATCCGCGCGGCCGACCTGGTGCCGTTCACTCGCTTGAGCGGGCAGTTGGCGGCAGTGATGCCGGCCCATGTGATCTATCCGCAGGTGGACAACCAGCCGGCCGGTTTCTCCCGGCGCTGGTTGCAGGACATCCTGCGCGGCGAGTTGGGCTTCAATGGGGTGATCTTCAGTGATGACCTGTCCATGGCCGGTGCCCATGTGGTCGGTGATGCGGCCAGCCGTATCGAGGCGGCGCTGAGCGCCGGTTGTGACATGGGCCTGGTGTGCAATGACCGCGCAGCAGCCGAGCTGGCCCTGACGGCGGCCCAGCGCCTGAAGGTCAAGCCGTCGCCACGCATCGCGCAGATGCGCGGACAGGGCTTTGCCCGTACCGACTATCGTCAACAGCCGCGTTGGCTGGAGGCGCTTGGGGCGCTCAAGGAAGCGCAACTGGTTGATTGATTGCAATCGCGGGTCAAGCCCGCTCCCACAGGGTGGGAGCGGGCTTGACCCGCGATGAATTCAACCGGATCTAGTGCCTTGCCGCTTCCCCGGCAACGGCGCAAACAGCGCATCGATATCCTCCGCCGCCAAACGCCAGTCCCCCGCCTGCCGCCCATCCAGCACGCCGGCCGCCAGCGCGGATTTTTCCTGCTGCAGTTGCTGGATCTTCTCTTCCACCGTGCCCCGGGTAATCAGCTTGTAGACGAACACCGGTTTTTCCTGGCCGATTCGATAAGCGCGGTCGGTGGCCTGGTTTTCCGCCGCCGGGTTCCACCAGGGGTCATAGTGGATCACGGTGTCAGCTGCTGTCAGGTTCAGGCCGACACCGCCAGCCTTGAGGCTGATCAGGAAGATCTGCAATTGCCCGCTCTGGAAGTTGTGCACCGGTGCCCGGCGGTCACGGGTTTCGCCAGTCAGCAGGGCATAGGCGATACCGCGGTGCTGCAGTTCGGCCTCGATCAGCCGCAGCATGCTGGTGAACTGCGAGAACAGCAGGACGCGTCGACCTTCGGCCAGCAGTTCTTCGAGCATTTCCATCAGGCTGGTGAGTTTGCCGGAGTGGGCGCCGCGCGCGGTCGAGGCTTGGCTGTTGATCAGGCGCAAATCGCAGCAGACCTGGCGCAGCTTCAACAGCGCTTCGAGGATAATGATCTGGCTGCGCGCCACGCCCTTGCGGGTGATCTCCGCGCGTACTTTCTGGTCCATGGCCAGGCGCATGGTTTCGTACACGTCTCGCTGCGCATCGCTGAGCTCGACCCAGTGGATCATCTCGGTTTTGGCCGGTAGCTCGGTGGCCACTTGCTCCTTGGTGCGGCGCAGCAAAAAAGGTTTGATCCGTGCATTGAGGTGTTGCAGGCGCTCATCGTTGCCTTGGCGCTCGATCGGCACCCGGTAGTCGCGGTTGAACGCTTTGGCGTCGCCCAGCCAGCCCGGCAGCAGGAAGTGAAACAGCGACCACAGCTCACCCAGGTGGTTTTCCAGCGGGGTGCCGCTCAGGCACAGGCGCTGGCGGGCTTCGAGCTGGCGCGCCGCCTGGGCCGCCTTGCTGCCCGGGGTCTTGATGTACTGCGCCTCATCGAGGATCAGCACATGCAGCATCAGGCCCTTGAAGTGCGCCAGGTCCTTGGGCAGCAGGGCATAGGTGGTCAACAGCAGGTCGTAGTCCTGCAGGCTGCCGAAATGCTTGCGTCGGCCGATGCCTTGCAGGGCCAGCACGCGCAAGCCGGGGGCGAAGCGTTCGGCTTCGTCCTGCCAGTTGGGGATCAGGCTGGTGGGCATCACCACCATGGCCGGGCGGGTCAGGCGTCCGGCATTTTTTTCGCTGAGCAGGTGAGCGAGGGTTTGCAGGGTTTTACCCAGGCCCATGTCGTCAGCGAGGATGCCACCGACCTCCAGCTCACGCAGGGCCTGCATCCAGCTCAGGCCTTCGAGCTGATAGGTGCGCAGGGTGGCGTTCAGGCCTTCAGGCGTTTGCGCCGGTTGCAGGCGGATATCGCGCAGGCGCTCGGCCAGGCTGCGCACCTGCTCACCGCCTTGCCAGCTCAACGGCAGCTCTTCCAGGGCATTGAGGCGCGTGGCGTCCAGCGTCGGCAGGCGCACGCTGGTTTCGCCGGGTTCACGCAGGTAAAAGTCGCCCAGGGTTGCCAATACCGGCTTGAGGCGACCGTAGGGCAGGGCCACTTGCAGGTTGCGCCGCACTTCACCCGCAGGCGCGGGAATCTGCACCAGCAATTGTTCGTCGTCCCGGCGCTTGTGCAACTGCGCAGGGTTGAGCAGTTCCGGGTGGCTGCGCAGCACGTTGAGCAGAATCGGCAGCAGGCTCAGGCGCTGGCCATTGACCTCGATACCCAGTTCCAGGTCGAACCAGTCCCGGCCGCTGGCTTCGTCGATCTGTGCGTACCAGTTGTCGACCTCGGCAAGATTGAAGGCGAAGTCGTCGGTGTACTCGATCTCCCAGCCTTGTTCGCGCAGGGTCGGCAGGTCATTGAGCATGAAGCGTAGCCAGGCTGCTTCGGAGGCCAGCTCAAGCAGGTCGCCGGCGCTCTCCGGCAGGGCTTTGCTCTGCCGGGTGGCGATCTTGAAGCCCAGGCGCTGGAGCGTCTGGCGGATTTGGCTTTCGGCCTCGGCGTGGCGCTGCAGGCGTTGGCTGCCAGTACTCTCCAGGCGGCTGGCTTCCTTGACGTGCCTGCCGCTGGCGCGAATGCCGTCATAGTTGAACGACAGCGCCGCCCGGTGCTGGTGCTGGCGCTGCATCCTGCCGGTTTGCGGCACGTAGGCGCTGAACTCGTGGCTGCCCAGAATCAGGTGAGGCGTGGGGGCAATACCATCGTTAGGCATCGGCTTACTGCTCCATCATCTCCGCAGGCGCAGTGGGAGCGCTGGCTGGCCGGTTGGCCGTGACCTTGAGCAGCAGGGCCAGGTGGCCGCCGTCGAGGAAGGTCAGTTCTCCATTCTTGATGGTGCTGTTGCTCTGCTTGAGCGGTTCGCTCAAGGTCACACTGCCATTGCCGTCGAACTGGTTGACCCAGAAACTGGCATCAACGGCGATGAAGCGGTCTTCCTTGACGGTCAGGTTGCCCTCGATGGGGAACTGGTCGAAGTGTTCTTCGCCGTCGCTGATCGCCACTGTGCCAGCATCCTGTTTCCAGGCTTTGTGCAGCAGCACGGTGTACTGGTTCGGGTCGGCGGCAAGCTTGGCCGCCTCGTCGGTGAGCGCTGGTTGGCGCAGGTCACCCTCGGCGACGATCTGGGCGCCATTGCGCCAGTCTTCCGGGGCCGACTTGCTGGTAATCGCCGGCACGGCGTTCTGCCGTACCAGGATCATTTCGACCTGATAGGTGCCGTTGGCAAATGCCGTCGGGGCAATCAGTGCCAGCAGCAGGGTCAGGCTACGCGTTACACGCATGGATCTTCCTTCACGCAGATTGTGGGGTCAGGCGCTCGAACAGCGCCTCAAGGTTGTTGAAGCGTTCTTCCGGGCGCTCCATCGGTACCAGGAACTTGAACTGGGTGGCGCCTTCGAACTTGTAGCGTTTGGGCTGGCCCTGGATCAGCTTGATCAGCACCAGCGGATCGACCGGGGTCTCGGCTTCGAATTCGATCTTGCCGCCGTTGGGGCCGGCGTCGACCTTCTTGATGCCGAGTTTTTCTGCCTGCAGCTTGAGCAGGGTCAGGCGCACCAGGTTCTTGGTCGGTTCCGGCAGCAGGCCGAAGCGGTCGATCATCTCTACCTGCAGGTCCTTCAGGCCGTCTTCGTCCACCGCCGAGGCGATGCGCTTGTAGAGGATCAGCCGCGCATGCACATCCGGCAGGTAGTCCTCGGGAATCAGTGCCGGCAAGCGCAGGTTGATTTCCGGGCCGCCGCCCAACGGCTGGTCGAGGTTTGGCTGGGCGCCCTTGCGGATGGCCTTGACCGCGCGTTCGAGCATTTCCATGTACAGGGTAAAACCGACCGCCTGGATCTGCCCGCTCTGGCCTTCGCCGAGCAGCTCGCCAGCGCCGCGGATCTCCAGGTCATTGGTGGCCAGGACAAAGCCAGCCCCCAGGTCCTGGGTGTTGGCGATGGCTTCCAGGCGCTTTTCGGCGTCCGGGGTGATTTGCTGGCGCGGCGGGGTGAGCAGGTAGGCATAGGCCTGGTGGTGACTGCGCCCGACCCGGCCGCGCAACTGGTGCAACTGCGCCAGGCCGAACTTGTCGGCACGCTCGATGATGATGGTGTTGGCGCTGGGCACGTCGATGCCGGTCTCGATGATGGTCGAGGCGATCAGCACGTTGAAGCGCTTGTGATAGAAGTCGCTCATCACCTGTTCGAGTTCGCGCTCGCGCATCTGCCCGTGGCCGATGCCGATGCGTGCTTCCGGTACCAGTTCGGCAAGGTCGGCGGCGCATTTTTCGATGCTCTTCACATCGTTGTGCAAGTAGTAAACCTGGCCGCCGCGCAGCAGTTCACGCAGCAGCGCTTCCTTGACCGTGCTCTTGTTCTGCTCCATGACGAAGGTACGCACCGACAGCCGGCGCGCCGGCGGCGTGGCGATGATCGACAGGTCGCGCATGCCGGCCACGGCCATGTTCAGGGTGCGCGGGATCGGCGTGGCGGTCAGGGTGAGGATGTCCACCTCGCTGCGCAGGGCCTTGAGCTGCTCCTTCTGGCGCACGCCGAAACGGTGCTCTTCGTCGATGATCACCAGGCCCAGGTCCTTGATCTTGACGTCGTCCTGCAGCAGCTTGTGGGTGCCGATGACAATGTCGATCTTGCCTTCGGCCAGGTCCGCCACCGCGGCGGCGACTTCCTTGGGCGACTTGAAGCGGCTCATCACCTCGACCGTTACCGGCCAGTCGGCGAAGCGGTCGCGAAAACTGTTGTAGTGCTGCTGGGCGAGCAGGGTGGTTGGCACCAGGATCGCTACCTGGCGGCCGCCGTGCACGGCAATGAAGGCTGCGCGCATGGCCACTTCGGTCTTGCCGAAGCCGACGTCGCCGCACACCAGGCGGTCCATCGGCTTGGCCGCGAGCATGTCCTCGCGCACCGCTTCGATGGCGCTCTGCTGGTCCGGGGTTTCCTCGAAGGGGAAGCCGGCGCTGAAGGTGGCGTAATCCACCGACGGGTCGGCAAAGGCATAGCCTTTGCGCGCGGCGCGGCGGGCATAGATGTCGAGCAGTTCGGCGGCGACATCACGCACCTGTTCGGCGGCCTTGCGCTTGGCTTTTTGCCAGGCTTCGGAGCCGAGCCGGTGCAGCGGCGCCAGGGCGTCGTCGCTGCCGGTATAGCGGGCGATCAGGTGCAGGTTGGCCACCGGCACGTAGAGCTTGGCGCCCTCGGCGTATTCGAGGGTGAGGAACTCGGCGGCCTGGTTGTCGATTTCCAGGGTCGCCAGGCCCAGGTAGCGGCCGACACCGTGATCGATATGCACCACCGGCGCGCCTTCGCGCAGCTCGGTGAGGTTCTTGATGACGGCATCGTTATTGGCGTCGCTGCGCTTGTCGCGGCGCCGGCGCTGCATCACCCGTTGACCGAACAGCGGGCTCTCGGCGACCAGGGCGATGGCCGGGTCATCCAGCAGCAGGCCTTCGTCCAGCGGCGCGATGGTGATTGCCAGGCGCTCCTTGCCGGCAACGAAGGCGCTCCAGCTGTCGACGGTTTGCGGGCGCAGTTTCAGGCGTTCAAGCAGCTCCAGCAGCACTTCGCGACGGCCCGCCGACTCGGCGGTGAACAGCACGCGGCCAGAGAACTGCTCAAGAAAACCCGACAGCGCTGCCAACGGCTGGTTGGCCTTGGCTTCGATGGCAAGGTTGGGCAGGACCTGGGCCGGGAAGCGCTCGCGGCCGACGCCGCTGTCGACGTCGTCCTGGCTGACCACCACGCGCGGCCAGCTCTTGAGCCGGGCGAAACAGTCCTCAACCGGCAGGAACAGTTCGGCGGGCGGCAGCAACGGTCGCGCCGGGTCGATGCGGCGTTCCTCGTAGCGGTTGCGCACATCGCTCCAGAAGTGCTCGGCGGCCTGTTCGACGCCCGGCAGGGAGAACACCTGGGTGTCCTGGGGCAGGTAGTCGAACAGGGTCGAGGTGTCTTCGAAGAACAGCGGCAGGTAGTACTCGATACCGGCCGGGGTGATGCCGCTGGAGAGGTCCTGGAAGATCGGGCTGCGGCGGAAGTCGACGTCGAAGCGCTCGCGAAAGCGTGCCTTGAAGCGCGTCACCGCCTCTTTTTGCAGCGGGAACTCGCGGGCCGGCAGCAGCCGCACCGAGTCGACCTTGTCGATCGAGCGCTGGGTTTCCGGGTCGAAGGTACGCAGGGTCTCGATTTCGTCATCGAACAGGTCGATGCGGTACGGCAGCTTGCTGCCCATCGGGAACAGGTCGATCAGCGCGCCGCGCACGGCGAACTCGCCGTGCTCGTACACGGTATCGACGCAGCGGTAGCCGCTGGCTTCAAGGCGCGTGCGCATCTGCTCGACATCAAGCTTCTGGCCGATGTCCAGGACCAGGCTGCTACCGAGCAAGAAGCGCGTCGGCGCCAGGCGGTGCAGGGCCGTGGTGATCGGCACCACGAGAATGCCGTGATCGAGCTCCGGCAGCCGGTACAGGCTGGAAATGCGCTGGGAGATGATGTCCTGGTGCGGCGAGAACAGGTCGTAGGGCAGGGTTTCCCAGTCGGGGAAGGGCAGTACCGGCAGCTCGGGCGCAAAAAAACGCAACTCCTGCTCGAGGCGGTCAGCGCTCTGGCTGTCGGCGGTCAGCAGCAGGGTGAAGCGTTTGGCGGCGCTGGCCGCTTCGGCAATCGCCAGGCTCAGGGCGGCGCCCGGCAGGTTGCCCCAGGTTTGTTTGCCGGCAGTGGCCGGCAGGTGCGGTAGACGCAGAACAGGCACGGGAGGTCGAGCTCCAAGCGTTGCGACAAAGACGCCAATTGTACCGGGCGCAGGCCCGCGCTGTCAGGTTTGTGCAGGCTAAAAGCATGTAGTGGATTGTCGGCGACAGGCGCTCATTGCCCGATGGGCTGCGGGGCGTCATAATGTAGCCCCTTTTTTCTGTCCCTACATGTGGAAGGTTCCCGTGACTCAGAAGCCCGACCAGTGTCTTGGTGAGTGGATTGATCGTGAAGCGCTTGCAGAAGCGATGATCCCGCTTATCGGTCAGCTCTACCGCAATAACAATGTGGTGAGCTCGATCTATGGCCGTAGCCTGATCAACCGCTCGGTGATCTCGATCCTCAAAGCGCACCGCTTTGCCCGTCATCGCCAGACCGACGAAACCGAACTGTCTGTACACGAGACATTCCCGCTGCTCAAAGCCATGAGCGAGCTGAAACTGGGCGCCGCTTCGGTCGACCTGGGCAAGCTGGCCAACAAATTCAAGCAAGAAGGCAACGGCCGTAGCGCCGAGCAGTTCGTGCGCGAAGAAATGGCTGACGTGGTTGGCCAGCAAAACGCTTCGGCGCGCAAAGGCACCGACGTTGTCCTCTACGGCTTCGGTCGTATCGGCCGTCTGCTGGCGCGTATCCTGATCGAGAAAACCGGTGGTGGCGACGGCCTGCGTCTGCGCGCCATCGTCGTGCGCAAAGGCGCCGAGAACGATCTGGTCAAGCGTGCCAGCCTGCTGCGTCGTGACTCGGTACATGGCCCGTTCGATGGCACCATCACCATCGACGAAGCCAACAACACCATCACTGCCAACGGCAACCTGATCCAGGTTATCTACGCCAAGAACCCGAGCGAAGTCGACTACACCCAGTACGGCATCGAGAATGCCCTGATCGTCGACAACACCGGTGTATGGCGCGACGCCGACGGCCTGGGCCAGCACCTGGCCTGCCCGGGCGCTGCCCGCGTGATCCTCACCGCACCTGGCAAGGGCGCGCTGAAGAACATCGTGCACGGCATCAACCATGGCGAAATCAGCGCCGATGACAAGATCATCTCCGCGGCTTCCTGCACCACCAACGCCATCGTTCCTGTGCTGAAGGCGGTCAACGACAAGTTCGGTATCATCAACGGTCACGTTGAAACCGTTCACTCGTTCACCAACGACCAGAACCTGATCGACAACTTCCACAAGGGCAGCCGTCGTGGCCGTGCCGCGCCGCTGAACATGGTTATCACCGAGACCGGTGCCGCCACTGCAGCCGCCAAGGCACTGCCAGTGCTCAAGGGCAAGCTGACCGGCAACGCGATCCGCGTACCAACGCCGAACGTGTCGATGGCTATCCTCAACCTGAACCTGGAAAAAGCCACCAGCCGCGAAGAGATCAACGAGTACCTGCGCCAGATGGCCATGCACTCGGACCTGCACAAGCAGATCGACTACGTGAGCTCCCAGGAAGTGGTCTCCACCGACTTCGTCGGTTCCCGCCACGCCGGTGTGGTCGATGCCGAAGCCACCATCTGCAACGAAAACCGTGTTGTCCTGTACGTCTGGTACGACAACGAATTCGGTTACAGCTGCCAGGTAGTGCGCGTGATGGAAGACATGGCTGGCGTCAATCCGCCTGCTTTCCCACGCTAAGCTTGGCTTGGTCGTGAAAGACGGGAACCTCAGGGTTCCCGTTTTTTTTGCCTGAATTTCTCCAGGAGGTTGGATGCGCAAGGCAGTGTTGACAGGCGCGTTGCTGAGTCTGGCCGGGTGCGGGCAGGGCAATACCCTTGAACGCATCAGTGGCCCGACCATGGGTAGCAGCTACACCGTGCAGTATGTGCGCACGCCCCAGGGGCCGGCGCCGGAGCAGGTCAAGCGCGAGGTGGAGCGGATTCTCGAGGGCATCGACAAGCGATTTTCCACCTACCGCAGCGACTCGCTGATCGAGGCCTTCAACAGGCTGCCGGCCAACAGCTGCCAGTCGATGCCGGCCGATGTGCTGGCGCTGGTGCGGGTTGGCGAGCAGCTGGCGCAGCAGAGTGACGGGGCGTTTGACCTGACCGTGGAGCCCTTGCTCGACCTGTGGGGCTTTGGCCCGCAGTCACGCAGGGAAAAAGTGCCGGATGCCCAGGCCCTGGCCGCCACGCGCCAACGGGTCGGGTATGGGCATTTGCGCATAAACGGTGAGCAGCTGTGCAAGGATGCACCGGTGGAAGTCGACTTCAACAGCATTGCTGCCGGGCATGCGGTGGACCTGCTGGTGGCGCGGCTAAAAGCCCTGGGCATCGCGGATTTGCTGGTCGAGGCGACCGGTGAACTCAAGGCGATCGGGCGCAAACCTGATGGCAGCAAATGGAAAGTGGCTCTGGAGCTACCGGGGACTGACCGCCAGATTGCCCAGCAAGTGCTGGCCGTGGACGGTTTTGGTGTGTCGACCTCCGGTGACTATCGCAATTATTTCGAGGAGAATGGCCTGCGCTATTCACACACCTTCGATGCGCGCCTTGGGAAACCGGTGAAACACGACCTGGCGGCGGTGACGGTATTTGACCGTTCGACGCTGATGGCCGATGGGTACTCGACCTTGCTGTTGATCCTCGGGCCCGAGAAAGGCTGGGAGTTTGCCCTCAAACACGGGATTGCCGCGGTGTTCGTGACCCGGGTTGCGGAAGGTTTCGTCTCCCGAAGCACGCCGGCTTTTGCCCAGGTGAACAAGCAGTAACCAGTTTTTGTGGGAGCTGGCCTTGCCAGCGATGCAGGCGACGCGCAATCGCTGACACTGCGCTGATGCCATCACCGGCAAGGCCGGCTCCCACAGGGTTTGTGTAAATGACATGTAGTGCAGAGAAAAATAGCCTACGACGCGACCAAGGGTTAATGTGCGCGGCGTTCAAGCTTGATTAGACTGCACCCGAATTTTTTCATGGCGCCGCTGGCGGCATGAGGTAGCCCCGCCCGCCGATGTGGCGCGCGGGCCTGTTCTGAAGGAGTACGCATGGCTGTCTACAACTACGACGTAGTGGTGCTGGGTTCCGGCCCCGCAGGAGAAGGGGCGGCAATGAATGCTGCCAAAGCAGGACGCAAGGTGGCGATGGTCGATAGCCGTCGCCAGGTCGGCGGCAACTGCACCCACCTGGGCACCATCCCGTCCAAGGCCCTGCGTCACTCAGTGCGCCAGATCATGCAGTTCAACACCAACCCAATGTTCCGGGCCATTGGTGAACCGCGCTGGTTCTCGTTCCCTGACGTACTGAAAAGCGCCGAGAAGGTGATCTCCAAGCAGGTTGCCTCGCGCACCGGCTACTATGCGCGCAACCGCGTCGATGTGTTCTTCGGCACCGGCAGCTTCGCCGACGAGCAGACCATCGAAGTGGTCTGCGCCAACGGCGTGGTCGAGAAACTGGTGGCCAAGCACATCATCATCGCCACCGGTTCGCGCCCGTATCGCCCGGCCGATATCGATTTCCACCACCCGCGTATCTACGATAGCGACACCATCCTCAGCCTCGGCCACACCCCGCGCAAACTGATCGTCTACGGCGCCGGCGTGATTGGCTGTGAGTACGCCTCGATCTTCAGTGGTCTGGGTGTGCTGGTGGAGCTGGTGGACAACCGCGCTCAGTTGCTGAGCTTCCTCGACTCGGAAATTTCACAGGCGCTGAGCTACCACTTCAGCAACAACAACATCACCGTTCGCCACAACGAAGAGTACGACCGTGTCGAAGGCCTGGACAACGGTGTGATCCTGCACCTCAAATCCGGCAAGAAGATCAAGGCCGACGCCTTGCTCTGGTGCAACGGCCGTACCGGCAATACCGACAAGCTGGGCCTGGAAAACATTGGCATCAAGGTCAACAGCCGTGGTCAGATCGAAGTCGACGAGAACTACCGCACCCACGTGCCGAACATCTACGGTGCCGGTGACGTGATCGGCTGGCCGAGCCTGGCCAGTGCCGCCCACGACCAGGGTCGCTCGGCTGCCGGCAGCATCGTCGACAACGGCAGCTGGCGGTTCGTCAACGATGTGCCGACCGGTATCTACACCATTCCGGAGATCAGCTCGATCGGCAAGAACGAGCAGGAGCTGACCCAGGCCAAGGTACCTTATGAAGTGGGCAAGGCCTTCTTCAAGAGCATGGCCCGGGCGCAGATCGCCGGTGAGCCGCAAGGCATGCTGAAGATCCTGTTCCACCGCGAAACCCTGGAAATCCTTGGCGTGCATTGCTTCGGCTACCAGGCGTCGGAGATCGTCCACATCGGCCAGGCGATCATGGATCAGCCGGGTGAGCGCAATACCCTGAAGTACTTCGTCAACACCACCTTCAACTACCCGACCATGGCCGAAGCCTATCGGGTAGCGGCTTACGACGGCCTCAACCGGCTTTTTTGAGCGGCTCCGGCCGGTGGCCTGAGCCGGCCGGGGAGACCGATTTCAGCGATTCTCGAGGGTGGCGCTGGCCAAACCGGGAAAGTCTGTAATCAGGCTGTCTACGCCGAAGTCGGCGAGCCTGCGCATCAGCGCCGGCTCGTTGACTGTCCACACCGACACGTGCAACCCCTGGCGCTGAGCCTTGATCAGGCGCTCGGGGGTGCACAGTGTCCAGTTCAACGCCAGCAAGTTGCAGCCATAGTTCTGGGCGACCTTCAGTGGGTCGAGCCAGGCGTATTCGGCGACCAGTCCCCTGGAAATATCCGGTGTCAGCTCAAGCGCTGCGCCCAGCACTTCCCGTGAGCTTGAGGTAATGGTGATCTTGTCGAGCAGGCCGAACTGCTGGGCCATTTCGCGGATTGCCAGCACGGTGGTGGCGGCGCGGGTGCGCGAGGCACTCTTGACCTCCAGTTGCCAGTGCTCGAATTCGCATTTCTCGAACAGTTCTTCAAGGCGCGGGATAGGGCAGGGCGAGACCCAGCCCGGGCCGCCCTTGCGTGCGTCATACGTCGCAAGATCGACCGCGAAGTGTTCGACCACTTTGCCGCGCCGGCCCGTGGTGCGCTTGAGGCTCGGGTCATGGATCACCATCAGCTGGTTATCGGCTGACAGGTGCAGGTCGAGTTCGCAGCGACGCACGCCGTGCCCGAGGCACTGCTGGAAGCTGGCGAGGGTGTTTTCGGGGGCTTCGCCCTTGGCGCCGCGGTGGCCGTAAATCGTGGTCACGTCTGTTCCTTCAACAAATAAGTGAAACTCAGGAGGCGCTTGGGTCGTTCTGCTCCAGGGCCTGGCGTCGTTGTTGCGCTTGGCGTTGCAGGATGTAGCGGGCCAGCAGCTGGCGCTGGGCATCGGTGATGTCGATGAACTCGGTGCCGACCTCGTACTGGCCGTCGGCGTTGCGGTCGCAATGGGTGACTTTGGCGCGCAGCAACAGGCCCAGGGCCTGGGGCATCAGCACCATCTTCACCGCAACGCAGGTGTCAGCGGCCAGCGGCTCGGCCTGGCTGAACTCGATGCCGCCTTCGGACAGCACCACCGCTTGCGGCGCGCTCAACTGCCCGAGCAAGGTCTGCGCGACCACGGCACTGAGCAGGTCGATGCGTTTGTTCTGGGCCTTGAGAAAGGCGGCCAGGGTGCGGTCCTTGTCACTGAGCTGGCGCAGCAGGTGTTGGGACTCGAACTCGCTCAGGTGCAATTCACTGAGCAGGTTGAACAGCGGCGAAGTATCTTGCAACAAGTCCGTGCCAAGCGCTTCGGCGGCGCTCAACGGGCTAATTTCCAGTGCGATCCGATCCTCGATACGGTAGTATTCGCGGCGATCTTCTTCATCTAATGTCGACATGGCGAACCCATGGTAGCGGCGGTGGTCTGAGTGTAAAGCTGCTATTCAAGCCCCGCCACAAGGACGTTCCTCTTTCATCCGAACAAGCCCCGACATGTTCAGACCTCTCTTCGTATTCATCGGCACGCGTTATACCCGTGCCAAGCGTCGCAACCACTTCGTCTCGTTCATTTCCCTGACCTCGATGATCGGCCTCGCCCTGGGCGTTGTCGTGATGATCGTGGTGTTGTCGGTCATGAACGGCTTCGATCACGAGATGCGCACCCGGGTGTTGGGCATGGTGCCCCACGCCACACTGGAAACCGGCCAGCCGATCAACGACTGGCCGGCCCTTGCCAGTCAAGTAAAGCAGAACCCGCAGGTTCTGGCGGTGGCGCCTTTCACCCAGATGCAGGGCCTGCTGACCCATGACGGCAAGGTGCAAAAGGTGCTGCTCAACGGCATCGACCCGGCCCAGGAGCGCCAGGTCTCGATCATCGACGACTTTATCCGCGAGGGTAAGCTCGATGACCTGGCCCCCGGCGAGTTCGGCATCATGATCGGCGACAAGGCGGCCACCAAGCTGGGCGTTGGCGTCGGCGACAAGCTGACCTTCGTCGCCCCCGAGGTCACCGTGACCCCGGCTGGCATGTTCCCGCGCATGAAGCGCTTTACCGTGGTCGGCATCTTTCATGTCGGCGCCGGTGAGATCGACGGCTACCTGGGCCTGACCAACCTCTCGGACCTGTCCCGCCTGCACCGCTGGAAGGCCGACCAGGTCCAGGGCCTGCGCCTGAAGTTCGACGACCTGTTCCAGGCGCCGCGGGTGGCCTGGGATATCGCCCAGAAGCTCGGCGAGCAGGAGTTCTATGCCCGCGACTGGACCCGCAGCCACGGCAACCTGTACCAGGCGATCCGCATGGAAAAAGCCATGATCGGCCTGCTGTTGCTGCTGATCGTCGCGGTGGCGGCGTTCAACATCATTTCCACCCTGGTGATGGTGGTCAACGACAAGAAGGGCGATATTGCCATCTTGCGCACCCTGGGTTCGACGCCCGGGCAGATCATGGCCATTTTCATGGTTCAGGGTACGGTGATCGGTGTGGTCGGCACCCTGATCGGCGCGCTGGTGGGCATCTTCGCCGCGCTCAATGTCAGCGCCGCGATCGCCGGCATCGAGACCCTGATCGGGCACAAGTTCCTCAATGCCGACGTCTATTTCATCGACTACCTGCCCTCGCAGATCATGGCCGAGGACGTGTGGATGGTCTGCGGTGCGGCATTGGTCCTGAGTTTCCTCGCCACCCTGTATCCGGCCTGGCGTGCGGCACGCACCCAGCCTGCGGAGGCGCTACGTTATGAGTGAGTTGGGCATGAGTGATAAAGCAGTGCTGAGTTGCCGCAACCTGGGCAAGTCCTACGAGGAAGGCCCGGAGAAGGTCCAGGTGTTGTCCGGTTTGCAGCTGGAGCTGCACCCGGGCGAGCGGGTGGCGATCGTCGGTAGTTCAGGTTCGGGCAAGAGTACCTTGCTCAACCTGCTCGGCGGCCTCGACACGCCTTCCGAAGGCAGCGTCTGGCTGGCCGGCGAAGAGCTCTCGGCGCTGGGCGAACGCGCCCGTGGCCTGCTGCGCAACCGCGCCCTGGGCTTTGTCTACCAGTTCCACCACCTGCTGCCGGAGTTCACTGCGCTGGAGAACGTGTGCATGCCGTTGCTGATCGGCCGCACCGCCATTCCCGAAGCACGTGAACGTGCCCAGGCGCTGCTCAAGCGCGTGGGCCTGGGGCACCGCCTGAGCCACAAGCCGGCCGAGCTGTCCGGTGGCGAGCGCCAGCGCGTGGCCATCGCCCGGGCCCTGGTCAACCGGCCGGGACTGGTCATGCTCGACGAGCCGACCGGCAACCTCGACCATCACACCGCCCAGGGCATCCAGGACCTCATGCAGGAGCTGAGCAGCGCCTCGCAGACAGCCTTCCTGGTGGTGACCCACGATCTCAACCTGGCGCGCCAGATGGACCGAGTGCTGCGCCTGGATGACGGGCACCTGGTACCGATCTGATTGCCCGCGCAACGTGCCCGCCACCGTTAGGCGGGTACCTGGTTCCTTTTCTTTACCCGGGTGCTTTCGTTCATGTTCAGACCCTTGTCTATTTTCATCGGCGCGCGCTACACCCGCGCCAAGCGCCGCAACCATTTCATCTCGTTCATCTCCATGACCTCGATGATCGGCCTGTCCCTGGGCGTGCTGGCGATGATCGTGGTGCTGTCGGTGATGAACGGCTTTCAACGCGAAATGAGTTCGCGCATCCTTGGCATGGTGCCGCATGCCAGCGTGCTCGGTGCCCAGCCGCTGGATGACTGGCGGCCAGTGGCGGCCGAAGCCTTGAAGAACCCTGAAGTGATCGCCGCCGCACCGCTGACCGAGATGGAAGGCATGTTGTCCTACAAGGGCTCGATGCAGCCGATCCAGGTCAGCGGCATCGACCCGGCCGAGGAGGGCAAGGTCTCGATCGTGGCCCAGCATATCGTTCAGGGTCGCCTCGAAGACCTCAAGCCGGGCGAGTTCGGCGTGGTCATCGGCGAAATCACCGCGCGGCGTTTTCGCCTCAACGTCGGCGACAAGCTGACCCTGATCGTGCCGGAAGTCAGCAGCGCGCCAGGTGGCATCACCCCGCGCATGCAGCGCCTGAACGTGGTCGGGGTATTCAAGGTGGGCGCCGAGCTGGATGGCTCGCTGGGCCTGATGCACATGGCCGACGCCGCGCAGATGCAGCGCTGGGCGCCGAACCAGGTGCAGGGCGTGCGCCTCAAGGTCAAGGACCTGTACGCTGCGCCGCAGGTGTCCAAGGCGATTACCGCGAGCCTTGGCGAGCAGTTCCGCGCCGATGACTGGACCCATACCCAGGGCAGCCTGTTCAGCGCCATGAAGATGGAAAAGACCATGATTGGCCTGTTGCTGCTGCTGATCATCGCCGTGGCGGCGTTCAACATCATTGCCACGCTGATCATGGTGGTCAACGACAAGGGCGCCGACATCGCCATCTTGCGCACCATCGGCGCGACGCCGGCGCAGATCATGGGCACCTTCATGGTCCAGGGCAGCCTGATCGGTATCGTCGGTACCTTGATTGGCGGCGTGCTCGGGGTGATCGCGGCGCTGAACGTCAGCCAGATCGTCGGCTGGCTGGAGCGGGTCAGCGGCCAGCATATCTTCACCTCGGACGTGTACTTCATCAGCACCTTGCCGTCGGAGCTGCAGTGGGGCGACGTGGCGCTGATCTGCAGTGCCGGCTTGATCATGAGCTTCCTGGCGACGCTGTACCCGGCGTGGCGGGCATCGCAGGTGGAGCCGGCGTACGCCTTGCGTTACGAGTGATGGCCGTTACGGCCGCGCTGCGGCCGATCGCCGGCAAGGCCGGCTCCCACAGGGTCTGATGTAGGCAGGGCCTTTGTGGGAGCCGGCCTTGCCGGCGATGAGGGCTACACTGTCGGCAAGTCGACCACAAATCTGGTCCAGCCCCCAGCCGACTCCCCACGAATACTCCCCCCGTGCGCCTGCACGATCGAGCGGGTAATCGCCAGTCCCAATCCCGCATGCTCACTGCTGCCTTCGCGCCGCGCCGGATCCGCCCGGTAGAAGCGGTCAAACAACTTCGGCAGCAGCGCCGGGTCAATCGGCTCGCCACGGTTGGCCACCTGTAGCCGCACCAGACCTTCCCGTTGTTCAAGCGTGACGCGAATCTCGCCACCGGCCGGAGTAAAGCGCAAGGCATTGTCCAGTAGATTGGACAGCGCCCGGCGCAACATATGCCGGTCACCTGCCAGCGGCGCCTGCCCCTCGCGGCTCAACCTCACGTCGGCGTCCTCGGCCAACGGGGCGTAGTACTCGAGCAAGGCATCGGCTTCCTCCTCAAGCGCCAACTGTTGGCGGCTGGGCATCAGCAGGCCGTGGTCGGCCTTGGCCAGGTAAAGCATGTCGTTGACCAGTTGCGCCATCCACTGCAGCTCTTCAAGGTTGCTGTGCAGCGCTTCGCGGTATTCGTCCAGGCTGCGTGGCCGGGTCAGGGTCACCTGGGTGTGGGTCAGCAGGTTGGACAGCGGCGTGCGCAGTTCGTGGGCAATATCGGCGGAGAACGCCGAGAGGCGCTGGAAGGCATCGTCCAGGCGTTCGAGCATGGCGTTGACGGTCTGCGCCAGTTCCGCCAGCTCCACCGGCATCTGCCCCTCCGGCAGGCGCGTGGTCAGCGACCGCGCCGACACCCCGGAGGCCACTTCCCCCATCTGCCGCAACGGCCGCAACCCGCTGCGCGCAGCCCAGGCGCCGAGCAGTGCGGTAGCCAGCGCCGAGAGGCCGACGGTAAGCCAGATCAGCTGCTGCATGCGCTGAAGAAAGTGCTGGTGGTGGGTGATGTCGAGAAACAGCGTCAGCTGGGCTTTGCCGTTGTTCAGGTTGACGCACAGGCTACGGTAGTCACTGGCGCTGGTGTGCAAGGTGCTGAGCCCGACCCGCTGCGGTGAATCGGGCAGGCCTGGCTGACTGTCGAACCAGATGCGCCCGTCACTGCCACGAATACGCACGGCAAGGTCTGCCTGGTGGCTGAGTTCGGTCTGCAGGGCAGGCAGGCGCGGGGCGAGGCTGGCCGGGTCATCCGCGCCCTCGAGCATCTGGCGCAACAACGACAGGCGACTGTTGAGCAATTGCTGGTCAAGTTCGATGAAATGGGTTTCGCTGGCACGGCTGAAAAGGATGCCGGCGGTCAGCGAGACCACCGCAGTGCAGGCGGCAAACAACAGCGCCAGGCGGCTGCCAAGGGACAGGCGGCGCATCAGGCGCTGCGCTCTTCAAGCACATAACCCATGCCGCGCACGGTATGGATCAGCTTGTTGTCATGGGCGTCGTCGATCTTCAGGCGCAGGCGGCGGATCGCCACTTCGATGACGTTGGTGTCGCTGTCAAAGTTCATGTCCCACACCTGCGAGGCAATCAGCGACTTGGGCAGGACTTCACCCTGGCGGCGCAACAGTAATTCGAGCAGGGCGAATTCCTTGGCGGTCAGGTCGATGCGCTGGCCGGCACGTTCGACCCGGCGCCGGATCAGGTCCAGGCGCAGGTCGGCCAGGCCCAGGGTGGTTTCCTGCGCCGGGCTGCTGCCGCGGCGCAGCAGGCTGCGCACCCGTGCCAGCAGTTCGGAGAAGGCGAAAGGCTTGACCAGGTAATCGTCGGCGCCCAGTTCCAGGCCATGCACGCGGTCTTCCACCGCGTCACGAGCGGTGAGGAACAGCACCGGGATATCCAGGCCGGCGGCGCGCACGGCTTGAAGGATCTGCCAGCCATCGCGGCCGGGCAGCATGACATCGAGGATCAGCAGGTCATAGTCGCCAGTCAGGGCCAGGTGCTGGCCGGTATTGCCGTCGCTGGCAAGCTCGGTGGCGAAGCCTGCTTCACTGAGGCCCTGGCACAGGTACTGGCCGGTCTTGGTCTGGTCTTCGACGATCAACAGTTTCATCGGCAGGCTCTATTAGCGTGGATTGCCGGAGGGTTATACCGCGCCGGGTGTGTCGGGTGGCCAAGCTGACAAAGTTGTAATCTTTTTGTCAGGTGACTGCCAGCGGCGGTTTTCTACAGTGAAGCCTGAATCGTCGCAACCCTGGAGTGGGCTTGAATGAAACACCTTCTTATCGTCGGCGCCCTGGCGCTGTTCAGCGTGCCAGCGCTGGCTTCCCCGGCACATTCCTATGCTTTTGGTCAGCCGGCTGCAGCAGCAAAGGCTACCCGCACCGTCGAAGTGGTGATGGGCGACATGTACTACGCGCCGCGCAGCCTGGCGGTCAAGGCCGGGGAAACGGTGCGCTTCGTGCTGATCAACAAGGGCGCAGTGGCGCACGAGTTCAGCTTGGGCGATGCCGTGATGCACGCCAAGCACCAGAAAGAAATGCTCGCCATGCAGGGCCAGATGGACCATTCGGCCATGGGCCACGGTGGCATGGAGCATGGCGCAGCCATGCAGCATGACGACCCGAATACGGTGATGGTCGAACCTGGCAAGACCGCAGAGCTGACCTGGACATTCAGTCAATCGACGCCGATCGAGTTCGCCTGCAACGTACCCGGTCACTACCAGGCGGGCATGGTCGGCAGGCTGACCATCGGCCAATAACAGCCGATTACCCAATGCATGGCCTAAAACCGATAAACTAGGCGCATTTGCTCCTACAGGTTTTAGCCATGCATCCTGCCGCCGAACATTCTCCGCTGGGTAAATCCAGCGAATACGTCGCCACCTACACACCTTCGCTGCTTTTCCCGATTCCGCGGGCGGCGAAATGGGCCGAGCTGGGCGTCAGCGCCGAGACCCTGCCATGGCTGGGTGTCGACTTCTGGAACTGCTTCGAGCTGTCCTGGTTGCTGCCGTCGGGCAAGCCGGTGGTGGCCATTGGCGAGTTCGCCATCCCGGCCGATTCGCCGAACATCATCGAGTCGAAGTCCTTCAAGTTGTACCTCAACTCGCTGAACCAGACCGTGTTCGAGTCGCCAGCGGCGTTGCAGGCGTGCCTGGTCAAGGACCTCTCCGCCGCCGCCGGCAAGCCGGTGGGCGTGCAGATCCGTAGCCTGGCCGAGGTCGAAGGGCAGGGTGTGGTCGGCTTGCCGGGGGTGTGCATCGATGAGCTGGATGTCAGCATCAGCAACTATGAGCAGCCGCAACCGGAGCTGCTGCGTTGCGACAGCAGCCACGTTGTCGAAGAAACCCTGCACAGCCATTTACTCAAGTCCAACTGCCCGGTTACCGGTCAGCCGGATTGGGGCAGTGTGGCGGTGCATTACCGTGGCGCGGCGCTGGATCACGCCAGCCTGCTGACCTACCTGATCAGCTTCCGCCAGCATGCCGACTTTCATGAGCAGTGCGTCGAGCGTATTTACCTGGACCTCAAGCGCCTGCTCAACCCTGAGCACCTGACGGTCTATGCCCGTTACGTGCGCCGCGGCGGGCTGGATATCAACCCGTACCGCAGCACCGGGCAGGTGACCCTGGCGAACCTGCGACTGGTTCGCCAGTAACGAAAAAGCCCCGTTCGATGACGGGGCTTTTTTATTCAGCTGGGCTTAGATGCCCATGCTGTGCAAGCTTACGGCAAGCCTGCGCAGGATGCCGGTCAAGCTGGGGTGGTTGGCTTCGAAGGTTTCCACAGCCAGGTTGACGCTATCGATCAGATCGTTGTCAGGGCTTGCGGCTTCCAGTTCGAGCTTGGCCTCGATTTGCTGCATCAGTTCATGCAGGTGTTCGCGCTCTACTTCTGAAAGTGGCGGGTTTTGCTCCAGTTGCTCGCGCAGCTCGTTGAGTTGCTGTTGCAGTTCGCGGGCAGGCATGGGTGTTCTCCCTCTATGAATAGGCACAGTCATGGACCCCGGCAGCGGGTGAAAGGTCCATGCCCTGTCTACTAGAGTAATCCACCGGCCAGCGCTTTGCATGACCCTGATCAATGGCGCTGTTTCAGGGTTTTTCGCCTTTGCGCCGGCGTTGGCCGATATCCGCCAGGCAATCGGCCAGGGCTTCAAGGTGGTCGATCACTGAGTGCACGCCCAGGGCAAACAACTGCAAGGTGGCCTGGCCACGCTTGCGTTCCTGCTCCTGCGGGCAGAGGGCTTGCCACTGGCTGCTGGGCCCGCAGGACGCCAGGCCGATGGTCCACAGCCCGGCATTGAGGCCCGATTGCAGCAGGCGCGGTTCGTCACTGACCAGCACGCAACCCTCGAGTTTACCCGCCTGCAGGTGCATCAGCGCCTGCCAGCAGGCATCTGGCGCAGGCCAGGGTGTGTTGCCGCCGGGGTAGCCATTGAGCCAGGCGGGCAGGGGGCGCGCCAGATGGTTGCCCTCGGCGGCCGGGAGCTCATCGAGCCAGGCGCAAGGAACCTTTTGTTGATACAGCCAGTCAAGGGTGGGCAGCGCGCCGGGAGTCGGGCAGGGAGTGCGGGCATCGGCGCCCGGGTTCACTTCGACAAGGCAGCCGCGCAAGCCGAACAGCAGGGCCGTGATGGCGGGGGAGTCTGGCATGGCAAGGTCCCTGAAATACCTTGCAGGCTACGCTTGGGTTGTTACCTTTTGGTGACGCTGCCGATACACAGTTATTCACTTTTTTGCGGCGCTGTTTATGCCAAGCTGCTTAACGGCAGCAGAGGCCTTATACTTGCTTCATTTTTCGGCGTAGGACGCGCAGCGTCTGCCCCAGTTCGAGGAGTAACTCTATGCGTAGGATCGGCCTGATCGATCGGATGACCCGGGCCTGTGTCTGTGCCGGCGTGCTGTTGGCACCTGTAGTCGCGGCCCAGGCGGCGACCGAAGAAGATCCATGGGAAAGCATCAACCGGCCGATTTTCCGCTTCAACGACACGGTCGACACCTATGCCCTCAAGCCGCTGGCGCAGGGTTACCAGGCGGTCACCCCGCAGTTCCTCGAAGACGGCATCCACAACATGTTCCGTAACCTGGGCGACGTCACCAACCTGGCCAACAACGTCCTGCAGTTCAAGCCGCACGCGGCCGGCGTCGACACCGCACGGTTGATCGTCAACACCACCTTCGGCATCGGCGGCTTCTTCGATGTCGGCACCAAGATGGGCCTGCAGCGCAACGATGAAGACTTCGGTCAGACCCTCGGCTACTGGGGTGTAGGCAGTGGCCCGTACGTGATGCTGCCGTTGCTCGGCCCAAGCACTGTGCGTGATGCCATCGCCAAGTACCCGGACACCTACACCGAACCCTACCGCTACATCGACCATGTGCCGACCCGCAACACCGCCATGGCCGTCGATGTGGTCGATACCCGCGCCAGCCTGCTGTCGGCAGAAAAGCTGATCAAGGGCGACAAATACATCTTCATTCGCAATGCTTATCTGCAGAATCGCGAATTCAAGGTCAAGGATGGCGAAGTCGTCGACGACTTCTGATCCGCATAGGCAAACAAAAGGCGACCTTCGGGTCGCCTTTTTTGTGTCTGCATTTATTTCATGTTGAGGATGCGCAGGCCAAGCTTCTGTTCGCCGCCAGGCTGGTCGGCGATCCACACCACCTCGGTGCTTGCTTCCAGGCCCTTCAGCGCCTGGTGCTCGGAGTCGATACGCACCTCGAGCCTATCGCCGACCTTGAACGGGCGTGGCGCCTGGACCTGCATGCCGCTGCTGGAGAGGTCCAGGCAGACGGCAGCGATGACTTGATCCGCGTGGATCAGGCTGACATCTGCATCCACCCGCATGCGAATGAAATCGCGCTTCTCGCTGTAGTCCGTGTGCACTGAACTCATGTCTGCATCCTTCCATTGCGTTGCGGTTGGAGGGGTTTTTATAACTCCCGGTGCTTTCAGCTGTAAAGAGCATCGGCGACCATCGGTGTGCCCTTGAAACGCCCGGCGGATGGGAGTACCGTCTGCGCCTTACAAGGCACCTCTGCTATTTGCCGGACAGGTTTTGATGTCCTACAACTCATAGAAGAGTAGCTCGAAGTGAATCCAGTACGTGGGCCCCGCTCACCTACGCCCAACCTATTCCTGGCGCCGTTTGCCCACATGCAGAAAACCAGTGCAACGCTGCTGATAATCGATGACGACGACGTCGTACGTGCGAGTCTTGCCGCCTACCTGGAAGACAGCGGTTTCAGCGTCCTGCAGGCAAGCAATGGCCAGCAGGGCCTACAGGTCTTCGAACAGGAACACCCTGATCTTGTGATCTGCGATCTGCGCATGCCGCAAATGGGCGGCCTGGAGCTGATTCGCCAGGTGACCGAGCGCGCGCCGGAGTTACCGGTGATCGTGGTATCGGGCGCCGGGGTGATGAATGACGCCGTCGAGGCCCTGCGCCTGGGCGCGGCCGACTACCTGATCAAGCCGCTGGAAGACCTCGCCGTACTCGAGCATTCGGTGCGCCGGGCACTGGATCGCGCACGGCTGGTGCTGGAAAACCAGCGCTACCGGGAAAAGCTCGAAACCGCCAACCGCGAACTGGAGGCCAGCCTGCACCTGCTGCAGGAGGACCAGACCGCAGGGCGTCAGGTGCAGATGAACATGCTGCCGGAAAGCCCCTGGGTGGCCGACGACCTGTCGTTCGAGCACCAGATCATTCCGTCGCTGTACCTGTCGGGCGACTTTGCCGACTATTTCCGCGTCGATGACAGGCGGATCGCGTTCTACCTGGCAGACGTTTCCGGGCATGGCGCCTCGTCAGCCTTCGTCACCGTGCTGCTGAAGTTCATGACTACCCGTTTGCTGTTCGAATTCAAGCGCGGCGGCACGTTGCGCGACTTCAAGCCCTCCGAGGTGCTCGGGCACATCAACCGGGGCCTGATCAACTGCAAGCTGGGCAAGCATGTGACCATGGTCGGCGGCGTAATCGACGAAGATACGGGTATCATGACCTACAGCATCGGCGGTCACCTGCCGTTGCCAGTGCTTTACACCCCGGGCCAGAGCCGTTACCTGGAAGGCCGTGGATTGCCGGTGGGGTTGTTCGAGGAGGCTGTCTACCAGGACCATATCCTGGAGTTGCCGCCGCAGTTCAGCCTGACCCTGCTATCTGATGGCATTCTGGACCTTTTGCCGGGTGAGACACTCAAAGATAAAGAGGCGGCCCTGCCTGAAATCATCAAGGCCGCGGGCGGTAGTCTGGATGGGCTGCGCCAACGATTCGGATTAGCTACGCTTGGGGAGATGCCGGATGATATCGCCCTATTGGTGTTGAGCAGGAACCTTCAATGAGTACGGGTAGAATCCAGTTCGCCGAGCAGAATGGCACCTTCGTGCTGAAGTTTGTCGGTGAAGTGCGCCTGACCTTATGTTCGGCGCTGGATGCGACGATTGAAAAAATCTTCACGGCGCTGAATTTCTCGGCGATCGTCATCGATCTGACGGAAACCAACAGCATCGACAGCACCACCCTGGGCTTGCTGGCCAAGCTCTCGATCCTGTCGCGGCAAAAAGTCGGGTTGCTGCCAACGGTGGTCACCACCCATGCCGATATCACCCGCTTGCTGCAGTCGATGGGTTTTGACCAGGTGTTCAACATCGTTGACCGGCCGATCCCGTGCCCGGAGTGCCTGACCGACCTGCCGTCCCAGGACCAGAACGAAGACGTGGTGCGCTCCAAGGTGCTCGAGGCGCACAAGATCCTCATGGGCCTGAACGACTCCAACCGCGAAGCCTTCCACGACCTGGTCAACGCCCTCGAACGTACCTGACCGTCGACCCGGGCGCCGTTCTGGCGCCGGTCAAACCTCTTTCAAGTCAGCTTCCCGTGGTGGAAACTCAGTCGCCTCGCTGCCATCGGCATTGAGCTGAAAAATCTGCGCCGGCTGCCCCTGTTCGTTGAAAAACACCTGGCCCAGGCCCGCGCTGTTCCACAGCCGCTCGCCGGCCTTGCTGTGGGCGGGTGTACGCGGGATCACCTGCATTTGCCGACGCTTGGTAAACCAGTTGAGCGGTGAGCGTGGCGAGTACAGCCAGCGGTTGAGCCGGTCGAAGGTATCCAGCAGGCGCTTGGGAAACTGGTTCTTGATGCCGCTGCTGGTGATCTGCCACAGGTGCGGGGCGCGCTGACGATGGCGGATCTGCACCTCGTAGACGAACGAATAGTGCACGTCACCGGAGAGGATCACGTAATGCCCCGGCGTGCGCGAGTGGCGGAAGATATTGAGGATGACTTGCGCGGCACCGCGATGGGCCATCCAGTTCTCGGCATCCACCAGCAGCGGATAACCCAGCCAACTGAACACCCGCTGCACGGTTTCGATCAGCTTGACGCCGAAGATCGGCGCCGGCGAGACGATGATCGCCGAAGGATGGTCGAGCAGCGCTTGTTGCAGCTCGCTGAGGGCTTCCCAGTCGAGCAGGCCGGAGGGACGCTTGAAGTTGCTTTCACTGCGCCAGCGCCGGGTGCGGGTGTCCAGCACCAGCAGCGCCGGGCTGCTCGGCAGGACGAACTGCCAGCCCTGAAAGCGCAGCAATTCGTTGATCAGCGTGTCCTGCAGCGGCGTGTCGAGGTAGTCATCGGCATCGGCGCTGTGGCTGCAAGCCTGGCAGTGCTCCAGCAGCCCGCTGAACGCCTCAGGGTTGTTGCCCCAGCCCTGGCAGAGCATGTAACCGAGCAGGGCGTTGCCGATGATACGCTTGGAGAACGGATGGCCGTAGGCGGTTTCTTCCCATTGTGCCGACAGGTTCCAGTCATCGGTGATGTCGTGGTCGTCGAAGATCATCAGGCTCGGCAAGTGTGCCAATACCCGCGCAACCCCGCCCAGGCCGCTGGCAAAGCCGTTGATCAGCTGTTGTTCCTGGCGGTAGCGCGCCTGGCGCTCGGTGGTGAGGCCCGCCGGCATCTGTGGCTCGATCAGGCTCCAGGGTACCGGCGACCAGACCAACAGGTACATGGCCATGACTTCGGCGAAGGTCACCAGGTGGTTGTCGGCGTTGCTGCTGGTGAAGATCGGTTTGCGCGTGCCACCAAAAAAACGCTCGCGCAGGGTTTCGTTGCTCTCCAGTGCCGGCAGCAAGTCTGCGCGGTGGTAATAGCTGGCCGGGTGCCGGTAGAGCGCGGCGCTGTCATTGACTACCGCACCTTGCAGGTGCTCGCCAAACAGCCCCAGGCGCTCGATCAGCGCATGAATGGCGCGCAGCATCGGGCCAGCGACATCGTCGGCGTAAACCTGGTCGCCGCTCATCATCAGCAGGGCAGGGCGCTGCAGTGGCGCGGGGTGTTCCAGCAGCAGGCGGTCGGCGCACAGCAGGCCGTCTGCTGCCGGGTGATGGGGTTTGCGGCATGAGCCGTGGAGCAGTTGCTCAAGGTGCGAGCGCAGGACGAAGTTCGGCCGTTGCGCGCCTGGGTAGAGCAGGTGCGGGGCGTACTGGGCGATGCCTTGGGTGTTGAGGAGCAGGTCGTAGTCGATCTGCGCGTCGCACGGCAGCGGGCTGTCGAGGTTGATGTCGAGCAGGTGGACAAAGGCGTGGCGACCGATCGGGACAACCGTGCAGTCGATATCGGCGCTAACGCCTGCGCAGCTCAGTTGCAGCTCGGCTTGCAGCGGCTCGGAGGCTACCAGCCAGAACACGATCCGCGTGGGTTCGAGGCGGCGCAGCAACGGGCCGGCCAGTACTGCGGGTAATTCGGAAGATTCAGACATCAACATCTCTGAAAGCAAAGTCGAAAGCATCGCGGGTCAAGCCCGCTCCCACTTGATGGGTGGGAGCGGGCTTGACCCGCAATGAGGCCCTGAAGGCCGATAAGATGCTCTACGCTGCACCCCTCACTGGCAAACCCAGATTTGTATCAGGCCTTTGCCGCCAACAACGCCTCCAGCTTCTCCTGATCCCGGGCAAACTGGCGAATCCCCTCGGCCAGCTTCTCGGTTGCCATGGCATCTTCGTTCGATGCCCAGCGGAACTGGCTCTCACTCAGGTGCTGACGCGCCTCGCCGTTTTTGCCAGGCTTGAGGATACGCGGCAACTCGCCCTGATCCTCGCTCAACTGCTGCAGCAGCTCCGGGCTGATGGTCAGCCGGTCACAGCCGGCCAGTTGTTCGATCTGGCCGATATTGCGAAAGCTCGCGCCCATGACCACGGTCTTGTAGTCATTGGTTTTGTAGTAGTCGTAAATGCGCGTTACCGACTGCACGCCCGGGTCTTCGGCGCCGACGTAGTCCTTGCCGGTGGACTTCTTGTACCAGTCGTAGATGCGCCCCACGAACGGCGAAATCAAAAACACTCCGGCGTCGGCACAGGCCTGGGCCTGGGCGAAGGAGAACAGCAGGGTCAGGTTGGTCTGGATGCCTTCCTTCTCCAGCACCTCGGCGGCGCGGATGCCTTCCCAGGTCGAGGCCAGCTTGATCAGCACCCGGTCGCGGCCGATACCGGCCTTGTCGTACAGCGCGATCAGTTGCCGGGCCTTGGCCAGCAGCGCCGGTTGGTCGAAGGACAGGCGGGCGTCGACCTCGGTAGAGATACGCCCCGGAATCACCTTCAGAATGCCGGCGCCAACCGCCACGGCAAAGGCGTCACAGGCAAGGCCGACATCGCCCTTGCTGTGCTCGACCGATTGCTTGAGCAGCTCGGCATAACCGGGCATGGCGGCGGCCTTGAGCAGCAGGGAAGGGTTGGTGGTGGCATCGACCGGTTTCAGGCGGCTGATGGCATCGATGTCACCAGTGTCGGCAACCACGGTGGTGAACTGCTTGAGTTGTTCCAGCTTGGAAGTCATGGGCGTGCTCTGTCCTGTGCAATGGCTCGACATTACCCGAGCGCCGCCAGCCGCTCAAGGGCTGGCTGGCAAGCGGGGCGAAGGGGATAAGCCTTCGAGTGCCGAACCGGCCACAGGTTCCTGAACTAACGCCCCTGCAGCAGCTCGCCGGCCTGGTCGAGCAGGGCCAGCGGGTCCTTGCTCTTGTGGATGTCCACTGACAGCAACTGGCGGAACTTGCGCGCCCCCGGGAAGCCCTGGCCAAGGCCGAGAATGTGCCGGGTGATGTGGTGCATGGCGCCTCCGGATGCCAGGTGCGCGGCAATGTAAGGGCGCAATTTGGCCAGCGCCGCACTGCGGCTGATCACCGGCGCGGTGCTGCCGAACAGCTGCTGATCGACCTCGGCCAGCAGGTACGGGTTGTGATAGGCCTCGCGGCCGAGCATCACCCCGTCGAAAATCTTCAAGTGTTCCTGACATTCGGCCAGGGTCTTGATACCGCCGTTGAGCACCAGCTCCAGGTCGGGAAAATCCGCTTTCAACTGCGCAGCGACGTCGTAACGCAGCGGTGGAATCTCGCGGTTCTCCTTTGGCGACAGGCCTTCGAGAATCGCGATCCGTGCATGCACGGTAAAACTGCGGCAACCGGCGTCGCGCACCTGGCCGACGAAATCGCACAGCTCGGCATAGCTGTCGCGACCGTTGATACCAATGCGGTGCTTGACCGTCACTGGAATCTGCACTGCATCCTGCATCGCCTTCACGCAATCGCCGACCAGCGCCGGATGGCCCATCAGGCAGGCGCCGATCATGTTGTTCTGCACCCGATCGCTCGGGCAGCCGACGTTGAGGTTGACCTCGTCATAGCCTGCGGCCTCGGCCAGCTTGGCGCACGCGGCCAGATCAGCCGGCACGCTGCCGCCCAATTGCAGGGCCAACGGATGCTCGGCCTCGTCATGGCGCAGGAAACGCTCGGCATCACCGTGCAGCAGCGCGCCGGTGGTGACCATTTCGGTGTAGAGCAGGGCGTTGCTGGAGAGCAGGCGCAGGAAGAACCGGCAGTGGCGGTCGGTCCAGTCCATCATCGGCGCAACGCTGAAGCGGCGAGACGGCTCAGGGCGCGGGATTACTGGGGTTGTGGCTGATTCTAGGGGCATTTTCGGTTACGTGTTTTGTACCATTAGCTGGGCGTTTTTTGATGGATCGTGGGTACGATGTACCACCTCGCCAGGATCCGTATCAAAAACAAAGGTGCCATAGTCTACCAAGAGTGCCAGGCATTCGCCCGCAAGCTGGCTGCCCCGGCCTGGGCAAAGCGACGAGAGACAAAGATGGCTGAACCTGGAATGCCAAGCTCAGCTATTCGACAGGTTACGCGCAAGTAGCTAGGCACAAGAGCGCTTGGTAGGTTTTATAGGTGCCATATGCAAAGGCGGATATTGAAACCAAACCCAATACGCCGCCGGTGGCTTGTAAGGTAGTGGCGACGTTGTTGTGCCACTTTACAGCGCTGTCAAAGGCCATCTGCGAAAGATACGTCAAGCAAGAGGTGATGCCGATAGCCAATGCCCCGATTACAAAGGCTGTTAGCGAATATGCGAACTCTGGGATGGCGCTGCTGTTGTTGTCTGAGAGTTTGCCAATGAAGGCGAGCAGGGCAATCGCGGCTCCTCCATTCAGTAGCAGCATCGTCTTGAGTGCGTTTTGCCCTGATTGGATAATGCTTTTGAACATTTCCGAATTGGCTGACAGGTTGTGTTTGTGCGCGTCCAGGGAAAGCTGGAGTCTCGCCTTGAGTACTTCGCTGTTCTCCTCGGGGTTGTTGTCTGTTGAGGTGGCTTCGACAACCCTATCGATATACGTTATTAACTTGTCGCAATTGACTGTTTCATGACCCTGCGATTTAACCTCGTTAATAGAGGTCTTCAGTGCGTTCGCGAATGCTTTTGCGTCCATTACTCAATGCTCGCTAGTTTGACCAGTTGACTCAGTTTCCAAAAGGAGCGCGCTGAGTGGATGCGTCAACATCCCATCAGCCCACCGAACCCGCAACCCCTCCCACTGCGTGGACCCACCGTACTGGAGACAGTCGAGGATTTTCAGGTGGGTTGTCCAGTGCGCTCTTATCTTTGGCTTGCATCCCTCATTTGGATGGATATTCTAGCGAGCCACCACGCAACGACAGGGACGGTCATTCATGCAATCCAGTTTTGGTAAAGGCGTTGTTTTTGCGCTTTCCGCCGCCGCGTTGAACGCGACAATCGGTGTGCTGAGCAAAGTGCTCATGGAAAATGGCTTCACCGCCAGCAGTGTCGCTGTGATCAAAACCATTCTAGGTTGCCTGCTGCTGTCGGCCTTGGTGCTGTTCATCAGGCGCCCGCAAACGACGGCGAAGTGGACCCAGGCTGCGATTTGCGCGTTTCTCGGAATCTTCGTGCTGTTCCACTTCGAAACATCGGCCTACCGCCATTACGCCGCCGCGGGCGTGGTGGTGATGCTGATGGCCAGTGCGTCTATTTCCTCGATCCTGTTGGGGCGGATCTTCCTGAAAGATCCCATTACCGCAAACGCTACCGTTGGCGCCGCCTTGGCCATCGCCGGCATTGCAGTGATCTTTGGTGCTGACCTGCAACAGGGGTTCACCCTGCAAGGCGCTACCCTGGCTGCCATGGCCGGCTGCGGATACGGGGCGTTTTCAGTGGCCATGAAGCATATGGGCGTCTCCGGGGGGTTGCACTTCACTCGGCAATTGTTGTTCTTCGGCAGCCTATACCTGCTGATGCCGGCTGCGGCCGATGGCTTTGTGATTGGCGAGCTGTCGCCCCTGGCGATTGCCGCATTGCTGGCGCTGGCCACGTTACCGACCATCCTGGGCTTCTTTTGCACCACCAAGGCCATCGAGTACCTGAAACCATCCCAGGTGCAGGCGCTGGAGCTGACCGAGCCCCTGTTCGCTGCGCTGCTGGCGTTCCTGGTCCTCAATGAGGTGCCGCGAGAAAGCCTGTACGTGGGTGCGGGCCTGATCATCACCGGCCTGTGTTTCTCCAACGAGTTGATTTCCCTGGGTCGCAAAGCACCGGCTCAATCCCATACATGATCCCCGGCGGGGCGGGTGTATGCCCGCCGGTTCAACCGCTAACTGGTGCGGCGTCGCAGTCGATCATCAACGCAGGCCCGCAATAGGGAAGCGCAGCGCGCCGCTCAGAGCGAACGCTGGCCAACCCGCTGTGACAACGCCTCTGCCGATTCCTTGCGCTCGGAGTAGCGGTCCACCAGGTAATCGCTGCGCCCGCGCAGCAGCAGGGTGAACTTCACCAGCTCTTCCATCACGTCGACCACGCGGTCGTAGTAGGCCGAAGGCTTCATCCGGTCGTTGCCGTCGAATTCCAGCCAGGCCTTGGGTACCGAGGACTGGTTGGGGATGGTGAACATGCGCATCCAGCGCCCCAGTACGCGCAGCTGGTTGACCACGTTGAACGACTGCGAGCCGCCGCACACCTGCATCACCGCCAGGGTCTTGCCCTGGGTCGGGCGCACTGCGCCCATGGCCAATGGCACCCAGTCGATCTGCGCCTTGAACACCGCTGACATCGCGCCATGACGCTCTGGCGAGCACCACACCTGGCCTTCGGACCATTGCATGAGTTCGCGCAGTTCCACGACCTTGGGATGGTTGTCCGGCGCGTCGTCGGGCAGGGGGAGGCCGCTGGGGTTGAAGATCCGCGTTTCGGCACCGAAATGCTCGAGCAGGCGCGCGGCTTCTTCGCTCAGCAGGCGGCTGAACGAGCGTTCCCGGGTTGAGCCGTAGAGCAGCAGGATGCGCGGCTTGTGGCCATCATGGGGGGCGTTGGCCGGGATCAGGCCGAGGTCGAGATTGGGCAGGTGGTCGCTCATGGGGGCTCCGTTTACAAAGTGCCGATGCGGTCGATTTCAGCCTGCAACTGGTCGCGGCTCAGGCGCTCGAAGGGCAGGGCAAGGAAGGTTTTGCAGCGTAGTTCTATGCGCGCCAGGGTGGCGTCAAAGGCGGCATCGATCTGTGTATCGCTGCCGTGGGCCTCGGAAGGGTCTGCCAGGCCCCAGTGGGTTTTCAGCGCTGGGCCGAAATACAGCGGGCAGGCTTCGCCAGCGGCGTTGTCGCAGACGGTGATGACGATGTCTGGCGGGTTGTCGGCGAAGGCGTCGTTGCCTTTGCTGGTCAGGCCGTGGATGGCGATGCCGGCGCGTTGCAGGGTCGACAGGCTGCGAGGATGCACCTGGCCCTTGGGAAAACTACCGGCACTGACCGCGTGGAAACCGGCCGGGGCCAGGTGATTGAACTGCGCTTCGCAGAGGATGCTGCGACAGCTGTTGGCAGTACACATGAACAAGACTCGCATGGGCTGATTCCTCAACAGCAGGTCGCACGGACAGGACGATCACCCATTGCCTCGAGGCGCTCGCTGACGTCGCTGAGCCACTGGCCATTGGCCTCAAGGGTCAGCTGCAGCACCTCGTTCACCCAGGCTGGCAACTGCGGGTTGAGGCGGTAGTACACCCACTGACCCTGGCGGCGGTCGAGCAACAGGCCGCAGCTGCGCAGCTGGGCCAAATGGCGGGAGATCTTCGGCTGGCTGTCGTCGAGTGCGCACATCAGCTCGCACACGCACAGTTCGCCTTCGCGGACGATCAACAGCGTGGCGCGAACGCGGGTTTCGTCGGCCAGGCATTTGAACAGGGCGGCAGGGGTAAGCATCGAATCGGTCCGGATTTGATATATGGAAATTCGAATATACGAATTTCCATATGTAAATGACAAGCCCGCTGTGCCAACCGGACTTCGAGAAGTTCCAGGGGTAGAATGTGCGCTCACCTGAAACGGACTTCATCATGAGCGCACCGCTGCACGCAGCCTTTCTCTCCCTGCTGGCCTTGCCCGGCGCTACCCAGGCCACGACGGCAGAACCGGTACCCTTGTACCGGCACCTCAAGGACTGGGTGGTGGGGTGTGACAACACCCGCCAATGTACAGCACTGGCGGCCGATGAAAGCGTCGACGGCATGCCGTTGGGTATTCAAATCGTGCGTGGCGCGGGTCTGGATGGGCCGTTGCAGGTAACGATTTACAGTCAGAGTTCGCTGGAGGGGCCATTGCAGCTCGATGGCAAGCCTCTGGCGCTGGCACTGCATGAAGAACAGCACAACGGCGTGGTGTCCTGGCGGGCGAGTGGCGAGCAGGCCGTGGCCTTGGTCAAGGCCTTGCGTAATGGCTCGCGGCTGACCTCGGCAAGCAATGATGGTGAGCTGGGGAGTTCGCTCAATGGCCTGAGCGCCTCATTGTTGCTGATCGATTCGGTGCAGGGGCGGCTGGGCCACCGCAGTGCCTTCATGCGTGCAGGTGATGCGCCAGACAGTGCCGTGCCGCCTGCGCCGGCGCTGCCGAAGCTGGCGCCCTTCGCACGGCCCGAGCCGCTGGGGGAAGCAGAGGCCAGGCGCATTGTCGCCGCCGTGCATGCAGCCAGCGCCGATGCCTGGCAAGACGTGGGTGATGACTGGCAGCCCGATACTGCCCAAGCCTATGCGTTGAGTGGCAAGCGTGCGCTGGTCAGCTTTCGCTATGGCTGTGGCGCCTACAACTGCGAGTACGCCATGTTCACCACTTCACGGGCGCATCCGCAGCAGGCCCAGGCCCTGCAGTTCGCGGAGTTTCCCGGGCTGGAGCAGTGGGGCGACTTTGGTGGCTCGGTCGAGTACAACGCAGACACCGGAGTACTCAGTAGCTTTACCAAGGGGCGCGGCATAGGTGATTGCGGTGTCGATCAGAGCTGGCGTTTTGATGGGCAGCGCATGCAACTGCGCTCGCTGGCGCGGATGGGCAGTTGCAGTGGGAGCTGGTCGCAGATGTGGCCGGTGCTGTGGCGCACGCAGGATTGAACCTTGGGGCTACGGCGTAGCCCATCGCCGGCAAGGCCGGCTCCCACAGGGCTTGATGTCGCCTGCTACCCCTGTGGGAGCTGGCCTTGCCAGCGATCGAGTGCGTAGCACTCGTAGATCAAACGACACACTCAGAACGCCAGTTTGTAGCCGATCATCAGCAGCATGCCTGCCAGGCACGGGCGCAGGATGCTGTCAGAAATCCGTCCGGTCAGGTGGCTGCCCATGTAGATGCCCGGCAGCGAGCCCAGCAGCAGGTAGCCAAGCAGCGACCAGTCCATGTTGCCCATGCTTGCATGGCCCAGGCCGGCGACCAGGGTCAGCGGCACGGCGTGGGCGATTTCGGTGCCGACCAGGCGGCGGGTAACCAGGTAGGGGTAGAGCAGGAACAGCGCCACGGTACCCAGGGCGCCAGCGCCGATGGACGTCAGCGAAACCATGACGCCGAGCATCACACCGGTGACTACGGTCAGCAGGTTGAGGCTGGTACCGCTCAGGTGATAGCGGTCGCCGGCGTGTTTGCTGGCGAATGCCTGGAGTTTGCTTTTGAACAGGATGGCCAGGGCGGTCAGCACCAGCACCACGGCCAGGCCTTGCTTGATGATGGCGTTGGCGGCTTGGGTGTCGGCATCGAGGCTGGCGAGGAACCACAGGGTCAGGGCCGCGGCCGGGACGCTGCCGAGGGTCAGCCAGCCGGTGATTTTCCAGTCGATATTGTTGTTTTTGCCGTGGACCCAGACGCCGCTGGCTTTGGTGATGGCGGCGTAGAGCAGGTCGGTGCCTACGGCGGTGGCGGGGTTGATACCGAACCACAGCAGGATCGGGGTCATCAGGGAGCCGCCGCCGACGCCGGTCATGCCGACGATGAAACCTACTACCAGGCCTGCAATGGTAAAACCGAAAGAACCTACATCCATAAGTAACCTAAACGCCCAACGTGCCCGTGATCGGATGGCAGCCAGCATAAAGGTTTTTTTATAGCCAAATAGACTAGTTCGTTATTAGGTTATAACCGGTGGTGGCTGTGAGAGGAGGGGCTTATCCGGTTGTGATGGTGGCGCGGAGTCACCTTTCCGCCCTTACGGCGGGTTACTTTGGCAGTCGCCCCAAAGTAACCAAAGGGCTTGCCCCACCAGGGGCCCTACGCTGCGCTTCGGGTTCCCTCGCTACGGTGTCGCTACGGGGCATTGCGAACTACGAGTTGCAAGCAACTCTACGTTTCGCAACTTCGGCTAACGCCGAAGGTGCTGCGCACTAGCCCCTTCGCAACACCTCCACTCGGCCCTTCTGGTTAACGGGGCCGGTAGATCAAGATCAAGAGCACAATTCGCTTCGCTCTTGCTGAGCGCGTGGCGCTGTGGGAGCGGGCTTGACCCGCGATGCGGTGTTACAGACAACGCTGTTACCGATCCGTCATCACCACCATCACATGCGCATCCCCACCATCTTCCGTCTCGGAAAGATAAATATGCCCGACATTGCTGTTGAAGTACGCCGTCTCCTGCGGGCCGATACTCACGGCCTCACCCGTCTCAAACACAATCCGCACGCGTCCGCTGAGCACCAGGGCAAATTCCTGTCCCGGATGGCGGATGAATTCATCGAACTGTTGCCGCTCGCGGGCGATGATCCGCGCATACATTGGCGTCATCAGCCGCTCGGGAAATTCTCCGGCGATCGGGTGGTAGTCGTAGGTCCCGGTGCTGTAGCCGGGCGCTGTGGGCAGGGAGTTGACCACCACCGTGGTCGGCACCGGCATATCGCTCACGCCTGAAGCGCGAAACAGCTGGGCGATATCAACCTTCAGCGCCCGCGCCGCCGCCGCCAGTTTCTCGTAGCTCACCGAGACCTGGGCCAGTTCCATTTTCGACAGGGTCGACACCGGTACCCCGGACAGCGCTGACAGTTGCTTGAGTGTCAGTTGCTGGGCCTTGCGCACGCTACGCAGGCGCGCTCCGACTTCGGCGCGGTCAATCAGTGGCAGCGCACCAGGGCGGTCGTCGGCAGGGGAGCGGTCGGCACTCATCAAACATCTCGGTCAGACAAAACGGACCCGCATCTTACCGTGGCCGCTTGCATAATCCGAAATTCTCATATATTAGAATTCTCACAAATGATAATTTCACTGCGCAGGCGATTGCACGGCTATGACAGAGACCTTCGACATCGTGATCATCGGCGCCGGTATTGCCGGCGCTTCATTGGGCTATCGCCTGGCTGACGGACAACGGGTGCTGATGCTCGAGCGCGAATCCCAGGCCGGTTACCACTCCACCGGGCGCTCGGCCGCGATGTTTATGGAGGCTTATGGCACGCCGCAGATCCAGGCACTGACCCGCGCCAGCCGTGCATTCTATGAGTCGCCGCCACCGGGCTTCTGTGAGCATGCGTTGCTCGAGCCGCGGGGTTGCCTGTATGTGGCAACGCTGGAGCAGCAGGCACTGCTCGACAGCACCTATGCGCAAAGCCTGGCCAACGGCACCGACGTCACCTTGCTCGACCGTGACGCGGCGTTGGCGCTGGTGCCGAGCCTGCGTGCCGAGGTATTGGCCGGAGCAGTGCTGGAGCCCGGTGCCATGGACCTGGATGTGCATGCGCTGCACCAGGGGTTCCTGCGCGGTTACCGCCAGGCCGGTGGCCAGTTGCGTTGCAATGCCGAGGTGGTTGAAGGCGGCTACCACGAAGGTCACTGGCAGTTGAGCCTGGCCGATGGCAGTCGTATTCAGGCGCGCCAACTGGTCAACGCCGCGGGCGCCTGGGCCGATCACGTCGCGGCGGTCTGTGGTATCCAACCCGTCGGCCTGCAGCCATGCCGACGCTCGGCCTTTACCTTCGAAGGCCCGCAAGACCAGGCCTTCAGTCGCTGGCCCGCAGTGATCGGCGTCGATGAGAGTTTCTATTTCAAGCCCGACGCCGGGCAGTTGCTCGGCTCGCCAGCCAATGCCGACCCGGTCGAGCCCCAGGACGTGATGCCCGAAGAGCTCGACGTGGCCATCGGCATCTACAACATTGAAGCCATCACCACCCTGGCGATTCGCCGCCCCAGCCATACCTGGGCGGGCTTGCGTTCGTTCGTCGCCGACGGCGACCTGGTGATCGGCCACGACCCGCAAAATCCTGCGTTTTTCTGGCTGGCGGCGCAGGGTGGTTACGGTATCCAGTCTGCTGCCGGCGCTTCGCAACTGGCCTGCGCATTGCTGCTAGAGCAGCCGCTTGCAGCAACCTTGAGCGCCGAAGGGGTCGAGCCGCAATGCTTGTCCCCGGCGCGTTTTCGTTAACTCCCCAAGGAGATTTCCCATGAGCTCGACTATCCAGCGTATCCCCAGCCACCTGCCGTATCCGTTCTCCAAGGCGGTGAAGGTCGGCGGCTTTCTGTTCCTTTCCGGGCAGATCCCCATGCGCGCCGACGGCGAAGTGGTGCGTGGCGACATTCAGGTCCAGACCCAGGCCGCTCTGGAACGCATCGGCGAAACCCTGGCCGAATGCGGCGTCGGTTTCGATCAGGTGATCAAGGCCACTGTGTGGCTGTCCGACATGGCCCATTTCGCCGGTTTCAACGAGGTGTACAAAAGCGTCTTCGCCAACGGCTACCCGGTGCGTTCCACCGTCAGTGCCGGCCTGGCCCTGGGCGTGGATGTGGAGATCGAAGTACAGGCCTGGATCGGCAACGACTGAGGCACCACAGCAACACTGGGTAAAAACAACAACAAGGCCCGGGCAGGGCCATCGATACCAGAGGGTTGAAAATGAAAGAGCAGCTGAAAATTGCAGGCGCCTTTATCGGCGTGATCGTCGGCGCGGGTTTCGCCTCGGGGCGGGAGCTGTTGCTGTTCTTTGTCGACTTCGGCCTCTGGGGCCTGCTCGGGGCGCTGGTCAGCGCGGCCTTGTTCACTTTTCTCGGCATGGCCCTGGCCGGGCTGGGCAACCGCTTGCAGGCCGCCTCGCACAAGGATGTGGTGTATGCCATTTGTGGGCGCTACCTGGGCTTGTTCGTTGACCTGCTGATCACCTTCTTCATGTTTGCGGTCACCGTGGTGATGCTTGCCGGCGGTGGGGCATTGCTTGAACAGCAGTTCGCCATTCCGGCGCTGACCGGTAGCGTATTGGTGACCCTGCTGGTGGTGGCAGTGGTGTGTCTGGATGTGCAGAAGGTGATCCTGCTGATCGGGGCGGTCACGCCGTTCCTGATCCTCATCGCCACGGCCATCGCCTTGTACGCAGTGTTCACCCGCGAGCTGAGCTTTGCCGCGCTGAATCAGGTGGCCAGCCAGCAGCAGGCGGGTACCAGCCACTGGCTGCTCGGCGCGTTCCTGTATGTGTCGTACAACATTGTCGCCGGTGCGCCGATCCTGGCGATTCTCGGTGGCTCGGCACGCCTGGAGAAGACTGCGATCTGGGGCGGGATTCTCGGCGGTGCGGCCTTGGGCGGCCTGATGCTGGTGATGAGCGCAGGCTTGTTGTCGCGCCTGGATACCGTCGCCGATCTGCCGATGCCGATGCTGTCGATTGCCAGCGAAATCTCTCCGGCCTTGGGCGTGATCATGTGCGTGATCATCTTCGGCATGATCGTCAACACTGCGGTGGGCACACTGTATTCGTTCCTGGCGCGGCTGTTGCCGGCCGGTACCCGCAGTTTTCGCCTGGGCTCGGTGGTGGCGGGAGTGGCGGCGTTTATCTGCAGCCTGATCGGCTTTATCAGCCTGGTCGGCCAGGTCTATCCGTTCTTCGGCTACCTGGGCTTCGTGCTGATGCTGGCGGTATTGATCGGCTGGTTGCGCCTGGGGCGGGCCAAGCGGGTGCTGGCGGTGTAGCGGGAGGTGTAAAAGAAAGGGGCCTGAGCGGCCCCTTTGTTGTTTACGCGTCAGATCTTGAAGCTGTCGACCAGTTGCTTGAGGCGCCCGGCCTGCTGGGCCAGGGCATCGCAATGACGCAGGGTGTCGTTGAGGTTGGCCACGCCTTGCTGGTTCAGCACGTTGATCTGGGTGATGTCCAGGTTCAGGCTTTCGACCACGGCGGTCTGCTCTTCGGTGGCGGCGGCCACCGACTGGTTCATGCCGTCGATCTCGCCGATGCGCTGGGTCACGCTGCTCAGGCGCTCGCCGGCCTGGTTGGCGACCAGCACGCTTTCTTCGCTGGAAACCTGGCTGGCGTTCATGTTGTGTACCGCCTCGCGGGAACCGACCTGCAGGGTGGTGATCATCTTGTGGATCTCTTCGGCCGACTCCTGGGTGCGGTGCGCCAGGTTGCGCACCTCGTCGGCAACCACGGCAAAACCACGCCCGGCTTCACCGGCGCGGGCCGCTTCGATGGCGGCGTTGAGCGCCAGCAGGTTGGTCTGCTGGGAGATGCCCTTGATCACGTCGAGGATCTGGCCGATGTCATCGGTGCTGGCATTGAGGGTTTCGATCTGCTCGCAGGATTCGCTGATCTTCTGCGACAGCGCGGTCATCGCCGAAATGGTTTCCTGCACCACCTGACGACCATCATTGGCCTGCTCGCTGGCACCGCTGGCGTGTTGCGAGGCGTCGGCGGCGTTGCGGGCGATTTCCTGGGTGGCGGCGCCCAGCTCGTTGATTGCCGCGGCGACGCTGTTGGTGCGCATGCTCTGCTCTTCGGAGCCGATGATCGAGGCATTGGAGGCGCTCATCACCCGCTCGGACAGGTCATGGACCTGGCGAGTGGCCGAGGACACTTCGGCAATCGAGGCATGGATACGCTCGACGAACTGGTTGAAGGCACCGGCCAGTTCACCGAACTCGTCCTTGTTCTCCACCACCAGGCGGCGGGTCAGGTCGCCTTCGCCCTGGGCAATGTCCTGCATGGCGCGGCCCATGGTGGTCAGCGGACGCATCAGCACCGGAATCAGCAGGCTCAGCAGGCCAGCAATGGCGGCCACGGCAATGAGCATGGCGATGATCGCCGAGGTACGGAACTGGCTGAGGCCGGCGTAGGCTTTGTCGCGGTCGATCGACAGGCCGATGTACCAGTCCGCCGTCGGCAGGCCGCTGACCGGGGCGAAGGAGATGATCCGCTCCTGCTTGTTCAGGGTCACCTCGTGGGTGCCTGGCGCGATATGCAGGTTGCTGCCCGGGTAGATGTCCTTGAGGTTCTTCATCACCTGGTCTTTGTCCGGGCTGACGATCACCTGGCCGTTACGGTCGACCAAAAACGCGTGGCCGATACCGCCGAAGTCCACGGCGTTGATGATATCGACCAGGGTGGCCAGGCTCAGGTCGCCGCCGACCACGCCGAGCAGCTCGCCGTTGGCCTTGCTTTTCACCGGCATGCCAATGGTTACCACCAGGCCGCCGACCGCGGCCATGTAGGGCGGGGTCAGCATGGTCTGGTTGGCGGCGACGGCGGCGGTGTACCACGGACGCTGGCGCGGGTCGTAGCCGTCAGGCATCTTCGCGTCCGGGCGCTGGGTGAACACGCCGTTGGACTGGCCGACGTAGGTGAACTGGAAGTTGTTGGTGAACGATGGCTGGTCGACCAGCCCCGGGAAGTCGGCATTGGCGCCTTGGTGGGCGACGTCCTGGGCGAGGTTTTCCAGGACCAGAATGCGTCCGCTCATCCAATTCTGCACACTGCTGGCGGCCAGTGCGCCGGCCTGTTTGACCGACGAGTCGATGTTCTGTCGGATGGTGTTGCGTTGCAGGTAATCGTTGTAGAGGGTGAACAGTGCAAATGCCAGAACCACGACGCCGCAGGCGCACAGCAGGATCTTGTGGCGAAATTTCAGGTTCATGTTCCGAGACCTTGTGCCAGTAAAGAGGAGTGCCGAGCGGCGCTTTTGGCGTGTGCTCGTACCTATCCAGACAGGTATCGGCCGCGAAGCGGAAAAATTGATAGGTAGTTTTGCCGCAGGGGCTGACAGGATTTTCCTACGGCCTGCTCTGGCGTGCGTGTTTCAGCCAGGCGCTTTACTGCACCCCGAGCAAACGCACCAGCTCCTGGGCGGCTTTTTGCAGCGGCTGATGCTGGCGCCAGAAGGCATGCACCGGCAGCTGCAACTCGTTGCGGGTGTTGCTGAAATCCAGGCGCACCAGGCGTCCGGCGTCCAGTAGAGGCGCCACCCGCGACAACGGGAAGTCGCCCCAGCCAAGGCCGGCTTCAACCATCTCGATGGCCATGGCCAGGCTGTCGGTGCGCCAGTGCGCCTTGCCGATCAGCGCGCGGGTGTCGCTCAGCGGCAGGTCACGGCTGGCCACCAGGATCTGCCGCACGTTGGCCAGGTCTTCGAGGTAGACGATCTGCCGCGGGCGCTGCTGCAGGGCCGGGTGCTGCGGACCGATGCAGGCCACCAGCGATTCCAGGCCGATGTTCTGAAAGCGCTGGCGGGCGTCCACTGCCAGCCCGGCAAAGGCCAGGCACAGGCTGACGCGACCGTCGTGCAGCAGTTGCAGGGCGTCTTCCTGTGGGGCCGTCAGCACCTCGACATTCAGTAACGGGTGACGCTCGCTGAGGGTTCTGATCGCTGCCAGCAGGCGCCTGTGCTCGATGTCCGGCACCACGCTGATGCTCAGGGTGCTTTCCAGCCCTTGGGACAACTCCAGGGCATGCACCTGCAACTGCCCCAGTTGATCAGCGATCATCCGCGCATGCGGCTCCAGCGCCTGGGCCATGGCGGTGGGGCGGGTTTCCCGGGGAGTGCGATCGAACAGGCTGAAGCCCAGCTCCGCTTCAAGGTTGCCGATGGCCATGCTCACCGCTGAAGGCACTCGGCCCAGAGCGCGTGCGGCGGCCGAAAACGAGCCGCGGTCGAGCACGGCGAGAAACAGTTCGATGTTGTCGCTGGAAAAGTTCATGGCAATCTCCTATCAGTAAATCTGATAGCTGTTGACTTTGGTTGTCAACAGGATTGACGCAGGCTTGCCCGCCTCAGCCGCGCCAAAGGGCGGCGTTTTAGTGCAAAACCGAGGTTAGCAACGTGCAAGGTGTCAAACGCAAACTGGTCTACGTGACCGCCTATGAACTGATCGGCCTGTGCATGTCGACCCTGGGCCTGGCCTACCTGGCCGACAGCGCGCCGAGCAATACCGGGCCGCTGGCGGTGATGATCACCACCATCGCCATGGCCTGGAACTTCATCTACAACACCCTGTTCGAGTATTGGGAAAGCCGTCAGGCCAAGCGCGGGCGCAGTGTTGCCCGGCGGGTGGCGCACGCCATCGGTTTCCAGCTGACGTTGGTGGTGTACCTGATCCCGCTGATTGCCTGGTGGCTGAACATGAGCCTGGTCGAAGCCGTGCTGGTGGACCTGGCCTTTATCATTCTCATCCCCTGCTACACCTTCATCTACAACGGGTTGTTCGACCGCATCTTTGGCCTGCCGAGCTCGGCCCAGGCGCAGCCGGCATGAACAAGACCCTTACTGGGCGGGTAGAGTGATCACTTGGGCGGCGGGCTGCGGCTCGTGCTCGGGGCCTTCGGCGGCTAGCAGGCTGTCTTCGATTTCCCCCGACAGGTAATAGACGCCGGCCATGGCGCCGGTCTTGCGATTCTCCATCAGATCGCGCCACTCCTCGTTCAGCGCCACGTTGAGGATCACCCGCAGTTGTTCGATCATCGCCGGTTGCTCGCGGTTGTGGCTCACGACCCCAAAACCGGTCGCCGCCAGAGAAATCACCGTGCCCGCGGCGCGCCCGACCGCCGCCGCCACGGCGCTGGCAATACCCCGTGGCGCCAGGGTGGCGCCGAGCTTTTCGCTGGCTTGCTGGGCGACCGATGACAAGCCGATGTCCGAGCGCTGGGTGCCGGCGCGCACGGCGCTGTGCAGGCGTTTGACCAGGGCTGCATAGGCGGGTTGCTGTTCCAGCGGTTTGCTGAACAGCAGTTGATGCAGCGATGCGTTGTTGTTGGCCGGCGGCCCGAGGCCAATGGCCTGGATGCGCGTCAGGTGCAGGTTGAACTGCTCCGTTGGTGCGCGGTAGCGCTGGGCGATCTGCTGCAGTTGCTGGCCGAGCAGCTGGATATACAGCTCCATGGCCCGGTCGCGAATGGCTTCGGGGTCGATTTCCTTGGCCACCGGGTCGAGCACCCGCTCGTGGTACTGCTCTTGCAGGTACAGGGCCAGGCGTTTTTCCGGTGTTTCACGGCCTTCGCCACTGTTCATCTTGTACCAGGCCACTTTCATGGTCAGCCATTGCTGGGTCCAGTAGCCGGTGAACCAGGGGATGAAGTCGCTTTCGGTGTACTGCTGCACGCGCTCCTTCCACACCCGCATGGAGCGCCGGGCATAGTCGTTGACCGAACTGGTGGTGGCCAGCGAAGCGTCGATGATGTCGCGGTCGATCTGTTGCCAGGTCGCCGCGCTGACCGGGATGGGCGGCGGCTCGCTGACCGTTTGCCGCGAGCCGCAGCCAGCCAGCACCAGGAACAAGGCGAGCAGCAACACGGTAAGCGGGGAACGCGGCATAAAATCGCAGCCCCCTGTGGTTAGGGAAGGTCGAGCACGGTGGTTATTTGAGTATAGGTGCCGTCACTCGGGCTGCTGTTCGGCCTCGGCCTGATCCAGCGCCTCGACGATCTCTGCCCAGATTTCCTTGCAGAAAAACCACACCCAGGTGGCATTCAGCACCCGGTCGATATGGCGCCGCCACCAGCTGTCGCGGCGTGCCTGGAGAATTTCTTCGATCTCTTCCTGCAGCCAGGTTTCGTCGAAACCGGTCCAGATCGGCGGTACCGGCGTCATGATGTTGCCGTAGCAGGCGGGGGCGACTTCGCTGTAGAAGATTTCTTTCAGCAGCTCGCGGTCAAACCCTACCAGGTGGCGGGCGATCCAGAGGTATTCGATGTGGGTGTCGACGAAGGCATCGGACATCGCCACGCGCACCTGATGACGCTGTTGCGGCGTCATTTGCGGCGCAGGTGCAGCAGCGGGCTCGGGTTTAACCGAGGTGATCCTTTCGTTCATCAGTGTGCCCTCCAAGGCGATCGAGGCCCATGGTAAAGCGGGCGGGCAACAGCTGTCGCCTGGATTGCGAGCGCTGGCAAGGCCAGCCCCCACAGGTTCGGTGCATGCAGATTTATTGTGGGAGCCGGCGTTGCCGGCGATGAGGCCCTTCGGTCACCCCTCCAGGTCGAGCTTGGCCTCGATATGGTCCAGATGCTCATGCATCAACGCCAACGCCGCCTCGCCATCACCGTCCTCCAGCGCATCGATGATCGCCGCATGCTCCTGCCAGGCGCAATGACTGCATGGCCGCGCTTCGTACTGGGCAATGATCAGCGAGGTTTGCGGCACCAGGCCATTGAGAAAACGTGCCAAGGGTGCGTTGTCGGCCATTTCCGCAAGTTTGAGGTGAAACTCGCCACCCAGGCGAATCGCCGTGCAGCGCTGGCCCTGTTCATGGTGCTGACGCTCGCGGGCCACCAGCTCGCGCAGTTGGCGGATCTTGGCCGGCCGTGAGCGCTTGGCCGCCAGGCTGATCAAGGTGGTTTCGGCCAGGCGCCGGGCGCTGAGGATCTGCCGTGCATGCTGTGGGTCGGGCGCGGCCAGGCGTGCGGTGTGGCTGGGGCGCTGGACGATGACCTGTTGGTCGGACAGGCGCCCGAGTACCCGGCGGATCACCGTGCGGCTGACCCCGAAGGCATCGCCCAGGGCTTGCTCGGTCAGGGCGCTGCCAGGGGCCAGGCGCTGTTCGAGGATGGCATCGAACAGCCGCGGGTAGATCTGCTCGGCCGACAACCGGCGTTCACCCTGGGCGAGCAGTGGCGGCAGGGCAGGGTCATGGGCGTGGGCGCTGGCGTTCATGGTCGCACTCCTGGGGTCAGTTGCCCGGATGATCGTCCGGGATGTTCAGTTCGATACCCATGCGCCGGCCTTCCTGGAGGATGTGGTGGCGCATCTGCGCGCTGGCCTGGGCGCTGTTCTTGTTGCGGATGGCACGTACCACCGCTTCGTTTTCTTCAAGCCTTGCCGCCAAATGCTCGGGCGAGTTGCGCAGCACTGCGGCGCTTTGCTTGAGGGCGTTGCTGGTCTGCTGCACCACGCTCTGGAAGATCGGGTTGGCGGTCAGGGTGAACAGCTCTTCGTGAAAGGCGATGTAGGCGTTGACGCCGGCTTCGCTGTCTTGGGCCTCGAGGGCCTCGCGCATGTCCATCAGGGTCAGGCGCAGCTGGCCGATTTCCTTGCTGCTGATCGACTGCGCCACCAGGCCGACGATGAACGGCTCGAGGGTATAGCGCAGCTGCAGCACGTCTTCCAGGCTGGCCTCGGCGACGCCGCTCTGGGGCAGGGTGGTTTGCACTGTATCGGCATCAAGCACCAGCACGCCCTTGCCCGGCATCGAACGCACCAGGCCGAGGGTTTCCAGCACCGTCACCGCTTCACGCAGGCTCGGGCGGCTGATGCCCAGTTGCTCGGCCAGTTCGCGCTGGCCCGGGAGCATGTCGCCGGAGCGCCACTGGCCACGGGCCAGGGCCTGACGGAGTTTTTCTACCACCGAGTTCACGACGGTCGATGAAGTAATCATTGTTCACTCCATGAGAACACTTGCATGGTTTGCTCCTGTGGCCGGCAGTGGGGCTGCCGGCCATGTTACTCAGAACTCTTGTTGATGGGCGTTCGGGGTCTTGCGCTGGGCAAAGCCGAAGCCCTGTTTACCCGACAGCACATTGTTGGCCCGCTCCATGTCGATATCGCCTTCCCAGCGGCCGATGGCCACGGTGGCCACGCAGTTGCCGATCAGGTTGGTCAGCGCCCGGCCGATGCCCATGAACCAGTCCACCGCCAGCACCAGCACCAGGCCGACCACCGGGATCGCCGGGATGGCGGTCAGGGTCGCGGCCAGGATGACCAGGGCGGAGCCTGGGATGCCGTGGGCACCTTTGGAGGTAATCAGCGACACCAGCAGGATGGTCAGCAGGTCGGTCATGGCCAGCGGTGTGCCGGTGGCATTGGCGATGAACACGATAGCCAGGGTCAGGTAGATCGAGAAGCCGTCGAGGTTGAACGAGTAACCCGTGGGGATGACCAGGCCGACCGTGGAACTGCCCACGCCCAGGTGCTCAAGCTTGCGCATGATCTGCGGCAGCACGGCGTCGGAGGAGGCGGTGCCGAGGACGATGGTCAGCTCTTCGCGCAGGTACTTGATGAAGGGCAGGATCTTCAGCCCCGACAGGCGCATCACGGTGCCCAGAATCAGCAGCACGAAGCCGGTGCAGGTCAGGTAGAACAAGGCCACCAGGCCGCCCAGGTGCTGCAGCGATTCCAGGCCGTATTTGCTGGTGGTGAAGGCGATGGCACCGAACACGCCAATCGGCGCCAGGCGCACGATCATGCCCATGATGCGGAAGATCACATGGCTCAGTTCGTTGATCAGCCGCGAGATACCCGAGGCCGCTTCACCCACCAGGTTCAGGGCGCTGCCGAACAGCACCGAAAACAGCAGGACCTGAAGGATATTGTTGTCGGCAAACGCTCCAACCACCGAGGTCGGGATCAGGTCCATGAGGAAGGCGGCGGTGCCGTGGATGTGTTGGCCGCGTTCGGCCAGGTTGCTGGCTTCGCTGCTGGCCAATGGGTCCAGGTGAATGTTGGCGCCGCTGCCGATGCCGGAGGTAAAGGCGAACACCAGGCCGATCACCAGGGCGATGGTGGTCAGGATTTCGAAGTAGATCACCGATTTCAGGCCGATGCGCCCGACTTTTTTCAGGTCGCCGGCACCGGAGATGCCGCTGACCACCACGCAAAACACGATCAGCCCGATCAACATCTTGATCAGCTTGATGAAGCCGTCACCGAGGGGTTTGAGTTGCAGGGAAACTTCAGGAAAGCTCAGGCCGCAGGCTATGCCTAGCACAAGGCCCAACACCACTTGGAGGAAGATCGAACGCGAGCACCATTTGAGCATGGGAGGGATCTCTGGTCGGTGTCCCTGCTTCGATGCCACGGGGGCGAAAGAGCGGAGGACTTAATTATTGTGGTCTTACCGGTATGTCCAGTGCGTGGGCAGTGTAAGCGCGGTTTTTCCGGCTTTGCAAGGGTTTTTCGGTTGAGTGGGTGAGAATTGGCTTTACCGGTCTGACCAGTTGGTGCAATACCCGGGCAAAAAAAAGCGGCAGGTTCAACCTGCCGCTTTTTCCGTGTTGCCGGGACTAAGGCTTGGACAAGGCCAGGTCTACCGCCGCGATCAGCTTTCCCAGGTCTTGGGAAGGCGCCTTATGGATGACGCCGAAGAGGTAGGCACGTTGCTCATCTTCGTCGTCCTCGTCTGCGAAGAAGGCTTTGAGTTTGATCCCCAGCGCCTCGGAGAAGGTCGACAGGGCTTCCACGCTGGGGGTGTAGGTGCCGGTTTCGAAGCGACTGATGGTCTTGGGGTCAAAACCGGTTTTCTCGCCAAGTTCAGCCTGAGTGAGCCCGGCTACCTTGCGGTAACGTCTGATGGCCGAACCCAAACTTGAATTTGTCATCGCTTAATTCCCATTTAGAATCAAGAACTTAACGATATCTATGCGCATTAGGCAACGCCACGATTCATCACCTTTATTTGCATAATGTGATGTAATTCGTAGAATTACCGGTTTGGACAGGCCAAAAGCCATCGAGTTTCAACCGGGGGCAGCAGGCTGAGAGTATTCAGCAAAGCACCTCGGCAGAAGGCTGATCTCGATGTCGGACGAATGGTTCGTGCGCTGCACAGGACAACCTGACAGACCACAGCAAATGGAGTTTTATCGTGCGTCTCAACATGCCGGTCACCTCGGTCGAACAGACTTTCGGCGAGGACCAGCGGCTTATTTCCGCTACCGACACCGCCAGTAACATCACCTACTGCAACGCCGAATTCGCCGCCATGAGCGGTTTCAGCCAGGCCGAGCTGATCGGCAGCCCGCACAATCTGGTCCGCCACCCGGACATGCCACCGGCGGTGTTCGCGCTGATGTGGCAGTACCTCAAGGCTGGCCAGAGCTGGATGGGGATCGTCAAGAACCGCTGCAAGAACGGTAACTTCTACTGGGTCAGCGCCTATGTTACGCCGATCCTCGAAGACGGCCGCCTGGTCGGCTACGAGTCGGTGCGGGTCAAGCCGACCCGCGAGCAGGTGCGTCGTGCCGAGGAGCTGTATGCGCGGTTGCGTGAAGGCAAGCCTGCGGTGTCGGCCGGCCGCCGCCTGGCCCAACTGAGCCAGGTGATGAGCCTGCCATTGGCTGCCGGTGCAGTGGCAGTGGCCGCCAACCAGGCGCTGCCGGGCTGGCCGGGCCAGGGCATTACCCTTGGCCTGTTCGGGCTGATCGGCCTTTGGGCCCGCAGCCGGTTGGGCCGCCAGCTTGGGCAGATCGTGGCGTGCTCGAATCACACCTTTGCCGACCCGATCAGCGCCCTGACCTACAGCGATCAACTGGGCTCGGCAGCACAATTGCAGATGATCCTGATCAGCGAAGAAGCGCGGCTCAAGACTGCGCTTACCCGCCTGAGCGACCTGGCCTCGCAGATGGCCGAAGCCGCCAGCGACTCCAGCCGTCTGTCCAGGAGCACCGAAACCGCGTTGCTGGAACAGCGCGCGGAAACCGACATGACCGCCACCGCCATGACCGAAATGGCGGCGTCCATCGGCGAGGTGGCCGAGCATGTGCAGCAAACCGCAGTCCAGGCGCAGACCGCCAACCAACTGGCCGCGCAGGGTAGCCAGGTTGCCGGTACCAGCCGCGAGGCCATCCAGTTGCTGGCCAACACCGTCAGCCAGATCAACCAGGCGGTCACCCACCTGGCCGGGCAGACCCAGGACATCATGCTCGCCGCTGAAGTGATCCGTGCGATTGCCGAGCAGACCAACCTGCTGGCGCTCAACGCCGCCATTGAAGCGGCCCGGGCGGGCGAGCAGGGCCGTGGTTTTGCCGTGGTCGCCGACGAGGTTCGCGCCCTGGCGGCCAAGACCCGCCAGTCGACCGTGCAGATCCAGGGCATCATCGAGAACCTGCGCAGCGGTGCCGACGAGGCGGTGAGCATCGCCAACCTGGGCATCAACGAGGCCGAGCAGGGCGTGGCCCAGGTGCTGGAGGCACAACGCGCCTTGCAGGGCATTCGTGCCGCCGTCGAGCGCATCAGCGACATGAGCCAGCAGATGGCCGCCGCCTCGCAAGAACAATCCTCGGTGGCCGAAGAAGTCAGCGAGCAGATCAACAACGTTGCCAGCACGGTGCAGGCCACCGCGCGCAACGCCAATGCCGCGGCCAACCGCGGCGCCGAGCTGCAAAGCATTTCTTCGGGCCTGCGGGCCCTGGTCGAGCGTTTCAACCGCTAGCCACCAGGGCGCAGAGGAATTCATGGACGATAACTACCGCACGGCCGTCGATGCCGCCGCGATCTTTTCCGAAACCGACCTCAGTGGCCGGATCACTTACGTCAACGAGCAGTTCTGCAGCATCTCCGGCTACAGCCGCGAGGAACTGCTCGGGGCCAATCACCGGATTCTCAACTCCGGCCTGCACGGGCCGGAATTTTTCATCGACATGTGGCGCGCGCTGGTCGCCGGCAGGGTCTGGAAGGGCGAGATCTGCAACCGTGCCAAGGACGGCTCGTTGTACTGGGTCGACAGCACTATGGTGCCGCTGATCGACCCGGCCAGCGGCCAGGTGCGCAAGTACGTTTCGATCCGCTTCGATGTCACCGAGAAGCGCCAGTTGTTGCATACCCTGCAATGGCGGGTGGGCCACGATGTGCTCACCGGCCTGCCCAATCGTGCCTATCTGTCCGACCTGCTCAACCAGGCCCTGGAGTATTCGCGCAACGAGGACATTCCGCTGGCGGTGTGCATGCTCGATCTGGATGGCTTCAAGGCGGTCAACGACGGCTACGGGCATGCCAGCGGCGATCTTCTGCTGGTCGAAGTGGCCACGCGCCTGAAGGGCATCTTGCGCGGCGGTGATGCCGTGGCGCGGTTGTCGGGCGACGAGTTCGTGCTGATCCTGCGCCATGTACAGGACCCTGCGCATTTGCAGGCGGCGCTCGACCGGGTGCTGATCGCGATAGCCGCGCCGTACCCGATCCGCGACCAGGAGATTCGCGTCAGCGCCAGTATCGGCGTGACCTTGTTCCCCCAGGACAACGAGGACACCGATACCCTGGTGCGCCACGCCGACCAGGCCCTGTACGTGGCCAAGCAGAGTGGGCGCAATCGTTTCCACCTGTTCGACGTATCGCTGGACCGGGAGGTCAAGGCCACCCACCAGACCGTGGCGCGCCTGCGCCAGGCTTTGTACATGGGCGAGCTGTGCCTGCATTACCAACCCAAGGTCAACATGCACAACGGCGCGGTGATCGGCTTTGAAGCGCTGCTGCGTTGGCAGCACCCGGGCAAGGGGCTGGTGATGCCCGCTGATTTCCTGCCGCAGATCGAACAGACCGACCTGATCGTCGAGATCGGCGAATGGGTCATCGACCAGGCCATGAACCAGATGCAGCGATGGCAGGCGCTGGGGTATCAATGGCCGGTCAGCGTCAATATTGCCGCCCGCCATGTGCAGCGTGACGACTTTGTCGAACGCCTGCAGTTGTCGCTGGGCCGTCATCCAGCCGTGGCGCCGGCGATGCTCGACCTGGAGATCGTCGAGTCGGTGGCGATTGAAAACATCCAGCGCGTCAGCCAGTGCCTGGAGGCTTGCCAGCGCCTGGGCGTGCAATTCTCGCTGGATGATTTCGGCACCGGCTATTCGTCGCTCAGTTACCTCAAGCGCCTGCCGACGCGCACCATCAAGATCGACAAGTCGTTCGTCCGTGACATCCTCCACGACCAGGACGACCTGGCCCTGACCCGCGCCGTGATCGGCCTGGCCCGGGCCTTTGGCCGCCAGGTGATTGCCGAGGGCCTGGAGACGGTCGAGCATGGTCAGTTGCTGATGGGCCTGGGTTGCGACATCGCCCAGGGCTACTGCATCGCCCGTCCAATGCCGGCCGAGCAGGTGGTCGACTGGGTTGCCAATTACCAGCAGCCTCTTGAGTGGAGACCCCTGTAGGCGCGAGCCTTCTGTGGGAGCGGGCCTTGTCCCGCGATCGAGCGCGCAGCGGTCGCAACCCAGGCGACGCCGGATCTACTGACAGTACTGGCCTCATCGCGGTGCAAGCCCGCTCCTACAGTTGGGCGGCGTTATTTACGTATTCTTTATGCCCGCCCCGGGCTCTTGGTCTCGTCCCTTTACAGCCACTCTGCCGACAATGACCGTCAGCGGCGCGTGCCGTAAGGACGGAGAGTTTTCATGAGCATTCTGGACGGGGTGTCACTGCTGTTGGCAGTGGCCTTGATGATCTACCTGCTGGTCGCGCTGCTGCGCGCCGATCGGGGCTAGGAGCGACCATGCACAGTTACGATTACGTGTTGCTGCTGGCGTTCTTTGCGCTGGTACTGCTCCCGGCACCCTTGCTCGGGCGTTTCTATTTCAAGGTGATGGAGGGCCAGCGTACCTGGCTGTCGACACTGCTCGGGCCGCTCGAGCGTGGCTGCTACCGGCTGGCCGGGGTCGACGCGAACAAGGAGCAGAGCTGGCAGCAATACACCCTGGCCCTGCTGGCCTTCAACCTCGCCGGCTTCGTGCTGGTGTTCGCGGTGCTGCAGTTGCAAGGCTACCTGCCGCTCAACCCGCAGCACCTGGCGGGGCAGGAGTGGTCGCTGGCATTCAACACCGCGGTGAGCTTTGTCACCAACACCAACTGGCAGTCCTACAGCGGTGAGGCTTCGGTCAGTTACCTGAGCCAGATGCTCGGCCTGACCGTGCAGAACTTTGTCAGCGCCGCCACCGGTCTGGCGGTTCTGGTCGCGCTGTGCCGCGGCATCGCTCGTCGCTCGGCCAAGACCCTGGGCAACTTCTGGGTCGACATGACCCGTGCCACGCTTTACGGCCTGTTGCCGCTGTGCCTGGTGCTGGCCTTGCTGCTGGTATGGCAGGGCGTGCCGCAGACCTTTGCCGATTACGTGCATGCACTGACCTTGCAGGGCGCCGACCAGACCATCCCGCTGGGCCCGGCCGCCAGCCAGATCGCGATCAAGCAACTGGGCACCAACGGCGGCGGCTTCTTCGGCGTCAACTCGGCGCACCCGTTCGAGAACCCGACGGCCTGGAGCAACCTGTTCGAGGTGGCTTCGATCATCCTCATCCCGGTGGCCCTGGTGTTCACCTTTGGCCATTACGTCAAGGACATGCGCCAGAGCCGGGCGATCATCGCCGGCATGCTCGCGTTGTTCTTGATCGGTGGCGGCACCGCGCTGTGGAGCGAGCACCAGGCCAACCCGGCGCTGAGCAGCCCGCTGGTTGAACAGAGCGCGCCGCTGGAAGGCAAGGAAAGCCGTTTCGGCACCACTGCCAGCGTGCTCTGGACGGTGACCACCACCGCCGCCTCCAACGGCTCGGTGAACAACATGCACGACAGCCTCAACCCGCTCAGCGGCATGGTTGCGCTGGTCAACATGATGGTCGGCGAGGTGATCTTCGGCGGCGTTGGTGCCGGGCTCTACGGCATGCTGCTCAACGTGTTGGTCGCCGTGTTCCTCGCCGGCCTGATGATTGGCCGCACCCCGGAATACCTGGGCAAGAAACTACAGGCGCGGGAAGTGCAATTGCTGGTGGCGACCTTGCTGGTGATGCCGGTCGGTGTGCTGGTGCTCGGCGCCCTGGCCGCCAGCCTGCCGGGACCTGCGGCAGCGATCAGCAACCCCGGTGCCCATGGCTTCAGCCAACTGCTGTATGCCTACACCTCGGCCAGCGCCAACAACGGTTCGGCATTCGCCGGCCTGGGTGCCAACACCACCTTCCACAACGTGATGATCGGCCTGGGCATGCTGATCGGCCGCTTCGGCTACATCCTGCCGGTGCTGGCCCTGGCTGGCAGCCTGGCGCTGAAAAAATCCGCACCGGTGGGGCAGAACAGCTTCCCGACCCACGGCCCGCTGTTCGTCACCTTGCTGGTGGTGACCATCCTGCTGGTCGGTGGCCTGACCTTCCTGCCGGCCCTGGCCCTGGGGCCGGTGACCGAATACCTGAGCCTGGGCTTGTGAGGAACAACTGATGAATATGCCGATTCCCGAAGTAAAGGTGCAGGCCGCCGAAGCTGCGCGCACCACCGTTGCCGCCCTGTGGCGCCCGGCGCTGGTACAGGCCTTCGTCAAGCTCGACCCGCGCCAGCTCAAGCGCTCGCCGGTGATGCTGGTGGTGGAACTGACCGCGATCTTCACCACCTTGCTGTGTTTGCTGCCTGACAGCCGCGTGCCCACTGGCGTGGCGTTGCAGATCGCCCTGTGGCTGTGGTTCACGGTGCTGTTTGCCAACTTCGCCGAAGCCCTCGCCGAGGGCCGTGGCAAGGCCCGCGCCGACAGCCTCAAGGCTGGCAGCCAGGGCCTCAGTGCCCGTCGCCGTACGGCCTCGGGCAGCTTCGAGATTGTCCCGGCCACCAGCCTGCGCAAGGGCGATGTGGTCAAAGTCTCGGCCGGGGAAATGATCCCTGGCGACGGCGAGGTGCTCGAAGGCATCGCCGCAGTCAACGAGGCGGCGATTACCGGTGAATCCGCGCCGGTGATCCGCGAGTCCGGCGGTGATCGTTCGGCGGTCACTGGCAACACCCGGTTGGTTTCCGACTGGCTGCTGATCAGCATCACCAGCAACCCCGGCGAGTCGACCCTGGACCGCATGATCGCCCTGGTCGAAGGCGCCAAACGGCAGAAAACGCCCAACGAGATCGCCCTGGACATCCTGCTGATCGGCCTGACCCTGATCTTCCTGGTGGTCGTGGTGACCCTGCAGCCGTTCGCCCATTTTGCCGGTGGCAGCATCCCGCTGGTGTTCCTGGTGGCGCTGCTGGTGACCTTGATCCCGACCACCATCGGCGGCCTGCTGTCGGCCATCGGTATCGCGGGCATGGACCGCCTGGTGCGCCTGAATGTGATCGCCCGCTCCGGTCGTGCGGTAGAGGCTGCCGGTGATGTGCATGTGCTGATGCTCGACAAGACCGGCACCATCACCTTCGGCAACCGCCGCTGCAGCGCCCTGCATGCGGCGCCCGGCGTTACCGCGCGGGAGTTGGGCGAGGGCGCCTTGCTGGCGTCGCTGGCCGACGACACTGCCGAAGGCAAGTCGATTGTCGAGTACCTGCGCCAGTTGCATGACTTCAGCGAACCGACGGCCGATCAGCTCACGCCCGTGGCCTTCAGCGCCGAAACCCGGCTGTCCGGCATCGACTATCAGCAACGTCGCTATCGCAAGGGCGCGGTGGATTCGGTGCTGGCCTTCGTCGGCATGCAACGCCTGGAAATGCCGGCGTCATTGGCCCGGGAAGTGGACAAGATTGCCCAGAGCGGTGGCACGCCGCTGCTGGTGTGCCTCGACAAGCGCCTGCTCGGCGTGATCCACCTCAAGGACGTGGTCAAGCCGGGCATCCGCGAGCGCTTTGCCGAGTTGCGCAAACTGGGCATCCGCACGGTGATGGTCACCGGCGACAACCCGCTGACCGCTGCGGCGATAGCCGCCGAAGCCGGGGTCGATGACGTGCTCGCCGAAGCCACCCCGGAGAAGAAGCTGGCGCGCATCCGCCAGGAACAGAACGACGGCCGCCTGGTGGCCATGTGCGGTGACGGCGCCAACGACGCCCCGGCGCTGGCCCAGGCCGATGTCGGCATGGCCATGAACGACGGCACCCAGGCAGCCCGCGAGGCAGCCAACATGGTCGACCTGGACAGCGACCCGACCAAGCTGCTGGATGTGGTCCAGGTCGGCAAGGAGTTGCTGGTGACCCGTGGCGCGCTGACCACCTTCTCGATTGCCAACGACGTAGCCAAGTACTTCGCCATCCTCCCGGCCTTGTTCGCGGCGATCTACCCGCAACTGGGCGTGCTCAACCTGATGCACCTGAGCAGCCCACAGAGCGCGATCCTCTCGGCAATCGTCTTCAACGCCCTGATCATCGTCGTGCTGATCCCGCTGGCCCTGCGCGGGGTGCGGGTGCAGGCCGCCAGTGCTGCCCACCTGCTGCGTCGCAACCTGCTGATCTATGGCCTGGGCGGGCTGATCGTGCCGTTCGCCGGGATCAAGCTGATCGACCTGTTGCTCACCGCCCTGAAGCTGGTCTGAACCAAGGAGATGACCATGACTACCCATATTCGTCCGGCCCTGAGCCTGATTCTGTTGATGACCCTGATCACCGGCGCGGTGTACCCGCTGGTGGTCACCGGCATCGCCCAAGTGGCCTTCCCCGACCAGGCCAATGGCAGCCTGCTGCGCGATGAGCAGGGCCAGGTGCGCGGCTCGCAGTTGATCGCGCAACGCTTCGACGGCGACGCCTGGTTCCAGTCGCGGCCTTCGGCGGGCGACTACGCCACGGTAGCCAGTAGCGCCAGCAACCTGGCACCGAGCAATCCGGCGTTGGCCGAGCGGGTCAAGAGCAGCGCCGCGCAGCTGTACATCGAAGCGCAGGGGCCAGTGCCGCTAGCCTTGCTGACCACCTCCGGCAGCGGCCTGGACCCGCACCTGTCGCCTGCGGCGGTGGCCTACCAGCTGCCGCGGGTGGCGGCGGCGCGCAAGGTTGCGCCCGAGGCCTTGCAACTGCTGGTCGAGCAGTCCACCCTGCATCCCTTGATCGGCCCGCCGGTGGTCAATGTGCTGGCCCTGAACAGCGCCCTTGAGCGGCTGGCACCGGCGTCGAAATAAGGACAGGCAGTGAGCATGAGCAATTCCGAACGCGCAGATGCGTTGTTGGCTGGGCTGCCGCGCGAAGGACGCGGCCGGCTCAAGGTGTTTCTGGGCGCGGCGCCCGGGGTAGGCAAGACCTACGCCATGCTCCAGGCCGCCCATGCCCAGTTGCGCCAGGGGGTGGTGCTGCTGGCCGCAGTGGTCGAGACCCATGGCCGCGCCGAGACCGAGGCGTTGCTCGGCGGCTTGCCCCAACAGCCTCTGCTGCGTAGCGAATACCGCGGCATGCTGCTGGAAGAAATGGACCTCGACAGCTTGCTCAAGGCCCACCCGCAACTGGTGCTGGTCGACGAGCTGGCCCACAGTAACGCTCCCGGCAGCCGCCACGCCAAGCGCTGGCAGGATGTCCAGGAGTTGCTCGCCGCCGGCATCGACGTCTACACCACGGTCAACGTCCAGCACCTGGAAAGCCTCAACGACCAGGTGCGTGGCATCACTGGCGTGCAGGTGCGTGAAACCCTGCCGGACTGGGTGCTGCAGGAAGCCTTCGAACTGGTGCTGATCGACCTGCCGCCGCGCGAACTGCTTGAGCGCCTGCGCGAAGGCAAGGTGTATGTGCCGGAGCAGGCGCGGGCGGCGATCGATGCGTTTTTTTCCCAAACCAACCTGACCGCCTTGCGCGAGTTGGCCATGCAGACTGCGGCGGCCCAGGTCGATGCGGACCTGGCCCACGGTTACCGCCAACTTGGCCAGGACGCCCCGGCCTTGCGTGGTCGCTTGTTGGTCGGCGTTGATGGCGATGCCCAGGCCGAGCGCCTGGTGCGGCATGCCAGCCGTGTCGCCCAGCGCCGCCATCTACCCTGGACCCTGGTGCACGTCGACAACGGCCGGCTGCGCGACGAAACCGCACGTCAGCGCTTGCAGGCGGCCCAGCAACTGGCCGAACGCCTGGGTGGCGAAGTGGTGCTGTTGCGCGCCGGCGAGGTGGCCAGGACCCTGATCCAGCATGCCCTGGAACGGCGCGCGAGCCTGGTGCTGGTCGGCCAGTCACGCGATCGCCTGCGCCGGCGGCTGTTCGGCGCCGGGGTGGCGACGCGCTTGCTGCGTGATGCCCATGGCCTGGAAATCAACGTGCTCGACCGCGACACCCAGCCCGAACCGCCCAGTGCAGCGGTGAAAAAGGTCTGGGTCTGGCGCCATTACCTGTTGGCCCTGGCCGCCACCCTGTTGGCGTCCGGCCTGGCCTGGGCGGTGGCCAGCGTGCTGGCCTTGCCGAACATCTCCCTGGTGTTTCTCGCCGCGGTGTTGCTGGTGGCGGTACGCAGTAGCCTGGGCCCGGCGCTGGCCTGTGCGGCGATGTCGTTCCTGGCCTACGACTTTTTGTTCATTCCGCCGACTTTCTCGTTCAGCATCCAGCGTGAAGAAGACGTACTGACCTCGCTGTTCTTCCTGTTGATGGCAGCGCTCACCGGTAACCTCGCCGCACGCCAGCGCCGGCAGTTGCAGGCCCTGCGCGAAACCCAGGAGCAGACCAGCCAGTTGCTTGAGCTGTCGCGCAAGCTCACCGCCGCCACCGACCGCCAGGCGGTGTTCACCGCCGCCGGCCAACACCTGGATGGCTGGCAGGACCTGCAGGTGTGCCTGCTCGAACGCGATGCCGAGGGTCGACTGCAAGTGGCCAGTGGCGGCGATCTGCAGTTCAGCGACAATGAGCGTGCCGCCGCCGACTGGGCCTGGCAGCACGACCAGGCGGCGGGCCAGGGCAGCGATACCTTGCCCAACGGCCGCTGGTGGTGGTGGCCGCTGTCGGTGGACGAGGCGCGCCTGGCGCTGCTCGGCGTGCGACCGCGCAAAGGCCAGCAACTGACGGCCCAGCATTGCCGCCTGCTCAAGGCCCTGAGCCAGCCGCTGGCCCAGGCCCTGGCCCGGGCGCGATTGGCCGAGCAGCTTGAATCGGCCCGTTTGCATGGCGAAACCGAACAGCTGCGCAGCGCCTTGCTGGCCTCGGTGTCCCACGACCTGCGCACGCCGCTGACCGCCATGCGCGGCAGCATCGACAGCCTGCTGGCCCTCGGTGAGGCGATCCCCAAGGCCGATCGCCAGGAGTTGCTCGAAGGCACCCGCAACGAAGCCGAACGCCTGGATCGCTACATCCAGAACCTGCTCGACATGACCCGCCTGGGCCATGGCGGCTTGAAGCTGGCGCGCGACTGGGTGGCGCCCACCGACATTGTCGGCAGTGCCCTGAACCGCCTGCGGGTGGTGCTGGCGCCGTTGCAGCTGCGCACCGAGGTGCCGGCCGACTTGCCGTTGTTGTTCGTTCACGCCGCGTTGATCGAGCAGGCGCTGATCAATGTGCTGGAGAACGCTGCACGTTTTTCTCCGGCGGCTGGGCGGCTGGCGCTTCAGGTCAGCACTGAGGGCGAGTTGTTGTGCTTTGCCGTCAGCGATGAAGGGCCGGGTATTCCCGAGGCCGATCGCGAGCGGATTTTCGACATGTTCTACACCGCTGCCCGCGGTGACCGGGGCGGGCAGGGCACGGGGCTGGGCCTGGCGATCTGCCAGGGCATGATCGGCGCCCATGGCGGGCACATCCGCGTGGGCGACGGTATCGATGGCAAGGGTACCTGCATCACTCTATGCTTGCCGCTGCCGACCCAACCCGAGCCTGAAAGCGAAGCCCCATGAGCCAAAGCGCGACCCTGCTGGTCATTGATGACGAGCCGCAAATCCGCAAGTTCCTGCGTATCAGCCTGAGTTCCCAGGGCTACAAGGTGGTGGAGGCCGCTACCGGTGCCGAAGGCCTGACCCAGGCGGCATTGGCGCGCCCCGACCTGGTGGTGCTCGATCTGGGCCTGCCGGACATGGACGGCCAGCAGGTGCTGCGTGAACTGCGCGAGTGGAGTGCGGTGCCGGTGCTGGTGCTGTCGGTGCGGGCCAGTGAAATCCAGAAGGTCGAGGCGCTGGACAGCGGTGCCAACGACTACGTGACCAAGCCCTTCGGCATCCAGGAGTTCCTTGCCCGGGTGCGGGCCTTGCTGCGCCAGGCGCCGCAGGCAACAGCCACCGCATCGGCGCTGAGCTTCGGGCCCTTGACCGTCGACCTGGCGTTTCGCCGGGTGACCCTGGACGGCATCGAGGTGGCGCTGACCCGCAAGGAATATGCGCTATTGGCGCAGCTGGCCAGCCATCCGGGGCGGGTGATCACCCAGCAGCAACTGCTCAAGGATATCTGGGGGCCGACCCACGTCGATGACAGCCACTACCTGCGCATCGTCGTCGCCCATGTGCGCCAGAAGCTCGGCGATGACCCCACTGCGCCGCGGTTTATCGTGACTGAGCCTGGGGTGGGGTACAGGCTGATCGGGCCGGAGCAGAATTAAGGGCCCTATCGCGGGGCAAGCCCGCTCCCACAGCAAATGTAGGAGCGGGCTTGCCCCGCGATGCTGTTAGCAGTCAACGCCGCTCCGCCTCATAGTTATCCAGCGTATCGCGGGCAATTTCCCGGCCCAGGGCAATCAGCTCCGGCGCCTTGTAGAACTCAAAGAACCGGCACACCCGCTTGGGCACGTTGATCAGCACATCCGGCGGATACCCGGCAATCTTGTACTGGGCAAGTGACGTCTGCATCACCTCGAAGCTCTGGTTGATCAAGTCCAGCAGGGATGCAGGCCCGACGTTGTCGATGATGATCGAGCCGGTCGCCGATTTCGGCGCGCCGTCAGCTTCCGGCGCCGCAGCCGGTTGCTGGGCTTCGGGGGCGGCCGCGTCGCTGAGCCAGGGGTTGGGAATGTGCGCCGCCTCAGGTTGCAGCTCCTGCTCGATGCGCATCAATTGCTCGGCCGGTTTGCGCCGGAACGGCAGGTGCGAGCCCAGCGAGTTGATCAGGCTGTCAAAGCGCAACTTGAACGCTGCCGGGCGTTCGATCACCGGTAACTGGTATTGCCTCTGGTTGGTCGAGTTGAGGTTCACGGCGATGATCAGGTCGCAGTGGCTGGAGACCACCGGGATGATCGGCAAAGGGTTGAGGATGCCGCCATCGACCAGCATGCGGTTGCCTTGCACCACCGGCGTGAACAGGCTGGGAATCGCCGCAGAAGCGCGCATGGCCTGGTGCAGGCAGCCCTCCTGGAACCAGATTTCCTGCTGGTTGGTGAGGTCGGTGGCGACTGCCGTGTAGGGGATGCGCAGGTCTTCGATATTGACCTCGCCGACGATCTTGCGAATCTGCCCGAAGACTTTCTCACCGCGTATCGCCCCCAGGCGAAAGCTCACGTCCACCAGGCGCAGCACGTCCAGGTAGTCCAGGCTCTCGATCCAGTTGCGGTACTGATCGAGTTTGCCAGCGGCATAAATACCGCCGATTACCGCACCCATGGAGCACCCGGCGATGCAGGCGATGTCGTAGCCGCGGCGTTCGATTTCCTCGATCACGCCGATGTGTGCATAGCCCCGAGCTCCACCTGAACCCAGAACCAGTGCGACGCGCTTTTTCATGATGCTTCCCCGGTGTTCTGCTTCCATGGTCTAACAATGCGCCCAATTGTGTCTGTGCTTCAATCGTCAGCGGCGCTGCGCTACGCTGAATAGGGCACTTTTCTCACTGTTTGCCGTCGAAGTCGCCACCCTGAACTTTTTCTTCTGAGGAATTGCCGATGAAAGCCTGGATTTGCCTGCCCTTGATTGCCCTGGTCCTGACCGGTTGCGCTGGCAAGACGGCCTACCGCGACAGCTGCGCCAATCAGCTGGACGCGGCCTGGAAGGAGCTCGACCTGGCCAAGGCCGAAGGCTTCGCCGGTACCGTCAGCTACTCCAAGGCGTTGTCGCTGTTGACCGGGGCCAAGACCCAGCAGCAGTTCGAAGCGTTCGAAGGCTGCAGCAGGAAGGCCCAGAAAGCCCGCTTCTACATTCGCGAATCCCGCGCCGGGCGCTGATACAGGAGTAGACCATGTCGTCGGCCATGCTTGACCATGTCATTGCCCAGGTACTGAGCCTGCAGGTGCGCCTGCTGGCGTGCCAGGCACGTCTGGCTGCCGATACCGACAGCGAGGCGCTGCACGACCTGCGCATCGGCGTGCGGCGCTTGCGCAGCCTGCTGCGGCCGCTGCGCGAATTGCCCGGTGTCGACCAGCTGGAAGCGGCTGCCCAGGCGCTGGGTACCCTGACCACACCACTGCGTGACCGTGAGGTGCTGGCCGCGCAGTTGTTCGAGCGACAGCAGACGGCCGCTGCGCAATCGCGCCTGGCTCAGCGCAGGCAAACCTTCGCCAATGTCGCCGCCAGTCCCGAGCTGGCGCGCCTGCTGGCAATCGTCGACGCTTTCCCGGTGTTCCTGCGCGCGGCGCAGCGCCAGGGCCTGATCCGGCGCCTGCAACAGCGCATCGACAAACGCCTGGGAAAACAGTGGAAGCAACTGCGCGAGGCCCTCGACGATCCCGCCCACGACCGCCATCGCCTGCGCCTGCTGATCAAGCGGGTGCGCTACGCGGCTGAAGCCTACCCGCAATTGCAGCACTCCAACCCACGCCTGCAAAAGGCCCTCAAGCGTGCCCAGGGTGACCTGGGCACCTGGCACGACCTGCTGCAGTGGCTGCTGCAAGCCGAGCAGCAACCCGACCTGGCCCCGTGTGTCAGCCACTGGCAAGCGCAGCAGGCCACGGCTGAGCAACGCGCCGATGCCACCCTGGAGCGCCTGCAGGTTCGGCTTGCGCAGCGATAGCCCGCTGAAATGGCCGAAATGCGTGCTGTAGACCGGCTGCTGTCTGGTTAAGATCAATCTTTTTCTGATCGCTGAGGTCGTCATGAACTTTTCGCAGTTGCTCACGGCGGTCCGCCAGCATCCCCAGGCGGTGACCATTGATTCAAGCTGGGCCCAGGGCCGTGCCTGTTTTGGCGGGCTGATGGCTGCCTTGGTGTACGAGGCCATGCTGGCCAAAACTTCGCCGGGGCGTCCAGTGCGCTCCCTGGCCATTACCTTTGTCGGCCCGGCCGAGCCCGAAGTGCCGATCAGCTTCGACGTCGAGCTGCTGCGCGAGGGCAAGGCCGTCAGTTCGCTGTTAGGCCGGGCAACTCAGAACGGTCAAGTGGTGACGCTGATCCAGGGCAGCTTCGGTGCCGGGCGTGACTCGGTCGTCGATGTTCCGGCCTTGCCGGCGGTCGAAATGAAAAGCCTGCAGGAGGCCGCGCCCGAGCTGCCTTACATCAAGGGGATCACGCCGGAGTTCATGCGCCACCTGGCCCTGCGCTGGGCAGTGGGCGGCTTGCCGTTCAGCAACACGCCATCGCGCAGCATGGGCGGTTGGGTACGCCTGCGCGGTGACGTCAAGGATGAGCCGGTCAGTGAAGCGCACCTGCTGGCGCTGGTCGATGCCTGGCCGCCGACCTTGTTGCCTTACCTGAGCAAACCGGCGGCGGGCAGCACCCTGACCTGGACCATCGAGTTCGTGCAGCCGGTGCCGAGCCTGAGCACCCTGGACTGGTGCCGGTACTGTGCGCAGATCGACCACGCCCGCGATGGTTACGGGCATGCCTCGGCCGCGCTATGGAGCGCTTCTGGCGAGTTGCTGGCAATCAGTCGCCAGACGGTGTCGGTGTTCGCTTAACGGCGATGACGCTGGCGCCAGGCACGCCACCAGGCACCGCTGAGCACGAAGCGCGGAAAGGTGATGAACTGCTCGACCAGCAGGCGGCCAATGGCATCCTTGCGGTCGGCGAACGGCTCGGGTTGTTCGGCTTCCAGGCGGTGCCCCTGACGCTGTAGGCCGAGCCCGGCGATCAGGGCGATGATGCCCACGGCCAGTTGCCCAAGGTCCAGCGAGAACAGCCCCGAGAGCACCAGCAACACGCCGAGGATGAACAGCGGCACGGCAATCAGGTGCAGCACCAGGTTGGTCGGGTTGCGGTGGTTGTGGTGATAACCACGCCATTGCCAGGCGGGCAGGTTGGGCAGGCGTTTGCTCATGGAAATATTCCTCAGGGGCTTGCCTGAAGAATAGTGTGGCCCCGGCAAAGGGGCCAATCGATGGCGGCTATGACGCCTATAGCTTGAGCTGGCCGATGGCCTTGTTCAACTCGCCGGCCAGGGTCGCCAGTTCGCTGCTGGTGGTGGCCGAGTCAACGGTCTGCTGCACGGTCTCTTCGGTGACGTCGCGGATGCTCACCACCGCCCGGTTCATTTCCTCGGCCACTTGGCTCTGCTGCTCGGCGGCCACGGCAATCTGCGTATTGCTTTCACGCATCTGCGCCACCGCGCTGGTGATCTGCGCCAGGGCAGCGCCGGCTTCTTGGGCCTGCTGCACACAGTCGTCGGCCTTGAACGAGCTTTCCTGCATGAAGTCCACGGCGTCGCGGGTACCGGCCTGCAGGGCCGAGACCATGGTGGTGATTTCGTCGGTAGAGGCCTGCACCCGTTTGGCCAGGTTGCGTACCTCATCGGCGACCACCGCAAAGCCACGGCCCAGATCGCCGGCCCGGGCTGCCTCGATGGCGGCGTTGAGTGCCAACAGGTTGGTCTGCTCGGCGATGCTGTGAATCACCCCGACCACGCCGTTGATCTTCTGGCTGTCGTCGGCCAGCTGGCGGATCATTTCGGCGGTCTGTTGTACACCGCTGGACAGCCCGGCAATCGAGGTCTGTACCCGGCTGACCACTTCCTGGCCGCTGCCGGCCAGGGTGTCGGCGCTCTGCGACAGGTCGCGGGTGGCGCCGGCGTGCTGGGCGATGTGATAGACCGTGGCGGTCATTTCGTTGATGGCGGTGGCGGCCTGGTCGGTTTCGCTCTGCTGGCCGAGCATGCCGTGACGCACGTCGTTCATGCTCGCGGCCAGGCGCGCGGCGCCGGAATCCAGTTGTGCGGCGGTGCGCGCCACGGTGTTGACCACCCGGTGGTAGGTGGTCTGCATGGCATTGAAGGCGCTGGCCATCTGTCCGACTTCATCACCACAGGCCAGGGGCACGCGGGCTGACAGGTCGCCGGTTTTTTCCACGTGCAGCATCACGTCCTTGAGGGTGTTGAGCTGGCTGAGCAGGAAGCGGATCAGCAGTTGCGAGGCGCAGAGCATCGCCAGCATCAGAATCAGTACGCACACGGCGTAATTGGTGAAGCGGTCGGTGAATACCTGGATCAGGCTGGGGGAGGGCGCGAGCACGGCGATCTGCTGATCGCCGTGGCTGATGACCTGGGCGCCGGCCAGCGGATTGTCGCCCAGCAACGGCATGCCTTCGAGCTCGACCCAGCCTTGGGCCGTGGCCAGCGCATCGAGGCTGTGCCCTTCGAACTGCGGCGCCTGGCCGGGGGTGTACGTCAGCCACAGCGCGTTGCTCGGCAGGGGTTGCCCGGCTGGCCAGGCCGCCAGCAGCTGCGCCTGGGCCTGGGCTTTGCTTTGTGCACTCTGGGCCCGGGCCTGCTGTTCAAGGTGCACGGCATACAGCACCAGAAACAGCGTGGTGACAAAGGCGACCGCATTCACGGCCCAGAACTTGTACTTCAGGGAGATATTGCTAAGCCAGGCACCCATGGTAGGTCTTCTCTGATTGAGCGGAAACATTGTTGGCAAGGTGCCATCATTGTGCCCAGTCGATCATCAAGACGTTTTGATATGCGTCAAATAATCGCGGGCAGGTTAAAGAAGGCGCGGGCAGTGGCGGTGCTGTGGGCAGCCAGCTGCTCGGCGCTTTCGCCACGGTGCAGGGCCACTTCACGCAGCACTTCGGTAAGGAACGCCGGTTCGTTGCGCCCGCTTTTGGGCTTGGGCCGCAGGCTGCGTGGCAGCAGGTAGGGCGCGTCGCTTTCGAGCATCAGGCGGCCCTGGGGGATGCTGCTGACCAGCGGGTGCAGGTGGGTGCCGCGCCGCTCGTCGCAGATCCAACCGGTGATGCCGATGTGCAGGTCCAGGTCGAGGTAGCCGAACAGCGCCGCACGCTCGCCGGTAAAGCAGTGCACCACCGCCGCGGGCAGGCGGTCACGAAAATCCTTGAGGATCGCCAGCAGGCGTTCGCTGGCCTCACGTTCGTGAAGAAACACCGGCATCTGCAGCTCCACCGCCAGGGCCAGCTGTTCTTCCAGGGCTTTTTCCTGTTGCGGGCGCGGCGAGAAATCGCGGTTGAAATCCAGCCCGCATTCACCCACGGCCTGCACCCGCGGCTGCTCAAGCAAGGCGCGCAGCTGGCGGTTGCTGTCGGTGCTCCAACTGCTGGCGTCATGGGGGTGAACCCCGGCGGTGCTGAACAGGCGCTGGGCGCCTTCATCCAACTGCTGGCACAGCTCAAGGGCCTGTTCGCTGCCCGCAAGGCTAGTGCCGGTGACCATCATCTGCACCACCCCGGCGGCCTCGGCGCGTTCGAGAATTGCCGGGTGTTTGTCGGCAAAACTTGGGTTGGTCAGATTGACGCCGATGTCGATGAGTTGCATGGTGCTACCTCAGGCCGGGGGCCGGCCAGCATAACAAAGCTCGACGAAAATCGATAAAGCCAAGAACTTCAACGAGTTGTCGTGGTCTTTTGCGGTCAACTGTCATGGAACGACTGCAAACTATGGCGCCAACCCCACACGCGCGGACCTCGCAACGGATGACCCGAGCGCTGTTTTTGTTGATCGTGCTGAGCTTCTCGCTGCTGACGGCAGGGCCGGCCAGCGCGCGTCTGGCCGGGCCGCAACAGGCGGTGCCCAAGACCCAGGTGCGCGACCTGGCGCAGATTCGCAGCAGCCGGGTGCTGAAGGTGCTGGTCAACCAGAGCCGCAACAGCTCCGGCGAGGTCAAGGGCGAGCCGGTGGGCGTCGAGTACCACCGCCTGCGCGCCTTTGAGCACTACCTCAACGCCCGCGCCCGCGATGGCGAGGAAATCCGCCTGAAGATCATCCCCCGCGCCAAGGAGCAGCTGCTGGCCGCCTTGCAACGCGGCGAAGCCGACCTGGTGGCGCCGGGCGAACTGGTCGATCCAACCTCCACCCGTGGCCTCAGTGCCAGTGATCCGGTGGTCGACAAGGTGCCCCTGGTGCTGGTCGGGCGCAAGGGCGAGCGTAGCTTCCAGCGCGTCGAGCAACTGTCCGGGCGCACCCTGGCACTGACCAGCTCAAGTGCCGCCGGCGACACCCTGCATGAGATCAACCAGAAGCTGGCCCTGCGTAAGCTGGCACCGATCAAGGTCGAGTGGGTCGACCCGACACTGGCGGTCGAAGATGTGCTGGAGATGGTCCAGGCCGGGATTTTTCACCTGACCGTGGTCGAGCAGCCGATTGCCGAACGCTGGGCCAAGGTCATGCCCAAGCTGCGGGTCGAGCGCAAACTGCATGTGGCCAGCCCCGAGGCCATGCGCTGGTACGTGCGCCGTGACGCGGTAATGCTGCACGCCAGCGTCGACCGCTTTCTTCAGGGCTACAAGGCGCCGGCCAATCAGGATGCGGCGTTTGAGCGGATCTACCGGCGTCTGTACCGGGTCCACAATCCCCTGGCACGCACTGATCGCAAGCGCCTGGAGGCATTGCGCCCGGTGCTACAGCGCCACGCCAGCGAACAGAAGATCGATTGGTTGAACCTGGCTGCGGTGGCCTTCAAGGAGTCCTCCCTTGACCCGACCGCGCGCGGGGCAGGGGGCGCCCACGGGCTGATGCAGATCACTCCCAGCGCCGCTCAGCGGGTGGGGGTGAGCAATATTGCCAATGTCGATGGCAATGTTCAGGCCAGCGCCCGCTACATGGCGCTGATCCGGCGCAAGTTCTTTTCCAGCAACCAGCTTAACGAGCGTGAACGCATGGCGTTCACCCTGGCGGCCTATAACCTGGGCCCGGAGCGGGTTCAGGCGATGCGTGCCGAAGCGCGGCGGCGTGGGCTCAATGGCAACCAGTGGTTCTTCCAGACCGAGCGCATCGCCATGGAACAGGTGGGCATGGGGCCGGTGAGCTACGTAAACAGCGTCAACAAGTACTTCCTGGCCTTCGACCGCGAGCGTGAATCTCTGGAGCCCAAAGGGGGGAAAGGTAGTGGGCGCAAGTAAGGGTGTTGTTTGATGTTGCTCGTTAAGGTTTAGGGAGATCCGGATGGGGCGGGGATGCTGATTCACCTTTGCGCCCTTACGGCGCCTTACTTTTTTCAGTCGAAAAAAAAGTAAACAAAAATTCTTGCTCTACCAGGGGCCCTACGCTGCGCTTCGGGTTCCCTCCCTCCGGTGTCGCTACGGGGCATTGCGAACTACGAGTTGCAAGCAACTCTACGTTTCGAAACTTCGGCTAACGCCGAAGGTGCTGCGCACTAGCCCCTTCGCAACACCTCCACTCGGCCCTTCTGGTTAACGGGGCCGGTGGATCAAGATCAAAAGCAGATCAAGAGCACAATTCGCGTTGCCCTTGTGGGAGCGGGCTTGCCCCGCGATGGGATGTGGCAGACAGCACGCTATCGCGGGGCAAGCCCGCTCCTGCAGTCACATGTTGACATCTGACCCGCGGCTTCTCTAGGATGCTGACTTGCGCCGATTTAAACAGCTACTTGCGGGGCGCAGGGTTACCTCTTTGGAGGTTTCACCAAATACCGCTAAAACGCTGGTTCGGTGACGCCTCCCACCGCAGCCCAGCGGGTTTTGCGAGGCGGAGATCTACTCCATGAGTTGTCCACGTTCCAGCGTTTGCCTGACCCCGTTGCCTGCCAGCCAGGCTACGCGCACGCCGCGTATTCTCTTGGGCGGCAGCCATCAGCCAACACTTCTGCGCTACCTCGATGGCTGGCCACGCCGTAAAGGCCGTGCCACTGCCTTCCTGATCCAGTTTGCCGACACCTGCGCCTCGCTTGGCCAGTTCGCCAACGACCGTTTCGATCTGGCGGTGATTCAGTCGCCCAGCGCCGAAGATGCCGCCGAAGTTCTCGGTCACCTGACCCGTGTCGCTCGGCAGGGCCTGATTACCCGGGCTTGAGTGACAGCCCGGGTCAGTTGCTCAATGTGCCTTGGCTTTCCTGATCCGTAGCACAATCACCAGCATGATCAATACCACCACCGGCGCCATGCCCAACAACGCCTCGCGTGCGCTGATCTGCGCGCCCAGGGTATGCAGGCCGGCATAGAACAGTTTGAACAGGCTCAGCAGGTAGTAGCTGATGGCGATGATCGACAGGCCTTCAACCGCTCGCTGGATCTTGATCTGAGTGTCGGCGCGGGCGTTGAGGCTGCGCAAGATCTCGGCGTTCTGTTCTTCCATCTCGACCTGCACCCGCGCCTGCAGCAGGTCGCCAAGGTTGGCCACGCTCTCGGCCAGGTGCTCAAGGCGCTGTTCGGTGACCGCGCAGTAACGCACGGTGGGCTTGAACCGCCGCTCGATGAACACACCCAGGCGCTGGCAATCACCGACATGGCTTTCCCGCAGCTCGCCCAGGCGCTCGAATACCAGTTGCGCGTAGGCCTGGGTGGCGCTGAAGCGATGGCGGTGCTTGACCGTGCTGCCGACCACCTGGCGCGACAGCTGAGCGATGTCGGCGAGCAATGCCTTGGCATTGCCGCCGTCACTGCTGACGTTGCGCTCCGACAGGCTGACCAGCTTGCGGTCATAGGCGTCCAGTTGCGGGCTCAGGGCCTTGGCGGCGGTCAGCGACAATGAGGCCATCATCCGGTAGGTCTCGATCTCCAACAGGCGACGGATCATTCGCCCCTGACGGTAGGCATTGAGCCTGCGGTTGATGAACAGGAAGCGGTTGGTGCCATCTGCAGTCAGGCGAAAATCGCTCCACACCACGGCATCGCCGCCGCCCACGCAGGAGCCGCAGGGGTCTTTGAAACCATAACGGCTCAGGTCCAGGTCCTGTTCGTCGCGCACCAGTACCTGCACCGCGTTGATCATCTGCTCGCGGTAGGGCTCGACGCCTGCGGCGAGGGCCGGGGGCAGGGTGGTCCAGTTCAGCTCGCGGCTGGTGGCGGGTACCACCATCGTCAGGGTGAAGAACTCGGCATGGCGTTCCCATTTGAACGGATGGCCGTCCAGCTGGGTGATGCCCTGTGCGGCGTTCGGCTCGAACGCATCCGCGCAGCAGCGCTGCAGCAGAGCGTTGCAATCGGCATCGGTGCCGAGAAATGCCAGGTGGAAAACATGCACCGGCTCATCGAAGTACAGCGACGGGCGGGCGTGCAACTCGTTGTGCAAGGCGGTGCGTTGGGCGTGCATGCGGGTCAGACCGTATTGTTGTGGTTGTCTGCGGTTTCCCTTTGGGACTGGAACCGCCAGGCACAAGTCACGTGCTGTTGCGCCGCGCGTCGGCAGGGTTGATGATCAGGCCCTGCAAGCCACTCAGTCAGCCTGTAAGCGAGAATTTTTGTTGAGTACGCAAATCATCACGAAGGAAGGTCACGAAGCGCTCAAGCAGGAGCTGGACCATCTGTGGCGGGTAAAGCGTCCCGATATCACCCAGAAAGTCACCTGGGCGGCGTCTTTGGGCGATCGTAGCGAAAACGCCGATTACCAGTACAACAAGAAACTGCTGCGCGAGATCGACCGCCGCGTGCGCTACCTGCGCAAGCGTCTGGAAGACATGCGCGTGGTCGAGTATTCGCCGGAGCAGGAAGGCCGGGTGTTTTTCGGCGCCTGGGTCGAGATCGAGAACGAGGAGGGCGAGACCAAGCGTTTTCGCATCGTCGGTTACGACGAGATCTACGGGCGCATGGACTACATCTCGATCGACTCGCCCATGGCCCGCGCCTTGCTGAAAAAAGAGGTCGGCGATGAAGTCATCGTCCAGACCCCTTCCGGCGAGATGTGCTGGTGGGTCAACGCCATCGACTACGTCAAACCCTGATCAGCCCTCGCGCAGCACCGCCAGCGGGCTGGCATTGAGCGCCCGGCGCGTGCCGTAGACCCCGGCGCCGCCGACCAGCAGGGCGCCGATGACCGGCAGCAACAGCAGCCACGGGTGCGGGCCCCAGTGCAGGTCGAAGGCATAGCGGTACAGCACCAGGGTGATCAGCTCACAGCCGATTGCCGCCAGCAGGCCGCTGGCCGCCCCGAGCAAGCCGAACTCGATGCGCCGGGCCTTGACCAGCAAGCCGCGCCCGGCGCCCAGGGCACGCAGCAGGGCGCCCTGGCGGATGCGCTCATCAAGGGTCGCCTGCAAGCCGGCGAACAGCACTGCCAGGCCCGCCGCGAGGACGAACAACAGCACGTACTCCACCGCCAGGGTGACCTGGGCGAGGATGCTGCGCAGCTGTTCGAGCAGGGCGTCGACCTGGAGGATGGTCACCGCCGGAAACGCCCGCGACAGCGCCACCACCTGCGGGTCATGGCCGGGAGCCAGGTAGAAGCTGGTCAGGTAGGTGGTCGGCAGGTCCTGCAGGGTTTCAGGCTGGAAGATCATGTAGAAGTTGGGCTGGAAGCTGTCCCAGTTGACCGTGCGCAGGCTGCTGACCTGTACCTGGCGTTGCAGGCCGCCAATGGTGAAGGTCAGTTGGTCGCCCAGCTTGAGCTTGAGGCTCAGGGCCAGTTCGGCTTCCACCGAAACACCGGGCAAGGCCTCGACGGCAGGTTTGGCTTGCCACCACTGGCCTGCGGTCAGGGTGTTGCCCTGGGGCAGGTCGGCGGCCCAGGTCAGGCTCAAGTCGCGCTGCACGGCGCGGTCGCCGGTGGTTTCCTTGCTGACGATCTGCTGCACCGGCTCGCCGTTGATTGCCGTCAGGCGTCCGGGAATCACCGGGTACAACGGCGCGGCTTCGGCAGAGAACTCGGTCAGGCGCTGGGCAAAGCTGTTCTTGTCGTCGGGCAGGATGTTCAGGGCGAAATAGTTCGGTGCGTCCTTGGGCAACTGGTTCTGCCAGGTGTCGAGCAGCTCGGCGCGCAACAGGGCAATCAGGGCCATGGCCAGCAGGATCAGGCCGAAGGCCAGGGATTGCCCGGCAGCCGCCAGCGGGTGGCGCAGCAACTGGCCAAGGCCCAGGCGCCAGGCCAGCGGGCTATCGGCGAGCAGGCGCCGCAGGCTGCGCAGGCCGAGCAACAGCAGCCCGCCGAGCAGCAAGGCGGCGACCAGGCCGCCGCCGAGCAGGGCGAAGGTCAGCAGCAGGTCGAGGCTCAGCCGCCACATGATCAGGCCCAGGGCAAACAGCGCGGCGCCATACACCAGCCAGCTACTGGCCGGCACCGGCAGCAGGTCGCGGCGCAGTACCCGCAGCGGCGGCACTCGGCCAAGGGCCGCCAGCGGCGGCAGGGCGAAACCGGCCAGGGCCACCAGGCCAGTGGCAATCCCGGCCAGGGCCGGGGCAATGCCACCGGGCGGAATCTGTGCCGGCATCAGCCCTTGCAGCAACTCGAACAAGCCCAACTGGGCCAGCCAGCCGAGCGCTGCGCCGCACAGTGCGGCGATGCTGCCCAGAATTGCCAGTTGCAGGCAGAACAGGCTCAACGCCTGGCGGCGCGACAGGCCCAGGCAACGCAGCAGGGCGCTGGCATCGAATCGACGGGTAGCGAAGCGGCTGGCCGACAGCGCCACGGCAACACCGGCGAGCAGCACCGCCACCAGGCTGGCCATGTTCAGGTAGCGCTCGGCCTTGCCCAGGGCGCCGCCGATCTGCTGGTTGCCGTCGCGCGAGTCCTGCAGGCGTTGGTTGGCGGCGAGGCTTTTGCTCACCGCGTCACGATAACTGGCCAGCGCTTCGGGCTCGCCACGCCAGAGTTCGCGATAACTGACCCGGCTACCCGGTTGCACCACCCCGGTGGCCTCAAGGTCGGCGAGGTTGATCAGCACTCGCGGGGTCAGGCTGTAGAAGTTGCCGGCGCGGTCGGGCTCGTAGGTCAGCACCCGGCTCATGCGCAGGGTTTTCATGCCCACATCGATACTGTCGCCGATCTTCAGGTCCAGCGCTGCCAGCAGTCGCGGTTCGACCCAGGCCTCGCCTGGCGCCGGGCCGCCGCCAGCGGTTTCGGCGCCATAGGGCTCGGCGGCGCTGCGCAGCGCACCGCGCAGCGGGTAGGTAGCGTTGGCCGCCTTGATGCTCGACAACTGAATACCGTTGTCGGTGGCGATCACACTGGAAAACTCGACCACCTGGGCATGTTGCAAGCCCAGCGCCGTGCCACGGTTGACCTGCTCGGGCGCGGCTGGCGAGCTGCCTTGCAGGACCAGGTCGGCACCGAGGAATTCGGTGGCGCGCAGCAACATGGCGCCGTTGAGGCGGGCGCCGAAGTAACCGATGGCGGTACTGGCCGCCACCGCCACCAACAGGGCGAAGAACAGCACGCGCAACTCACCGGCGCGGGCGTCGCGCAGCAACTGGCGCAGGGCCAGGGGGAACAACGGCAAGCGCTTCATCAAGGCTCCAGCGGCGCGACCAGGTGGCCGGCGTCCAGGCGGATCAGGCGACGGCAGCGCTGGGCCAGGCGTTCGTCATGGGTGACCAGCACCAGGGTGGTGCCGCGTTCCTTGTTCAGGTCGAACAGCAGGTCGCTGATACGCTCGCCGGTATGGCTGTCGAGGTTGCCGGTGGGCTCGTCGGCAAACAGCACCGCAGGCTCGGCGGCAAAGGCGCGGGCGATGGCCACCCGTTGCTGTTCGCCACCGGAAAGCTGGCGTGGCGAGTGGCTCAGGCGCTGGCCCAGGCCGACCCGCTCAAGCAGGCTGCGGGCGTGCTCGCGGGCATCACGGCGACCGTCCAGCTCCAGTGGCAGCATGACGTTTTCCAGCGCGTTGAGGCTGTCGAGCAATTGGAACGACTGGAACACAAAGCCGACGTGCTCGGCCCGCACCCGCGCGCGCTGGTCTTCATCCAGCGGGCCGAGGTCATGGCCCGCTAGCGTCACGGAGCCGGCACTGGGCAGGTCGAGGCCGGCGAGCAGGCCGAGCAGGGTTGATTTGCCCGAGCCCGAGGCGCCGACGATCGCCAGGCTGTCGCCCTGTTTCAATTCCAGCGAGAGTTCGTGCAGGATGGTCAGGTCGCCTTCCGCGCTGGGGACCACTTTGCTAAGGTTGCGCGCACTGAGAATGCTGGGGCCCATGGAGAATCCGATGCGAGTGTGGTTATTGAGTGCTGGCCTGGCCTTGATGTGCATGGCCCAGGGCGCAGCAGCGGGGACCGTGCTGATTGTCGGCGATAGTATCAGTGCCGCTTTCGGCCTGGATACCCGCGAGGGCTGGGTTGCCTTGCTGGAGCAACGCCTTAAGCGCGAGGGTTTCGACGCCAAGGTGGTCAATGCCTCGATCAGCGGCGACACCAGTGCCGGAGGCCAGGCGCGGCTGCCGGCGCTGCTTGCAGAGCACAAGCCGGAGTTGGTGGTGCTTGAATTGGGCGGCAACGATGGCCTGCGCGGGCAGCTGCCAACGCAATTGCAACAAAATCTTGCCTCGATGATCGACAGCTCGCGCAACGCCGGTGCCAAGGTGCTGCTGTTGGGCATGCGCTTGCCGCCCAATTACGGCAAGCGCTACACCGAGGCTTTCGCCAAGGTGTATGAAAACCTGGCAAGCGAAAAACAGGTGCCGCTGGTGCCGTTTTTTCTCGAAGGGGTGGGCGGTGTGCCCGAGCTGATGCAGGCCGATGGCATTCATCCGGGGCAGGGCGCCCAGGCCAGGTTGCTGGAAAATGCCTGGTCGCAACTAAAACCGCTGCTTTGACGCTTTTATAGTGACCGGCTTTCGGCTAATGTTGCGCCCCCGATTTGGAGCCCCCGATGCCGCGTCCCGCCTGGTCCCTGTATGCCTATCAATTGATCGAGCCTGACGAACAGCTTGACCTGTTCGCCTGCCAGGAGATCCGCGTTCACCTGGTAGCCCGCCAGCTCGAGCTCGGTGGCTCGGTCGACCGTACCCTGTGCGGCACCCTGTTGCCGGCGCAACCGCGCTGGTCGCAGGCCGAGCGCAGCATTTACCGTGACCGCCGCCTGTGCTCGCTGTGCCGGGCGATTCTCGATGCCCAGCGCCGTGGCACGCGGCCGGTATGGCCCGAACTGTAACCTGCTGATATAACCTTTCATCCCCTGTACGGCCAACCGCTGCCGGGACATCTCCCGATTATGCAGGGGGCGGTGTACAATCGATTGCTTGACTCAATTGAATTAGCGAAGGATTTCCCGGATGTTGCCGCGCTTTCCCGCCGTCACCTGTTGCCTGTCCCTGGCCGCCCTGCTGGCGGCAGGTCCCGCTGCTGCGCTGGAGTTCCCCCTGCCGCCTCCCGGTGAAGACGTCATCGGCCAGGTCCAGGTGATCAAGGCCAAGTACGAAGACACCTTTGCCGACATCGGTACGGCCAACGACCTTGGCTATCTGGAAATGATCGCCGCCAACCCCGGCGTCGACCCATGGCTGCCGGGCGCCGGCACCGAGATCATCCTGCCGACCCGCTTCATCCTGCCGCCGGGCCCGCGTGAAGGCATCGTCATCAACCTGGCCGAGTACCGCATGTACTACTACCCGAAAGGGCAGAACGTGGTGCACACCTACCCGCTGGGTATCGGTCGTGAAGGCTGGGGCTCGCCGATCGCCAACACCAGGGTCACGGCCAAGACCCCGAACCCGACCTGGACGCCACCGGCCTCGATCCGCAAGGAACACGCCGAAGACGGTGACATCCTCCCGGCCGTGGTGCCGGCAGGCCCGGACAACCCGCTGGGGCCGTTCAAGTTCACCCTTGGCGTGCCGGGCTACCTGATCCACGGCTCGAACAAGAAGTTCGGCATCGGCATGCGCACCAGCCACGGTTGCTTCCGCATGTTCAACAACAACGTGCTTGAGCTGGCCAAGATGGCCCCGGTCGGTGTGCCGGTACGCATCATCAACGAGCCTTACAAGTTCGGCCTCAGTGCCGGCAAGGTCTACCTCGAGGCGCACACGCCGCTGGACGACAAGGGCGATCCGTCGGTGGTCGACAAGCACACGTCAGTCATCAATGCCCTGCTCAAGCGTGAAGACCTGGCCAACAACCTGCGCATGAACTGGGATATGGTGCGTGATGTCATCGCAGCCGAAGACGGCATGCCGGTGGAAATTGCCGTACCCAATGGTGCCAGCGGCCAGGCACCGATGGTTTCCAGCGTGCCTTACGACATGCAGTAAGCCCTGCCTGCTTTATCCGAGGCCTGCCATCGTGCAGGCCTCGTCGTTTCTGGCGTTGCACTTTTCTGACAGCAATAAAAAAGCCGACCCACAAGTGGGTCGGCTTCCAATAACAATCCCGAAGGACTATTACTTGCGGCTGGCTTTGTCCAGCATACGCAGAGCGCGCTCGTTAGCTTCGTCAGCGGTCTGTTGTGCTTTTTGAGCAGCAGCCAGAGCGTCGTCAGCTTTGCGATAGGCTTCATCGGCACGAGCTTGTGCACGAGCAGCTGCGTCTTCGGTAGCGGTCAGACGAGCTTCGGTTTCTTTGGATACGCTGCTGCAACCGGTAGCCAGAACTGCGGCCAGAGCCAGAGCAGAAAATTTCAGAACGTTGTTCATCGTGTTCCCCTTCAAGGACTTTCTATTAAATAGCCATCTCTCAAGAAAGAGAAACTGGCCGGCGTACATAGTACCCATTACTTGTAGTAAGTAAACTGACAGAGCGCAAGAACTGCAAAAAAATGCGCCTGTCCCGGGTCCGCCACAGCCTAATGTAGAAAAACTGTGAAGGCGCCGCCCGCGCGGGTGCTTGCAAGTGTAGCAAGTGCGTATTTTGTTGAACTAAAAGTGACTTAAAGTGTCATCCTTCGTCATAGCACTACAACATCCGGCAACTGTTCAGGCCGATGCTCGCCGCCGTGTCCGCTTGCCACAAGTGGGTGAAATTTGCGACCAGCCACCTTGAGCATCTGGGCGTGGGGCGCCTACTATTTGTACGTGCTCATTTGCCAGAGAACAGCCATGCTCTTCTCGCTGTCCAATGGGGCACGGGGTGGCGTAGAGGTTCCTTCGCCGGAAAAACATCGGTAAGGTAGGGGTCAGAGCACAAGACCCGCGAGGAGTAGTGATGAGCGAGGCGTTGTCCATCCACCATGACCAGGCTGGTCATCAATTCGAGACCAATGTGGACGGTCATCGTGCTTACCTGACCTACATGGACCTGGGTAAGCAAACCCTGGATATCTATCGCACGTTCGTACCGAACGCGTTGCGTGGCCGGGGTATCGCTGCGGCACTCACCGAACAGGCGCTCAAGTACGCCGAAGACATGGGTTATACCGTGATCCCGTCGTGCTCCTATGTTGAGCGTTACATGGAGCGTCAGCAAAAACACGCCACCAACAAGGCCTGAGGATCGCGAAGGGCAGCCATCAGCGCTGCTGTTCAACGCACCAACAAAAACGCCGGGCAATTGCCCGGCGTTTTTGTATCTGCCTGTCAGCCGCGCTGGCGTTTGGGCAGCACGTCCTTGAGCTTGGCGTGCATGCTGCGCAAGGTCTTCTCGGTCGACTCCCAGTCGATGCAGGCGTCGGTGATGGATACACCGTACTGCAGGTCGTTGAGGTCTTTCGGGATCGCCTGGCAGCCCCAGTTCAGGTGGCTCTCGACCATCAGGCCGATGATCGACTGGTTGCCTTCGAGGATCTGGTTGGCGACGTTCTCCATCACCAGCGGCTGCAGGGCCGGGTCCTTGTTGGAGTTGGCGTGGCTGCAGTCGACCATGATGTTCGGCTTGATCTTGGCCTTGGCCAGGGCCTGTTCGCACAGGGCGACGCTGACCGAGTCATAGTTGGGCTTGCCGTTGCCACCACGCAGTACCACGTGACCGTAGGCGTTGCCCTTGGTGGTGACGATGGACACGCCACCTTCCTGGTTGATGCCGAGGAAGCGATGCGGGCTGGAAACCGACTGCAGGGCGTTGATCGCAACGGTCAGGCCGCCGTCGGTACCGTTTTTGAAACCGACCGCCGAGGACAGGCCCGAGGCCATTTCGCGGTGGGTCTGGGATTCGGTGGTGCGCGCGCCGATGGCCGACCAGCTGATCAGGTCCTGCAGGTACTGCGGGGAGATCGGGTCAAGGGCTTCGGTGGCGGTCGGCAGGCCCATTTCCGCCAGGTCCAGCAGCAGCTGGCGACCGATGTGCAGGCCATCCTGGATCTTGAACGAGTCGTCCAGGTACGGGTCGTTGATCAGGCCTTTCCAGCCGACCGTGGTCCGCGGCTTTTCGAAATACACGCGCATGACCAGGTACAGGGTGTCGGACACCTCTGCCGCCAGCACCTTGAGGCGCTCGGCGTATTCGTGGGCAGCCTTGATGTCGTGGATCGAGCAGGGGCCGATCACCACGAACAGGCGGTGGTCCTTGCCGTCGAGGATATTGCGTACCACTTCGCGACCGGCAGTCACGGTCCGCAGGGCAGTAGCGCTGAGGGGAATTTCCTTCTTGAGCTGATCGGGGGTGATCAAGGTCTCGTTGGAGGCAACGTTTAGGTCATCGATCGGTAAATCAGCCATCGTGTTACTCGTCAGGTCACGGGTGCCGGCCGCCAGCGATCCCCGTGCGGCGGAGCAGCGAAAATTGTACGCAGCGGGGAGCCGAACCTTAGCGCGTTACACCGTGGCTCGACAATGGGCAAGGGCGGCTTTCCTGCAAGGAAAAGCCCACAGACACGGGGTTTTTAGCCCGGAAGGAGGATTTCCCGGGTATGACTTGCCTCAAGGCTGGCTTCGGAGAACTCGCCGGCGTGCAGGCTGACCCATTGCTGGGCGAGGGTTTCAAGGTCCGCGTCCGGGCTTTCGGCCTGGGTCTGCGCCTGGCAGAAGTGCTGGATCTGGCACACCTGTTCGCCCATGCGCGCGCCAAACAGTGCCTGTTCATCGACGAAGGCAATGCCTACCCGATAGCCGTCCTGTTGCTTCTGGCACCAGGCCACATAACCGGGATAGCGTGCCTCGGCGCCGAGCGAGGGGATCAGCATATCCACCGCCATGCCGCGTCGGTAGGCTCGTGGATGGTTGCAGGCGATTCCGCCCAGGCTGATAGTGTGCAGACGTTGGCGAAACAGTTTGGGCGACTGACGCAGGGTCAGTACGACCGGAACGTCGTCCGGGTGCAGCAGAAACCCACGCATGCTCGACTCCGTGTCGATTTTTTGACCTTGTTCGCTTGAGTATAGTGAAGGTTCGCAAGACGTATGATTTGCGTGTAAAAAATGTGAACAGAAAATGAACGGTTGAGGAGAGCAGGATGAGCACGAGCAACCCGCGTATCGGCGTGATCGGAACCGGCGCCATTGGCGGCTTCTACGGCCTGATGCTGGCGCGTGCCGGGTTCGAGGTGCATTTTCTCCTGCGCAGCGAGTTCGAGGCCGTTCAGCAGCACGGGTTGCGGCTCGACAGCGCTGTTCACGGCGTTGTACAGATGCCGGTCTTGGCCTATGCCGATGCCGCTGACATGCCGCCTTGCGACTGGTTGCTGGTGGGCGCCAAGACCACCAGCAACGCCGAGCTTGCGCCGTTGATCGCTCAGGTCGCGGCGCCGGATGCCAAGGTGGTGCTGCTGCAAAACGGCCTGGGTGTCGAAGAGCAGTTGCGCCCGTTGCTGCCCGCCGACCTGCACCTGCTCGGTGGCTTGTGTTTTATCTGCGTCAACCGCGAAGCACCGGGGGTGATCCGGCACCAGTCGTTGGGCGCGGTGAACCTTGGCTATCACAGTGGTCCGGCGGCGGATGAAGACAGCCGGCAGTCCATTGTCGAGGCTGGGGCGACGTTGTTCCATGCGGCCGGCATCGACTCCCAGGCGATGACCAACCTGGCCCAGGCCCGCTGGCAGAAGCTGGTGTGGAATGTGCCCTACAATGGTTTGTCAGTGCTGCTCAAGGCCAGCACCACGCCGCTGATGGCCGACGCCGACAGCCGCGCCTTGATCCAGGCATTGATGGCCGAAGTGGTGCAGGGCGCGCGCGCGTGTGGCCATGAGCTGCCGCAAGGCTATGCCGAGCACCTGTTTGCGGTAACCGAGAAGATGCCTGACTACTGGCCGAGCATGTACCACGACTTTACCCAGCAGCGGCCGTTGGAGCTGGCGGCCATTTATGCCGAGCCGTTGGCCCAGGCCAGGGCGGCGGGGTGTGAATTGCCGAAGATGCAGGCGCTGTATCAGGCCCTGGCCTTTATTGATCGGCAAACAGCATCGCGGGTCAAGTCGGGCCGCCGCATCGCCACTCCCACAATGTAGGAGCGGGCTGGCCCCGCGATAAGGCCCCAAGGGGAACAGTACATGAGCAAGAATCTCGGCGACAAACTGGTCGTCGCCATCTCCTCCCGAGCGCTGTTCGACCTCAGCGAGAGCCACCGCCTGTACCTGGCCCAGGGCGTTGAAGTCTACCGCCAGTACCAGATCGAACACGAAGACCAGGTGCTCGAACCCGGCGACGCCTTCCCGCTGGTGCAAAAACTCCTGGGCCTGAATGCCAGCCTCGGCCAGCCCCGGGTCGAGGTGGTGCTGGTGTCGCGCAACAGCGCCGACACAGGCTTGCGGGTCTTCAATTCGATTGAGCACCATGGTCTGGGCATTTACCGTGCTGCCTTCGTCGGCGGCCGTAGTCCTTATCCTTATCTGGCGGCATTTGGCTGCCATCTGTTTCTGTCCACCGATGCCGATGATGTACGCAGCGCCCTGGAGGCCGGCTTCGCCGCTGCCACCATTCTCTCCGGTGGTGCCCGCCGCGCCGCCAGTGACGAGCTGCGCATCGCTTTTGATGGCGACGCGGTGCTGTTTTCCGATGAGTCCGAGCGTGTCTATCAGCTGGGTGGCCTCGAAGCCTTTCAGGCCAGCGAGCGCCAGTCGGCCCGCGAGCCGTTGCGCGGTGGGCCGTTCAAGCCATTTTTGGCGGCACTCAACGTGCTGCAGAGGGAGTTCCCCGAAGGCGCCTGCCCGATTCGCACGGCACTGGTCACGGCCCGTTCGGCACCGGCCCACGAGCGCGTGATCCGCACGCTGCGCGAGTGGGATATTCGTCTGGACGAGTCGTTGTTCCTCGGTGGCCTGGACAAATCGGCGTTCCTCGAAGCCTTTGCCGCCGATGTGTTTTTCGACGACCAGGCAGGCCATTGCGAGCGTGCGCGCAGTGTCGTCGCCACTGGCCATGTGCCTCATGGGATCAGCAACGAACCCACCCTGGGCTAGTGGGCAAACCTCGGCGCCGGACGGCCCTGCGACGGTTCTTGGCGCTGCTAAGCTGAAGCTTGCTCTGCCGTCATGGCAGTCGAGGAGGTCGAATGATCCATTCCATGCTGTATGCCACTGACCTCGGTGTGTACGCGCCTTTTGTCATGCAACACGCGCTGGCGCTGGCGCGGACCTTCAACGCAGAGCTCTACGTCATTCATGCGGTCGAGCCCATGGGCCAGTTCGCCGAATCGCTGCTGCAAAGCTACCTGGACGAGCAGACCCTCGATGAACTGCACAGCGAAGGCGTCACCACGGTGATGGCCAATATCGAGCAGCGGGTTCTGGAAAACTTTCGTGACGAATTGGGCGAGGAAGCCGACCTGGCCCTGATCAAGGCTGTGCGCGTGCGCCAGGGCGATCCGGCGCAGGTGATTCTCGAGCAGGCCCAGCGCCTGAGTGTCGACTTGCTGATCTTCGGTAGCCATAGCCAGGGCGCTGGCGTTGATATCCCGATCGGACGCACCGCCGTGCGCTTGCTGCAGCTGTCGCCCGTGCCGGTGTATATGGTGCCGCTCGCGCAACACCTGGGGCGTAGGAAGACGTAACTGCGTGGCGCAGGTAGGTTCCTGGAAGACTGCTAAAATAGTTCTAGATTTATTCTTCAAACCACTAATATAGTTATAAATCGTCGCTGCTGCCGGTGACGCCCAGCTGATTTGAGGGATACCTATGAAGCTTCAACAATTGCGCTACATCTGGGAAGTGGCGCACCACGACCTCAACGTCTCCGCGACAGCGCAGAGCCTGTATACGTCCCAGCCGGGCATCAGTAAGCAGATCCGCCTGCTTGAAGACGAACTGGGCGTCGAAGTGTTCGCCCGCAGCGGCAAGCACCTGACCCGCGTGACCCCGGCCGGCGAGCGCATCATTACCACCGCTGGCGAGATCCTGCGCAAGGTTGAAAGCATCAAGCAGATCGCCCAGGAATTCTCCAACGAGAAGAAGGGCACCCTGTCGATCGCCACCACCCATACCCAGGCGCGTTATGCCTTGCCGCCGGTGATCAGCAGCTTCATCAAGCAATACCCGGAAGTGGCCCTGCACATGCATCAGGGCTCGCCCATGCAGATCGCTGAAATGGCTGCTGACGGCACCGTCGACTTTGCCATCGCCACCGAAGCCCTGGAGCTGTTCGGTGACCTGGTGATGATGCCGTGCTACCGCTGGAACCGTTGCGTGGTGGTGCCGCAAGGGCACCCGTTGACCAAGCTGCCGAAGCTTACCCTCGAAGCCCTGGCCGAATACCCGATCGTCACCTATGTGTTCGGTTTTACCGGCCGCTCCAAGCTCGACGAAGCCTTCAGCCATCGCGGCCTGACCCCGAAAGTGGTGTTCACCGCCGCCGACGCCGACGTGATCAAGACCTACGTGCGCCTGGGCCTGGGCGTCGGTATCGTGGCCAAGATGGCCGTCGACACCAAGCTCGATAATGACCTGGTGGTGCTCGATGCCAGCGAGCTGTTCGAGTCCAGCGTGACCAAGATCGGCTTTCGCCGTGGCACCTTCCTGCGCGGTTTCATGTGCGACTTCATCGAGAAGTTCGCCCCGCACCTGACCCGCGAAGTGATGGCCAAGGCGATCCAGTGCCACAACAAGCAAGAGCTTGAAGAGCTGTTCGAAGGTGTCGAGCTGCCGGTGCACTGATCAGCGCGTAGCTGTCCGATGTTCAGGAAACGCCCCTTTTGGGGCGTTTTTTGCTCTTCACGGAATCCCGGGGACTATGATCCTTGGGTTGGGTTGGGTTGGGTTGGGTTGGGTTGGGTTGGGTTGGAGCTTATCCATTCGGTGTGGCGCCGCTACCGGCCCCTTCCGCCTTTACGGCGTCCTACTTTTCTCTTGGGAAAAGTAGGCAAAACCGCTCGCTCCCGCATACGGCCCTACGCTGCGCTTCGGGTTCCTTCGCTTCGGTGCCTTCCAGGGGCATCGCGGCCTACGACTTGCTACGCCAAGTCTACGTCTCGCGACTTCGGCTAACGCCGAAGGGTGCTACGCACCAGCCCCCTCCAGACACCTACGCTCAGCCTCCTGAAGTCGCGAAGTTACGGGCGGCGCCTGCACGGGCGTATCTGCGAAAGCAGATGTTGGCGCAGCCTGGCTGACGCAGGAGCGAGAAAAGCTCGCTGGCAAAGCGAGCACCGACTTGCTTGGTCTGGATTTTGATGTTCATGCACGTAATTCCAGGCGCCGCCAAAAGCGACTTCAGGAGGCTGAGTGGAGGTGCCTGTAGGGGCAGTGCGCAGCACCTTCGGCGTCAGCCGAAGTCGCGAGACGTAGACTTGGCGTAGCAAGTCGTAGGCCGCGATGCCCCGGAGGGCGCCGTAGCGTAGGGCCGTATGCAGGAGCAAGCGGTTTTGCCTACCTTTTCCCAAGAGAAAAGTAGGCCGCCGTAAGGGCGGAAGGGGCCAGCCGCAGCACCACAACGAATGGATAAGCTCGCAATCTCAACATCTCATCCCAACCCAAAAATCATAGTCCCCAGGATCGCGTGAAGAACTTTTTTGTGCGATTGAACGCTAATATTTTCTTGGGAAATTTCCCAATCTTGCTGGGAGTGGTCCGACTTTTTGCGTCGGACATCTGCCGAATAATCCTCCTCGCCAACCGCCCTGCGCGGTGCGGCACTCGCCGTTGGCACGTCACCTGTGACGATTTCACAGGTCTATTCGAGGAGATTTATTCATGAAGCGCACTTTCCTGGCCCTGCCTCTCGCCTTGCTGGCTGTTGGCAACGTCTTTGCGTCTGACCCGCTGGAGAAACAAGTCACCGTAACGGCCACCATCCCGACCGAGAACTTCTATGTCGAGCCGGTGGGCGGCAACTGGATGAACGAACCGCAAAACATGGCCTGGAATGCCCTGCGCGAATCGCTTGAGCCGATCCGCAAGCAGCTGCAGGTCAAGAGCACCACCGGGGCGATTTCTGCCCGCCTGCTCAGCCCGGCGGTGATTAACAGCGGCGCCAACAGCATCGGCCTGGACGTTGCGGTCAACGGTACCGGTTTGACCACCACTTCGGTTCCGGTGGTGCCGGCAGCCGCGGCAGCGGCAGGCACCCTGGTCGCCTTTGACGTAGCCGCCCAGTCGGCCGGCCCGAACGGCTACGTGCCGGGCAATTACCAGGGCATCGTCAACATGCTGTTCGAGACCGTCTCGCCGTAAGTCGCCAGCCAAGCGCTTTTCCATCCCCTTCTATTCACCCCGTCGCTCATTCGTTCGATCGAGGGCGGGGTGAGTATTGCCTGTGAAAAAATGGACATGGCTAATTACTTGTCTCTCGCTGCATCCATTCGACTGGCCTTGGGGTGTCTTGTGCTCTCAGGTACGGCCTGTGCCTGGGCCGATGCCCAGGGGCAGGCCGGGCCCTTGGGGGTGTTGAGCCAGGCGCAAGGCTTGCCGCAGGAATTTGGCGAGCACTTCTTCGATGTGCCCTTGGCAGTTCGTGTCGACCTCGACGGGCGCTACCTGGGCGATGCCCTGGTGGTGCTGTCGCGCGATGAGCAGGTGCAACTGCTCGACTTCACCGACACCTTCGAGAGCCACGCCTCCGACACCGAGCGTTCGCGCTGGCGTGAACAGCTCAAGGCGCCAAGGTTGCTGGGCAACTGCCTGTCCAGTTGTCCGCAGGGGCTGGTGGCGTTGCACTACAGCCTGGTGAATTCGCAGCTGTCGATCCTGACCACGGCAGCGGAGCGCAGCGATCAGCCGGTGCTTTATCATCAGTTGCCCGAGCGTGGCAGTCATGGCTTGCTGCTGCGCAACCAGTTGAACCTGGTCGGTGGCGACCTGGAAACCACCGGTCGTTATGCCGTGCAGGGGCAGGGCAGTTTCGGTAACTGGACCACCGTGGGCGAGGCCCGGTTCGACCGTAACAGCGACTACGTCGAGCAAACCCGGCACCGCGTGGATCAGCTCTATGCCGAGCGTTTGCACGACAAGCATTTTTTCCGCCTGGGGTATTTCACCCCGGGCGCCCAGGGCCTGACCCGTCAGCCGCGCTTGCTCGGCAACCTGCCCGATACCACCCGTGGCCTGATGCTCGGCAGCAGCGACAGCCTGGCGGTCAACAACGGCCAGGCCAGCACCACCCCGGTCTATGTCACGCCGAACCGCGCCGGCATCGCCGAAATCTACCGCGATGGTGTGCTGATCAACAGCCAGGCCGTGCAGGCCGGCTTGCAGGCGCTGGATACCCGGGTGCTGCCAGGGGGCATCTATGAAGTAGAAGTGCGCCTGATTGAAGACAACCAGGAAACCTCTCGCAGCGAAGCCTTCATCTACAAGCCCAATAACTGGAGCAACGCCGAGTCACCCTGGCGCTACAACGTTTATCTGGGGCAGCAGAGCAGCCTGTGGAGCAACTGGGACAAGGACTATGACAACAGCCTGACGGCCGGCGTTTTCACCAACTACCTGCTGCACCCGCGGGCGGTGCTCGGGCTCTCTGCCCAGCGAATCGACGAGCTCATGCAGTACGGTGGTTCGCTGGACTGGGATGTGCTCGACCCGCTCAAGCTGTACGGCAGTGTTTTTCACACCGAAGACCACGGCAACGGCTATGACCTGCAAGGCATCTACAACTACGCCTCGGGTTCGCTGGTGTTCAGCCAGAGCCGCTCATGGCTGGACAGCCGCAGGTTCGAGGACGATCAGCCCGGCGCGTATCGGCACTTCAGCGTTCGCGAGGTGCGCCAGAGCGCGCTGTCGCTGAACCATCGGGTCGATCGACACAGTACGGCCACCTTGAGGGTTTCCCATAGCAGCGGGACCGGCGCCAACGGCACCGGTTACGATATCGGTTGGGGGTATTTTGGCAAGCTGCTGAACTCCGACATCAACTGGCACCTGTCGCTGTTTGACCGTCCGGGCACCAGCAGTTCCGGCGACGCGCGCAACCGTGGCGTCACCTTGAGCATGAGCATGAGCCTCGGCGGGCCGGGACGCAGGGTTTCGGCAACCCTGGGCAGTCGCACGTCCCGCGACGGTGCGCGCGACCAGAACGCCTCGCTGACCTATCAGCAGGATGTTGACTACGGCGCCTTGCAGAGCCTGGCCGGCACGGTTGCGCTGGACCGCTACGGTACCGGGTTTGGCGGCAGCGCCTTGTTCGAGAGCCCGTTGCTGCATGGCGATGCCTATGCGCAAAGCTCCTCCTATAACGGCGAGCTGACCGCGGGTTTGAACCTCGACAGCGTGGTGGCGATCGGCGCTGGCAAAGTGGCGATGTCTGGCCAGTACCTGCCCCACGAGGCAGGCCTGATTGTCGATGTCGAGTCGGACCTGCAAGGTGTGCGCATGCGTGCCGATGACCACCACGGCCACAGCGCCGTGCTGCGCCCGGGGCGCAATGTCATTCCGGTCAGCGCCTACAAGGCCGGCCAGGTGCACTTCGACTTCGAAGGTAAAGACGCCCATGCGGCAGTCATCCAGCCAGCGACGGTCGAGTATCACCTCAACCGTGGCGGGGTCGACTATCACCGGATCCGCGTGATGCAGACCCTCACCGTGATCGGCCGCCTGGTCGACGCCAAGGGCCAGCCGCTCAGGGGCGCGCTGGTGATCAATCACGCCAGCCGCAGTGTCAGCGAAGCGGATGGTTTCTTCGCCATCGAGATGAGCGAGTCGACACCGACCCTGGAAATTCGCCGGGGCGCCGATGCCTTGTGCCTGGTCAGTTTCGATCAGGGCAAGTACACCCGGGAGAACGACGTTCTGCTGGTCGGTGACCTGACCTGCGCTGGGGCCAATGTGGCCCAGGCCGAGCTGAAACAAACAAAGGAGGATGCTTGATGCGATGGCTGGAGAAACTTCGGTGCGCAGCCTTTGCCGCACTTCTCGCGACGCTGGCAGCGCTGTCCCTGGGGCCGCTCGCAGGCGTTGCCCAGGCCAGCGTGGTGGATATTACCGGCGAGTACATACCGGGTTATACCGGCAGGCCGCCCAGTGGTTTCGTCAACACCACGCCGCGGGCAGAATTCTGTTCGGGGTTTGTGCCTTGCGTGGGCAGCGAGTATCGATACACGGTCAGTTTGCCGCTGAGATTCTCTACCGCGTTCATCCACGGTGCACCGCATATTCGTGACAAGTACTACTTCCGGCTGCCGGCAACCAGAACCCTGAATCTGGTCAATGAGCAAGGAGAGTCGTTTTCTGTCCGGTTCAGGCCTACGCATTTCGGTTTGAGGATTCAGCCGGGTTATGCGGTCGGGATCGGGCCAAGTCAGGGTGTTTGCGTGCCTGCGGCGTTTACTGAACATCGAGCCGTTACCCAGTACCTGGGCCGGGTCGATATGCTGGTGCCCGGCGGTTGCTACATGGACGCACGAAGCGGCAGTGCCGGGTCTGTTGTGAGCGTCGACAGCACCGTCACGGGCCTGGGCTTTGAGCTGGTGTTGCCGTCGCCTCTTTCGTTGAAAAATGGCATCTACCGGGCTCAGTTGCAGTTGAGCGTCGGTGGTAGCGGGGCGGACTTCGACCTGGGCAACCGAGTCACCAACGTCAGCACCGATCAGCTAACGCTGAATTTCGAGTTCACTGTCAAACACCCCTTGAAGGTCGAGTTTCCGGCCGGTTCCGAGCGGGCGGTGCTTGAACCACCAGGCGGCTGGATGGACTGGATCAATCGCGGCGCGGCGCCTCAACGCTTGTACCGGATCCTGCCGTTCCGGATCTGGACTACGGGTGCAATCAGCGTGCATACCCGCTGCGAATATGACCTGGGTGGGCGTTGTGGCATTCGCGGTCGCGGCGGCCATCAGGTTCCGCTGAAGGTCGCCCTGACGCTGCCGGCAAGCATGAGGCACCTGGGTGCGCCGGTGGACAACCTGGTGTTGCCGGTTGGCGCTCCGTCCTCGCTGACCATCGAAACCGTCGAGGCCACCCTTGACCGCCAGGCGCGCCTGCTATTCGAAGTGTCCCAGGCAGACACCGCCTCGATGCTCATGTACCCGGGTGAAACCTATCAGGGGGACGTGACGCTGGTGCTGGATGCTGCGCTTTAGACGACCGCTAACCGTCGGCAATGGAAATTTCTCTGTTAGTTCAGGACGTTTCCTACTGGCCCTGCAGGTTGCTCGGTCACGTCTAGTGCATGAGAATGATATTAATTAGCCAGTTATGCTGGGAGCTAAATAGATGAAAGGAACGCTGGCAATACCGCTGCTGTTGATGCTGATGGCCACCACCGCGCTCGCCGGTCCCGAGCTCAACATTGGTACGTTTTACGACTATCTGGACGGCGGCAAAAGCACGCTGCTCAAACGCGTGCGCAATAGTGGTGATACCACCGCATTCGTCAAGGTCAGTGTCGTCGAGTTGCTCTACGACAACCAGGGGCAGGCGCGCGAGGTCGAGATGGATGGCCGCGAGGCGTTGCAGCGTGGCCTGGTGGTCAGCCCCGCGCGGCTGATCATCCCCGCCAATGGCATGCAGGCGGTGCGCTTGCTCTATCGCGGCGAGCGTGACCACGAGCGCTATTTCCGGTTGCGCTTCATCCCGGTGCTGCCGGAAGTCGACGACGGTTTTGCGATTAGCGAAGATGAAGCCGAGCGCTATGAAAACGCCCTCAAGGTCGGGGTCAATATCCTTGCCGGTTATGGCTCGATCCTGTTTGTGCGACCCCAGGCAAGCCACTACCAGACCGAGGTAGAGCAAGAGGCAGGGCGCTTCCTGATTCCCAACAAGGGCAATACCACTATCGTGCTCGATCATTTCAATGACTGCGCCGCCGGCAACCAGGACTGTGCCCCGGCGACCAAGCACCATGTGTTGCCGGGCAATACCCGCGCGTTCGAGAAAAAGGCCGGGCGTCATTATCGCTTTGAACTGGTCGAGGGCGAGCAACGCCGCGAGATTGCCTTCAAGGGGTGAATCGGGCCCTGTCACCGTCGTGGTATGAGGGAAAGCATGAGTAATGTCCTGATCGTCGATGATCACCCGTTTATTCGCTCCAGCGTCAACTTGCTGCTAGCCAGCGAACGTTTCAACGTGGTCGGCCAGGCCGATAACGGCATCGATGCCGTACGCCTGGCCCGTGAGCTGAGCCCTGACCTGATGATCCTGGATATCAGTATTCCGGGGCTTGATGGCCTGGAAGTGATTGCCCGGGTCAAGGCGATGAAGCTTTCGCTGAAGATCCTGATACTGACCTCCCAGCAGGCTGATTATTTTTCCCTGCGCTGCATGAAGGCCGGCGCGGTCGGCTATGTGTCGAAAACCGATGATCTGTGCGAACTGAGCAAGGCGGTGCATGCGGTCATGTCCGGCTACACCTACTTCCCCGAGGTTGCCCTGAGCTCCGTGAGCAGGGTCGATGTGCGGGCCACGGAGGCCGAATGCATCGCCAGCCTGACCAACCGTGAGCTGCTGGTGCTGCAGCAATTGGCCCGGGGCTTGAGCAACAAGGCTATTGGTGATGCGATGCTGTTGAGCAACAAGACCATCAGCACCTATAAAACCCGCCTGATCGAAAAACTGAGGGTCAAATCATTGGTGGACCTGGCGGATGTCGCCAAGCGCAATCTGCTCGTCTAGGTTGCGCAATTGTGTGCAGGCTCGATTGCTGCAAGCGCTGGGGTTGCTGGCCCTGTTATGCCTGGCCGAAGTGGCTGGCGCCGACGACCTAACGCCAGGCATCTGGCCGGATGCGATCCGCGGCTTGCGCGCCTTTGAGGCTCATGCGCATGCGGTGGTGGTGCAAAACCCCACGCTGGCGATAGTCGACAGTTTCTGGCACGACAACGGGCGCCTGATTGCCCAGGCGTGTGCCTTGGTCGGCAGCTTGCTGGCACTGGCGCTGGTATGGATTCACTACCTGCGCCAGTCGATCCGCAAGTGTGAACGGGCCGAACGGGCCTTGAGCGAACTGTACGCTGAGCTGCAAGCCGCCAAAGAGCAGGCAGAGGCGGCCAACCAGGCCAAGACGACATTTCTGGCGACCATGAGCCATGAGATTCGCACGCCCATGAATGCCCTGTTGGGCATGCTCGAGCTGGCCCAGGAAAAGGCCGAACAGGGTGTCCTCGATCGGCTGGCCATCGAGGTGGCCTCAAGCTCGGCGCGCGGCCTGCTGGAGTTGCTCGGCGATGTGCTGGATGTCACCCGCATCGAATCCGGCCAACTGCTGCTCGAACCACGGCGTACCCCGTTGCGCCAGCAGGTCGAAGGCGTGGTGCGCATGTTTGAACAGCAGGCCCAGAGCAAGGGCCTGCGCTTGTATCTGGAGGTCGCTGGTGCGCTGGATAGCGACGTGCTGCTCGATGCCCTGCGCTTCAAGCAGATTCTGTCCAACCTGGTCAGCAATGCGATCAAGTTCACCCGTGAAGGCTCGGTGCGTGTTCGCCTTGAAACGCAGCGCCAGCGCCACCGGGTAGCCGTCACCCTGGTGGTGGAAGATACCGGCGTCGGCATTCCCATGGCCGACCTGTCACGCCTGGGGACGCCCTATTGCCAGGCCAGCAACAACCGGCAAACGGGGCGCAACGGTGCGGGCCTGGGGCTGAGCATTTGTCGGATGTTGTGCGAACTGATGGGCGGGCGCCTGCAGCTCGATAGCAGCATTGGCGTGGGCACGCGCGTCGAGTTGCAGTTGAGCCTGACCTGTCTGCCGCCCTCGGCTTCCAGCACTGCGCCAGGCAGGTGCCGGGAGGGCGCTGGCGGGGTAAAACCGCTAAAGGTGCTGGTGGTGGATGATTATCCGGCCAATCGCATTCTGCTCATGCACCAGCTTGGCTACCTGGGCCATCGCGTGCGGGTGTGCGAACACGGCGGTGAGGGGTTGCGCTGCTGGCTGCGAGAACCGTTCGATGTGGTCATTGCCGACTGCAATATGCCGATCTTCGATGGTTACCGGCTGGCCCGGGCGATCCGCGAGCATGAGCGGCGGGCCGGCAGACTCGCCTGCCGGGTGCTGGCGGTAACCGCCAACGCTCAGGCGTCCGAACGCGCCCGCTGCCGGGCGGCGGGAATGAATGCGTGCCTGTTCAAGCCCTTGAGTATCGATGATTTGGCACAGGCGTTGGGCGGGGTGGCGTGCGCTGCGCCGGTGCCGGTCGAGGCCCCGCCGCTAGCTGTGTTGCCAGGCGTGGACATCTCCAGCCTGCTGGTGTTGGCCGTGGGCGACCAGAGCAAGGTCAAAGCCCTGCTCGGCGATTTGCTCAGCAGTAACCGCCAGGATCTGCGGCGGCTGGACCGGCTGCACGACGGTAAGGACCTGGCGGCGCTTGCCGACCTGGTGCACCGTCTCAAGGGCGGGGCGCGCATGATCCGCGCCCACGATCTGCTGGACATCTGCGCCCAGCTGGAGAAGGCCTGCGCCGCGCATGCCCCGGCCCACCGCATCAGCCAACTGGTGGAATTGCTGCGCCAGGCGATCGTGGAGCTTGAGCGGCACCTTGAGCGCCATTGTCAGCCCGAGGAGGTCAGCCCTTGGTGATCAGGTTGCCGGCGTGCAGCCCGCATTCTTTCTGGGTCGACTCTTCCCACCACCAGCGGCCTTCGCGCTCGTGCTGGTTCGGCAGCACCGGGCGGGTGCAGGGTTCGCAGCCGATGCTGATGAAGCCGCGCTCGTGCAGGCTGTTGTACGGCAGCTCAAGCATGCGAATGTAGCCCCAGACTTCCTCGCTGCTCATTTGTGCCAGCGGGTTGAACTTGTACAGGGTGTGCTCGGGGGTGGAGAACGCACTGTCGATCTCCAGCGCTGCCACCTGGCTGCGGGTGCCCGGGCTCTGGTCGCGGCGCTGGCCGGTGGCCCAGGCGCTGACGGTGCTCAGCTTGCGCCGCAGCGGTTCGATCTTGCGGATGCCGCAGCACTCGCCATGGCCGTCCTTGTAGAAACTGAACAGGCCTTTTTCTTTGACCAAGGGCTCAAGCTTGCTGGGGTCGGGGGAGAGGACCTCGATCGGCAGCTTGTACTGTTCGCGCACCTGCTCGATGAACCGGTAGGTCTCCGGGTGCAGGCGACCGGTGTCGAGGCTGAACACCTTGACGTTCTTGTTGAGCTTCCAGGCCATGTCCACCAGCACCACGTCCTCGGCACCGCTGAAGGAAATCCACAGGTCATCGCCGAAGTGCTCGAAGGCCAGCTTGAGGATGTCTTGCGGCGACTTGTTGGCGTAGGTCGCGGCCAGGGCGGCGACGTCGAAGGGTTGGCTCATCAGGCGGCTTCCGGTCGTTGAGTGGCGCTTGGCGCTCGTAATACCCCGATCTTAACAAAAATTGCCGGGGTCGACGCCGCGCATGTAGAGTGCGGCTTCCCATTTTTGGCGTTGTTCGAGGAGTGTGCCGTGGAAATTGCCTGTCTCGACCTGGAAGGTGTGCTGGTCCCGGAAATCTGGATCGCCTTCGCGGAAAAAACCGGAATCGAATCGCTGCGAGCCACCACCCGCGATGTTCCCGATTACGACGTGCTGATGAAACAGCGCCTGCGCATTCTCGATGAGCATGGCCTGAAGCTTTCCGATATCCAGGCGGTGATTGCCACGCTCAAGCCGCTGGACGGCGCCATTGAATTCGTCGCCTGGCTGCGGGAGCGTTTCCAGGTGGTGATTCTCTCCGACACCTTCTACGAATTCTCCCAGCCGCTGATGCGCCAGCTGGGCTTCCCGACCTTGCTGTGCCATCGCCTGATCACCGACGAATCCGATCGGGTCACCGGTTACCAGTTGCGCCAGAAAGATCCCAAGCGCCAGTCGGTGCTGGCCTTCAAGAGCCTGTACTACCGGGTGATTGCCGCGGGCGACTCGTACAACGACACCAGCATGCTTGGCGAAGCGGATGCGGGGATTCTGTTCCATGCGCCGGAGAACGTCATTCGCGAGTTCCCGCAGTTCCCGGCGGTGCATGATTTTGAAGCGTTGAAGAAAGCGTTCATCAAGGCTTCGAACCAGTCGTTGAGCCTCTGATGGTTTTGGGGCTGCGCTGCAGCCCGTCGCCGGCAAGGCCGGCTCCCACAATGGTCCAGTGCATGCATTCCCTGTGGGAGCCGGCCTTGCCGGCGATGCCTTTCAGAGGCCCTGCAAGGTCTCGAGCAACACCTTGACCTTGGTGATCGACTCTTCGTACTCCGCCTGCCAGTCCGAATCAGCCACCACCGCGCCGCCACCCCAGCAGCACACCTGAGTGTCCTTGACCAGCAGGCTGCGGATGGCAATCGAGCTGTCCATTTCACCGCGTACATCCACATACAACAGGGACCCGCAATACAGCGCCCGGCGGCTGGGCTCCAGCTCGTCGATGATCTGCATGGCGCGGATTTTCGGCGCGCCGGTGATCGAGCCACCGGGGAAGCTGTCGGCGATCAGGTCCAGGGCGTCCTTGCCGGCCGCCAGGCGCCCGGTGACGCTGCTGACCAGGTGATGCACGTTGGGGTAGCTCTCGAGGCTGAACAGCTCCGGCACGTTCACCGAGCCGATCTCGCAGGTGCGCCCCAGGTCGTTGCGCAGCAGATCGACGATCATCAGGTTCTCTGCGCGATCCTTGCTGCTGCCCAGCAGTTCGGCGGCGTTGCGTGCATCTTCGCCGGCATCGCTGCTGCGTGGGCGGGTGCCCTTGATCGGCCGGGTTTCGACCTGGCCGTTACTGACGCGGATGAAGCGCTCTGGCGAGAAGCTCAGCAGCGCGCTGCCATCGGCCAGCAGCTGGAACCCCGAATACGGCGTCGGGCACGCCTGGCGCAGGGCCTGGTAGGCATGCCAGGGGTCGCCCTGGCAGGGGGCGCGAAAGCGCTGGGTGAGGTTGATCTGGTAGCAGTCGCCGGCATGGATGTACTGCTGCACCCGGTCAAAGGCCTGGCGGTAGTGTTCTGCGCTGATATCGCCGCGCATTGGCGCCTGCAGCGCAAAGCTGGCGGTGTCGACAGTGGCTGGTGCCTCGAACAGTTCGATCAGGCGCTGACGCTCGGCCTCGGCCAGGCTTGGGTGGAACAGCAGCTGGCTGTGCTGTTGCTGGTGATCGCTGATCAGCGCCCAGGCATACAGGCCAAGGCTGGCATCGGCCAGGCCCAGGTCGTCGACGGCAACGCTGGGCAGGTGCTCCAGTCGTCGGCCGAAATCGTAGCTCAAATAACCGATCAGACCACCGGCAAACGGCAATTCGATGCCATCGGGTACCTGCGCCCGGCCCAGTTGCGTCAGGCTGTCACGCAGGCGCTGCAGGTAAGCGCTGCCGCTTTCATCCACCGTGGGTGCCAGGGTCTGCAGCGGCCAGGCGCTGAGCAGGTCAAAGCGACCGCGTTCGGCCGTTGGCCGGGCGCTGTCGAGCAGCACGGCGCCGGGCGCCTTGCGGATGCGCGCAAAGTAGGCCGCGGGATCGGCCTGGTAGGGCAGGGGGTGGAGCGTACAGGTCGGCATGCAAGTAACAGCTATGAATGCGGGGAGGCGATTGTAGTCCTCTGTAGGAAATGCTCCTAGCGCTGACTACGACATTGAGTCTCCAGCCCGCGCCAGCCGGGCAGGCTGACGCAGGCGGAGTGTTGACTCAGCTCGGCACGTGGCCGAACAGCTCCTGGGCGAAGCGTACGCGTTCTTCGACGCTCTCCTGGCGGCCGTCTTTGGCCAGTTGCTCCAGGTGCGCCTCCACCGCGTGGGTGCGCAGGGTCAGGCCGCAGTCGTTGGCGATCTGGATGTTCAGGCCGGGGCGGGCGTTGAGTTCGAGGATCAATGGGCCCTTGTCCTGGTCCAGGACCATGTCGACGCCGATGTAGCCCAGGCCGCACAGCTCAAAGCAGCCGGCGGCAAGCTTCATGAAGCCGTCCCAGTTCGGCAGTTGCACGCCGTCCACCGCGTTGGTGGTGTCCGGGTGCTTGCTGATGATGTTGTTCAGCCAGGTGCCGCGCAGGGTCACGCCAGTGGCCAGGTCGACGCCGACACCGATGGCGCCCTGGTGCAGGTTGGCCTTGCCGCCGGACTGGCGGGTCGGCAGGCGCAGCATGGCCATTACCGGGTAGCCCATCAGCACGATGATGCGGATGTCCGGCACACCTTCGTAGCTGATGCTCTTGAAGATCTGGTCCGGGGTTACCCGGTACTCGATCAGCGCGCGGTCGCGGTGGCCGCCCAGGGAGTACAGGCCGGTGAGGATGCTGGAGATCTGGTGCTCGATTTCCTCGTGGCTGATGATCTTGCCCGAGACCGTGCGATAACGGTCTTCGAAGCGATCGGCAACCACCAGGATGCCGTCACCACCGGCACCCTGGGCAGGCTTGACGACGAAGTCGCTGCGCCCGCCGATGATTTCCCCGAGCTTGTCGATCTCTTTCTCGGTGGAGATGATCCCGTACATTTCCGGCACATGGATGCCGGCCCGGATCGCACGCTCCTTGGTGATGATCTTGTCGTCGACGATCGGGTACAAATGGCGCTTGTTGTACTTGAGGACGTAGTCCGCATTGCGCCGGTTGATACCCATGATGCCCCGGGCCTCCAGGGCTTTCCAGGTTTTCCAGAGACCGAACATCAGGCGTCAGCCTTCACGAAAGCCTTGAAACGCACCAGCTCCGTCAGGCGGTAGCCGCGGTAGCGGCCCATCGCCAGCATGAAGCCGACCAGTACCAGCAGCACCGCCGGGAAGGTGAAGACGAAGTACACCAGCTCCGGCACGCTCATCAGCAGGTGCGCCAGGGAGGCGGCGAACAGGGTGCCGATCGCCACTTTCATGGCATGGCCACCGCCGCGTTCTTCCCAGGTGATCGACAGGCGTTCGATGGTCATGGTCAGGATCACCATCGGGAACAGCGCCACCGACAGGCCGCGCTCCAGGCCCAGCTTGTGGCTGAACAGGCTGATGGCGGCGATCAGCACCACGACGAAGGTCAGGACCACCGACAGGCGCGGCAGCATCTGCAATTTAAGGTGTTCGAGGTAGGAACGTAGCGACAGCCCGAGCGCGGTAATCACCGTGAACAGGATGATGCCGAAGCCCAGCTGGGTTTCGCGGAAGGCCAGGGCGATCAGCACCGGGGTGAAGGTACCCAGGGTCTGGATGCCGATCAGGTTGCGCAGCACCAGGATCACCAGCACGCCGATCGGGATCATCACCATGATCATGAAGGTCTGCTGGGTCTGCAGCGGCAGGCCGTACAGCGAGTATTCGAGGAAGTCCGCGTCGGTGTTCTCGTCGGTTAGCTTGGCCAGGCGAATGGCGTTCATTTCGCTGTTGTTGAGGCTGAAACTGACGTTGGCTTTCTTGCCGCCATCGACGGTGATCAGGTTGTCATCACCGGTCCACCACAGCAGGCGGTCGGCCGGCAGGCCTTGCTCGCCGGTGTCCGGGTTGAAGTACAGCCAGTCGGTGCCGTTGAAGCTGCGCAGCCACAGTTCAGGGGTTTGCGGCTGGTCGGCGACCAGGCGGATGGTGTGCACCTTCTCCACCGGTACGTGGGCGATCGACAGCAGCAGGTCGATGACCTTGGCCTTGTTCAGCGACGAGGTGTCGCCGGCCAGCAGCAGCTTGACGTTGTCGTCGTTGAGGTTGTTGACCCGCTTGATGGTTTCGCCGACGAAGGTCTCGACGTCAGCCGAATGCTGGCGGATTGGCGCCATCAGGGCTTCGGCGGCGACTTTTTCCGGGCCTTCGACGGCCAGGCTGTCGCGGAAGGTCGGGCCCTTGATCTTGGCCTTTTCGGTGCTGTAGCGCTTGGTCAGCACCAGGCGGTAGTAGAGGGTCTGGTTGCCGTTGGCGCGGCGTGCCGACCAGGTCACCTTGCGGTTGCCGTCGACGCGGTTGACGCTGACGCCATAGTTATTGGAGATGAAGCTCTCGTTGAGGCTCACGTAGTCGCGGCTCAGCGGGGGGACGAACATCTGGACCTTGACCGGGTCCTTGGGGCTGGCAACGAACTCGACCTTGGCGTCGATGTTCCACAGGTCATCGGTTTCATCCTCGGTCACCGGAATGCCGAGAAAGAAGATCTGATAGGCCGTGACCAGGATGCCCAGTAGCACCAGGACGGTAATCAGGACTTTCAGATGGAGGGTAAGAGAGCGCATCAGGATTACTCTGCGGTGTGAGCGTCAGTGGCGCAGGCGGGTTTGCCGGCAGCGTATTTAAGGCTTGGGTCGACCAGCGCGTCGAAGTGCTTGAGGGCCTCGGAGCCGATCAGCAGCGGATACTGGAAGGCGCTGCGGTCGGTCAGGTTCACTTCGATGCTGCGCAGGGCCGTACCCATGCAGATGTTCATGGCAATCACCGGGCGGGCGGTATAGGCCTTGCCTTCGTCCGGGTCGTAGTCACCGGCGCGTCGCTTGATCTTGCTGACGCGGGCCAGTGGTCGTTCTATCGGATGCGAGTGGGCAGCGTCAATTGCCAGGTAGAAGCGCACCCAGGACTCACCGTTGCGCTTGAAGCGCTTGATGTCGCGGGCACTGAGCGAGGCGGTCTTGGCCCCGGTGTCGAGTTTGGCCGCCACTTCCAGGTCGATATCGGCCAGGCGGGCGTATTCATTAAGGCCGTACACGGTCTTTTCCGCAGCCTGGCCCAGGGCCGGCAACAGACAGAGGCTGAACAACAGGGGGAGGGGCGTAAGTCTCATAAATCCTGGCGCGGTGCTGTGCGATGTTCGGGTCAAGGCCACTGGCAGTACTGCGCAAGCTTCCTCGTTTACCTGCCACCTGCATGAACAGATGACAGACACACTATTCGTGCCCCGTCGGGAGGCGCGGCATTCTATCACGCTGGTGTGCTGGCGCCAGCGGCTGCACTCAGACAACAACCGGGACCTTGAAGTTCGCTCTTAGACGATTGTCGACAATATTCATTTTGTCTTTGACTATGCGTGTCTATTTGGCTAGTTTTGCCCTCATTGATTTGTGAGGTGTCAACAATATGCTGGACACAGCCCAAGCCCCCGGCACAGTGGCAGACGACAGCGAAACCCTCTCGGAAAACGTCTTCCGGCGTATCCAGGCGGCCATCGTCAAAGGCGAGATCGCCCCCGGCAGCAAGATCTCCGAGCCTGAGCTGGCGCGCACCTACGGCATCAGCCGCGGGCCGCTGCGCGAGGCGATCCACCGCCTGGAAGGCCAGCGCCTGCTGGTGCGCGTGCCCCATGTCGGGGCGCGGGTGGTGTCGCTCAGCCATGCCGAACTGATCGAACTGTACGAAATCCGCGAGTCCCTTGAAGGCATGGCCTGCCGCCTGGCCGCCGAGCGTATGAGCGTAGCCGAGATCGACGAGCTGCGCCGGGTGCTCGACACCCACGAGCGCGACGCCACCTTCCAGGCCGGCCTTGGCTATTACCAGCAGGAAGGCGATTTCGACTTCCATTACCGGATCATCCAGGGCAGCGGCAACCGCACCCTGGTGCAGATGCTCTGCGGCGAGCTGTATCAGCTGGTGCGCATGTATCGCATCCAGTTCTCCGCCACGCCCAACCGGCCACGCCAGGCGTTCGCCGAACACCACCGGATTCTCGATGCCATCGCCGACCGTGACGGTGAACTGGCCGAGCTCTTGATGCGCCGCCACATCGGCGCCTCCAAACGCAACATCGAGCGTCACTATCTGGACGCTTCCAGCCCACGAGGTGAGTCATGAGTCAGAAAAGCAGTCCCGGCCAGCGCTTTCGCGATGCAGTTGCCGCCGAACACCCGTTGCAGGTGGTCGGTGCGATCAACGCCAACCACGCGCTGCTGGCCCAGCGTGCCGGTTTCAAGGCCATCTACCTGTCCGGTGGCGGCGTGGCCGCAGGCTCCCTGGGCCTGCCTGACCTGGGCATCAGTGGCCTGGATGACGTACTGACCGACGTACGGCGCATCACCGACGTCTGCGACCTGCCGCTGCTGGTGGACGTGGATACCGGTTTTGGCTCCTCGGCGTTCAACGTCGCGCGTACCGTCAAGTCGATGATCAAGTTCGGCGCCGCGGCCATTCATATCGAAGACCAGGTCGGCGCCAAGCGTTGCGGCCACCGCCCGAACAAGGAGATCGTCTCCCAGCAGGAGATGGTCGACCGCATCAAGGCCGCGGTTGACGCCCGTACCGACGACAGTTTCGTGATCATGGCGCGTACCGACGCCCTGGCCGTCGAAGGCCTGGAAGCGGCCCTGGACCGCGCCGCCGCCTGCATCGAAGCCGGTGCCGACATGGTCTTCCCGGAAGCCATCACCGAGCTTTCGATGTACAAGACCTTCGCCGACCGGGTCAAAGCCCCGATCCTGGCCAACATCACCGAGTTCGGTGCCACGCCGCTGTACACCACCGAAGAACTGGCGTCGGTCGATGTCTCGCTGGTGCTCTACCCGCTGTCGGCCTTCCGCGCCATGAACAAGGCCGCTGAAAACGTCTACACCGCGCTGCGTCGCGACGGCACGCAGAAAAACGTCATCGACACCATGCAGACGCGCATGGAGCTGTACGACGCCATCAACTACCACGTGTTCGAGCAGAAGCTCGATGCACTGTTCGCCCAGAAAAAGGGCTGAGGTCCTCTGTAGGCGCGGGCTTGCCCCGCGATCAGCCTGAGATTCCATAACAAATTCAAGAAAGGAGAAAGACAATGGCCGAAGCAAAAGTACTCAGTGGTGCCGGCCTGCGTGGTCAAGTGGCCGGGCAAACCGCACTGTCGACCGTGGGCCAGGCCGGTGCCGGCCTGACCTATCGTGGTTACGACGTGCGCGACCTGGCCGAGCACGCGCTGTTTGAAGAAGTCGCCTACCTGCTGCTGTACGGCGAGCTGCCGAGCAAGGCGCAGCTGGCCCAGTACCAGCAAAAGCTGAAAACCCTGCGCGACCTGCCGCAGGCCCTGAAAGAAGTGCTCGAGCGCATCCCGGCCAACGCCCACCCGATGGACGTGATGCGTACCGGATGCTCGGTGCTCGGTACCCTGGAGCCGGAGCTGACCTTCGAGCAACAGCACGACAAGACCGATCGCTTGCTGGCGCTGTTCCCGGCGGTAATGTGCTACTGGTACCGCTTCACCCACGAGGGCGTGCGCATCGACTGCACCAGCGATGAAGACACCATTGGCGGCCACTTCCTGCACCTGCTGCATGGCAAGAAGCCGAGCGCGCTGCACGTCAAGGTGATGAACGTCTCGCTGATCCTCTACGCCGAGCACGAGTTCAACGCCTCGACCTTCACCGCCCGGGTTTGCGCCTCGACCCTGTCCGACCTGTACTCCTGCGTCACTGCCGCCATCGGCTCACTGCGCGGCCCGCTGCACGGCGGCGCCAACGAAGCGGCGATGGAGCTGATCGAGCGCTTCCAGAGCCCGCAGGAAGCGGTCACCGAGCTGCTGCAGATGCTGGCGCGCAAGGACAAGATCATGGGCTTCGGCCATGCCATCTACAAAGAGTCCGACCCGCGTAACGAAGTGATCAAGGCCTGGTCGAAGAAGCTTGCCGATGAGGTGGGCGACACTGTGCTGTACCCGGTGTCCGAAGCCATCGACAAGACCATGTGGGAGCAGAAGAAGCTGTTCCCCAACGCCGACTTCTACCATGCCTCGGCGTACCACTTCATGGGCATCCCGACCAAGCTGTTCACCCCGATCTTCGTCTGCTCGCGCCTGACCGGCTGGGCGGCGCATGTATTCGAGCAGCGTGCCAACAACCGCATCATCCGCCCGAGCGCCGAGTACACCGGCGTCGAACAGCGCAAGTTCGTGCCAATCGAACAACGCTGAGACTGGCTCACTGGGCCAGCACCGGAGCTTGTGCTGTTGTGGGAGCCGGCGTTGCCGGCGATGGAATCGACGCGGTGTCAGGTGCATCGCGGTGTCTGCATCGCTGGCAAAGCCAGCTCCCACAGGGTTCCGGGCTGGCCGCTGTGCCACCGACCTTACCGTGATTGAGTCCCTGTGCCATGAATAGTGAATTTCGCAAGAACCTGCCGGGCACTGGCCTGGATTATTTCGACGCCCGCGCGGCGGTCGATGCGATCAAGCCCGGCGCCTATGACCGTCTTCCTTATACCTCGCGCGTATTGGCAGAAAACCTCGTGCGCCGCTGCGCCCCGGCTAGCCTCAATGCCTCGCTGGGCCAGCTGATCGAGCGCAAGCGCGACCTCGACTTCCCCTGGTTCCCGGCCCGCGTGGTGTGCCACGACATTCTCGGCCAGACCGCGCTGGTGGACCTGGCCGGCCTGCGCGACGCCATCGCCGACGGTGGCGGTGATCCGGCCCAGGTCAACCCGGTGGTGCCGGTGCAACTGATCGTCGACCACTCCCTGGCAGTGGAATGCGGCGGTTTCGACCCGCAGGCGTTCGAGAAGAACCGCGCCATCGAAGACCGCCGCAACGAAGACCGCTTCCACTTCATCAACTGGACCAAGAAGGCGTTCAAGAACGTCGACGTGATCCAGCCGGGCAACGGCATCATGCACCAGATCAACCTGGAGAAGATGTCGCCGGTGATTCACGCCGAGCGCGGCGTGGCCTACCCGGACACCTGCGTCGGCACCGACAGCCACACCCCGCACGTCGATGCCCTGGGCGTGATCGCCATCGGCGTCGGCGGCCTCGAAGCCGAGAACGTCATGCTTGGCCGCGCGTCGTGGATGCGCCTGCCGGAAATCGTCGGCGTCGAGCTCTCGGGCAAGCCGCAGCCGGGCATCACCGCCACTGACGTGGTACTGGCCCTGACCGAATTCCTGCGCAAGGAAAAAGTCGTTGGCGCCTACCTGGAATTCTACGGCGAAGGCGCCCGCGCCCTGACCCTGGGCGACCGTGCAACGATCTCCAACATGGCCCCGGAATACGGCGCCACCGCGGCGATGTTCTCCATCGACCAGCAGACCATCGACTACCTCAAGCTCACCGGCCGTGAAGACGCGCAGGTCAAGCTGGTGGAAACCTACGCCAAGGTCGCAGGCCTGTGGTCCGACAGCCTGGCCAATGCCGAGTACGAGCGGGTGCTGCGTTTTGACCTGTCCAGCGTGGTGCGCAACATGGCCGGGCCATCCAACCCGCACGCCCGGGTCGCCACCAGCGACTTGGCGAGCAAGGGCATCGCCGGCCAGTGGGACGAAGTGCCGGGGCAAATGCCCGATGGCGCGGTGATCATCGCCGCCATCACCAGCTGCACCAACACCAGCAACCCGCGCAACGTGATTGCCGCAGGGTTGCTCGCGCGCAACGCCAACAAGCTCGGCCTGGTGCGCAAACCGTGGGTGAAATCGTCGCTGGCACCGGGCTCGAAAACCGTGGCCCTGTACCTGAAAGAGGCGGGCCTGGATGACGAGCTGGAGCAGCTCGGTTTCGGCATCGTCGCCTTTGCCTGCACGACCTGCAACGGTATGTCCGGTGCGCTTGATCCGGTCATCCAGCAAGAGATCATCGGCCGCGACCTGTACGCCACCGCCGTGCTCTCGGGCAACCGCAACTTCGACGGCCGCATCCACCCGTACGCCAAGCAGGCGTTCCTGGCGTCGCCGCCGTTGGTAGTGGCCTATGCGATAGCCGGCACCATCCGTTTCGACATCGAGAAGGACGTGCTGGGCGTGGTCGACGGCAAGGAAATCCGCCTGAAAGACATCTGGCCAAGCGACGAAGAGATCGACGCGGTGGTCAAGGCGGCGGTCAAGCCTGAGCAGTTCCGCCAGGTCTACATCCCGATGTTCGCCGTGCAGGAAGACACCGGACCCAAGGTCACCCCGCTGTACGACTGGCGCCCGATGAGCACCTACATCCGCCGCCCGCCATACTGGGAAGGCGCCCTGGCCGGCGAGCGCACGCTCAAGGGCATGCGCCCGCTGGCGGTGTTGCCGGACAACATCACCACCGACCACCTGTCGCCGTCCAACGCCATCATGCTCGACAGCGCGGCCGGTGAGTACCTGGCGAAAATGGGCCTGCCGGAGGAGGACTTCAACTCCTACGCAACGCACCGCGGTGACCACCTGACTGCGCAACGCGCAACCTTCGCCAACCCGAAACTGTTCAACGAAATGGTCCAGGAAGGTGGCAAGGTCAAGCAGGGTTCGCTGGCGCGCATCGAGCCGGAAGGCAAGGTCACGCGTATGTGGGAAGCGATCGAAACCTACATGCAGCGCAAGCAGCCGCTGATCATCGTTGCCGGTGCCGACTACGGCCAGGGCTCGTCCCGTGACTGGGCGGCCAAGGGCGTGCGCCTGGCCGGTGTCGAGGCCATCGTTGCCGAGGGTTTCGAGCGTATCCACCGCACCAACCTGGTGGGCATGGGCGTGTTGCCGCTGGAGTTCAAGCCGGGCGTCAACCGCAAGACCCTGGGCATCGACGGCACCGAGACCTTCGACGTGCTCGGCGAGCGGACCCCGCGGGCGACCCTGACCCTGGTCATCACCCGGGCCAACGGCGAGCGCGTCGAGGTGCCGGTGACCTGCCGCCTGGATACCGCCGAAGAAGTGTCGATCTACGAAGCGGGCGGGGTGCTGCAGCGCTTTGCCCAGGACTTCCTCGAATCGGCGGCCGTTTGAGGTAGGGCCTCATCGCGGGTCAAGCCCGCTCCCACAGTTCAGTGGGAGCGGGCTTGACCCGCGATAGCTCCCCCAAAGCACTCACAGGACAACTCAACCATGGCTCACGTACCCCAGATCAAAATCCCCGCCACCTACATCCGTGGCGGCACCAGCAAGGGCGTGTTTTTCCGCCTCGACGACCTGCCGGAAAGCGCGCAGATCCCGGGCCCGGCCCGCGACGCGCTGCTGCTGCGGGTGATCGGCAGCCCCGACCCCTACGGCAAGCAGATCGACGGTATGGGCGGCGCAACGTCCAGTACCAGCAAAACCGTGATCCTTTCGCGCAGCATCAAGCCCGAGCACGATGTCGACTACCTGTTCGGCCAGGTTTCGATCGACACCGCGTTCGTCGACTGGAGCGGCAACTGCGGCAACCTCTCGGCGGCAGTCGGTTCGTTCGCCATCAGCGCCGGCCTGGTCGACAGTAGCCGCATCCCGTACGACGGCGTGGCCGTGGTGCGCATCTGGCAGGCCAATATCGGCAAGACCATCATTGCTCACGTACCGATCACTCACGGCGAAGTCCAGGAAACCGGCGACTTCGAACTGGACGGCGTGACCTTCCCGGCCGCCGAGGTGCAGCTCGAATTCATGGACCCGGCCGCCGATGAAGACGGCGAGGGCGGTTCGATGTTCCCCACCGGCAACCTGGTCGACGACCTGGTGGTACCGGGTGTCGGCACGCTGAAGGCCACGCTGATCAATGCCGGCATCCCGACCATCTTCATCCAGGCCGAGGCCCTCGGTTACACCGGCACCGAGTTGCAGGACGCGATCAACAGCGACCCGCAAGCCCTGGCCCGGTTCGAAACCATCCGCGCTTATGGTGCGGTGCGCATGGGCCTGATCGAGCATGTCGACGAAGCCGCCAAGCGCCAGCACACCCCGAAAGTCGCCTTCGTCGCGCCGCCGGCGGCCTATCAGTCATCCAGCGGTAAAGCCGTGGCCGCCGCCGACGTTGATCTATTGGTACGGGCACTGTCCATGGGCAAGTTGCACCACGCCATGATGGGCACCGCCGCGGTCGCCATCGGTACTGCCGCGGCAGTGCCCGGCACCCTGGTCAACCTCGCCGCCGGTGGTGGCGAGCGCAGCGCCGTACGTTTCGGTCACCCCTCGGGCACCCTGCGCGTTGGCGCCGAAGCCCGCCAGGTGAACGGCGAGTGGACTGTCACCAAAGCAATCATGAGCCGTAGCGCTCGCGTACTGATGGAGGGCTGGGTACGGGTACCCGGTGATGCCTTCTAACCAGTAGCGGCGCTTGGCTCCCTGTTACCTACGTCAACAGAGAGATGTGAAATGAGTGCCAACGTTGATCTGAACAACCGCCCCGACTACGACCGGGTGCTGCAGGATATCGCTGACTATGTCCTGGATTTCAAGGTCGAATCGCCGGAGGCGCTGGACACGGCGCGCAACTGCCTGATGGACACCCTGGGCTGCGGCCTGCTGGCGTTGCGCTTCCCGGAATGCACCAAGCACCTGGGGCCGCTGGTGGAGGGGACCGTGGTGCCGTTCGGGGCGCGGGTGCCGGGTACCAGCTACCGCCTGGATCCGGTGAAAGCGGCCTGGGACATCGGTTGCATCGTCCGTTGGCTCGACTACAACGACACCTGGCTGGCCGCCGAGTGGGGGCATCCCTCGGACAACCTCGGCGGTATCCTGGCCGTGGCCGATCACCTGTCGCAAAAACGTGTGGCCAATGGCGAAGCGCCCTTGAGCATGCGCGTGGTGCTTGAGGCGATGATCATGGCCCATGAGATCCAGGGCGTGATTGCCCTGGAAAACTCCTTCAACCGCGTCGGCCTCGACCATGTGCTGCTGGTCAAGGTCGCCTCGACAGCCGTGTGCGCCAAACTCATGGGCGCCAATCGCGAACAGCTTCTTGCGGCACTTTCCCATGCCTTCGTTGACGGTCAGGCGCTACGTACTTATCGCCATGCGCCGAATGCCGGCTCGCGCAAGTCCTGGGCGGCGGGGGATGCTTCCAGCCGTGGCGTGCGCCTGGCCGATATCGCCCTGCGTGGCGAGATGGGTATTCCCGGGGTGCTGAGTGCGCCGCAGTGGGGCTTTTATGATGTGTTGTTCAGTCATACCAACAAGGATCTGGCGCTCAAGCCTGAAGACAAGCGCGCCTTCAGCCTGACGCAAAAATACGCCAGTTACGTGATGGAAAACGTGCTGTTCAAGATCAGCTTCCCTGCCGAATTCCATGCCCAGACCGCCTGTGAAGCGGCAGTGACCCTGCACCCGCAAGTGCGCAACCGTCTGCATGACATCGAGCGCATCGTCATTACCACCCATGAATCGGCGATCCGCATCATCTCCAAGGTCGGCACCCTGGCCAATGCCGCCGACCGCGATCATTGCATCCAGTACATGACCGCCGTGCCGCTGATTTTCGGCAACCTGGTGGCCGAACAGTACGAAGATGATTTCCATGCCGCGCACCCGATCATCGACCGCCTGCGCGAGAAGATGGAGATCGTCGAAGAGCCGCGTTTTACCCGTGAATACCTGGAGTCCGACAAGCGCTCGATCGCCAATGCCGTGCAGGTGTTCTTCAGTGATGGTTCGAGCACCGAGCAGGTGGTGGTGGAGTACCCGATTGGCCATCGCCGGCGGCGGGCCGAGGGGATTCCGTTGCTGGAAGAGAAGTTCAAGGCCAACCTGGCGACGCGTTTTACCGGGCAGCGTTCGGCGCAGATTTTTGCCCTGTGCAAGGATCAGGCGGCGCTTGAAGCGACGGCGGTGCAGCGGTTTGTGGATTTGTTCGTGATCTGAAGGGCCTCATCGCCGGCAACGCCGGCTCCCACAGTGGTCCTGTGTAGACATTCCCTGTGGGAGCTGGCCTTGCCAGCGATGGCCTGCAAAGCAGGCCCAATAAAAAGCCCCGCCAATTGGCGGGGCTTTTTTTCACGCTAAGTCAGCTTACGCTTGAACGACCGGGATCTTGGCGTTCGCAGCCGCTTCACGGAACTCGGCGATCTGGTCGAAGCTCAGGTAGCGGTAAACGTCGGCAGCCATGCTGTCGATGTTCTTCGCGTACTCCATGTACTCTTCGACGGTTGGCAGCTTGCCCAGGATCGAGGCAACAGCGGCCAGCTCGGCAGAGGCCAGGTAGACGTTGGCACCATCGCCCAGACGGTTCGGGAAGTTACGGGTCGAAGTCGACACCACGGTCGAGTTCGCTGCAACACGTGCCTGGTTACCCATGCACAGCGAGCAGCCCGGCATTTCCATGCGCGCGCCAGCCTTGCCGTAGATGCCGTAGTAGCCTTCTTCGGTCAGCTGGTGAGCGTCCATCTTGGTTGGCGGCGACAGCCACAGACGGGTCGGGATCGAGCCTTTGACCTTGTCCAGCAGCTTGCCGGCAGCGCGGAAGTGACCAATGTTGGTCATGCACGAACCGATGAACACTTCGTCGATCTTCTCGCCCTGTACGGAGGAGAGCAGACGGGCGTCGTCCGGGTCGTTCGGGGCGCAGAGTACAGGCTCTTTGACGTCGGCCAGGTCGATCTCGATGATCTCGGCGTATTCGGCGTCCTTGTCGGCAGCCAGCAGCTGCGGGTTGGCCAGCCAGGCTTCCATCGCTTGCGCGCGGCGTTCCATGGTGCGGGCATCGCCGTAGCCTTCGCTGATCATCCAGCGCAGCAGGGTGATATTCGACTTCAGGTACTCGGCAACGGCTTTTTCTGGCAGCTTGATGGTGCAACCGGCAGCCGAACGTTCAGCCGAGGCGTCGGACAGTTCGAACGCTTGCTCGACGGTCAGCTCGTCCAGGCCTTCGATTTCCAGGATGCGGCCGGAGAAGGCGTTGATCTTGCCTTTCTTCTCGACGGTCAGCAGGCCTTTCTGGATGCCGTAGTAAGGGATGGCGTGGACCAGGTCACGCAGGGTGATGCCGGGTTGCAGTTTGCCCTTGAAGCGCACCAGTACCGACTCCGGCATGTCCAGCGGCATGACGCCGGTGGCCGCGGCGAAGGCGACCAGGCCGGAACCGGCCGGGAACGAGATGCCGATCGGGAAGCGGGTGTGCGAGTCACCACCGGTACCGACGGTGTCCGGCAGCAGCATGCGGTTCAGCCAGCTGTGGATGATGCCGTCGCCTGGACGCAGGGACACGCCGCCACGGGTGCGGATGAAATCCGGCAGGGTGTGGTGGGTGGTGACGTCGATCGGCTTCGGATAGGCCGCGGTGTGGCAGAACGACTGCATGACCAGGTCGGCGGAGAAGCCCAGGCACGCCAGGTCTTTCAGCTCGTCACGGGTCATCGGGCCAGTGGTGTCCTGGGAGCCGACGGTGGTCATCTTCGGTTCGCAGTAGGTGCCTGGACGCACGCCTTTGCCTTCCGGCAGGCCGCAGGCCTTGCCGACCATCTTCTGGGCCAGGGTGTAGCCCTTGCCGGTGTCGACAGGTGCTTCAGGCAGCTTGAACAGGTCGGTTGGGCCCAGGCCCAGCTCGGAGCGGGCTTTCTCGGTCAGGCCACGGCCGACGATCAGCGGGATACGGCCGCCAGCGCGGACTTCGTCGAGCAGCACCGGGGTCTTCAGTTCGAAGGTGGTGATGACGTCTTCGCTGCCGTGCTTGCAGACTTTGCCAGCGTGCGGGTAGACGTCGATGACGTCGCCCATGTTCAGGTTCGAGACGTCGAACTCGATCGGCAGGGCGCCGGCGTCTTCCATGGTGTTGTAGAAGATCGGGGCGATTTTCGAGCCGAAGCAGAAGCCGCCAGCGCGCTTGTTCGGTACGTACGGGATGTCGTCGCCGAAGAACCACAGCACCGAGTTGGTGGCGGATTTACGCGAGGAACCGGTACCGACCACGTCACCGACGTAGGCCACCGGGAAGCCTTTGGCTTTGACTTCTTCGATCTGCTTGAGCGGGCCGATGGCGCCTTGTTGCTCAGGCACGATGCCGTCACGGGCCATTTTCAGCATGGCCAGGGCGTGCAGCGGGATGTCAGGGCGCGACCAGGCGTCCGGGGCAGGGGACAGGTCGTCGGTGTTGGTTTCGCCAGGGACCTTGAATACGGTCAGGCTGTACTTGTCAGCGATGGCTGGCTTGCTGGTGAACCACTCACCGGCGGCCCAGGAATCCAGCACGGCCTTGGCATGGGCATTGCCCGCCTTGGCTTTTTCGGCGACGTCGTGGAACGCATCGAACATCAGCAGGGTGTGCTTGAGCTGTTCGGCGGCGACAGGGGCCAGTTCGGCGTTGTCCAGCAGCTCGACCATGGTGGCGATGTTGTAGCCGCCCTGCATGGTGCCCAGCAGCTCAACGGCGCGCTTCTTGTCGATCAGCGGGGAAGAGGCTTGGCCCTTGGCGATGGCGGAAAGGAAACCGGCCTTGACGTAGGCGGCTTCGTCCACTCCTGGTGGAACGCGGTTGGTGATCAGGTCGACGAGGACTGCTTCTTCGCCAGCAGGGGGATTCTTCAGCAGCTCGACCAGGCCTGCGGTTTGTTCGGCGTTAAGCGGCTGGGGCACGATACCCTGGGCGGCACGCTCTTCGATGTGTTTGCGGTAGGCTTCAAGCACAGTTATTACCCTCATCAGTGGTCCCAAATGGGTGTCCGGGACGCTCATCCAGAAATTCCGGCACCCGTGCGCAATACGGCTTCTTGGGCCGCGTAGCCAGGGTTGCAGGAAATCCTTACAGAAGCTGCTTTCAAAGTTTTACGCCTGTAGAACGGAGGCTGATGAGGGCTGGCGCGGGACATGCGCGAAGCGAATATCCCGGGCCAACGCCGTTCTACCGGATGAACTGTGCTCGTGACGCTTTGAAAACAGCTTCTAACGGACATTGCTGCCTTAAAAAGGCCGGATGATTCTACGGTAAAAAGTCGATAAAGGTAAGGCGCGCTGGATGACTTTAGCGGGTGACCCTCGTTAGACAAAGGGCTAACATGGCAGCCTGTTCCACCGCCAAGCTGTCGATTTTTTCATGTCCAATCAGTCAATTAAAACGCCTTGCGTCGGCCTCTGTTCCACGGTTTACGGGGACTTGGTGTGCCGTGGCTGCAAGCGTTTTCACCATGAAGTGATCAACTGGAACGGCTACAACGAAGATGAAAAACGTGCGGTGTGGCTGCGCCTGGAGCAATTGCTGGTGCAGGTCATGGTGGCCAAACTTGAAGTCTTTGATGCCACGCGCCTGCGCCAGCAACTGGAGCAGCGCAAGATCCGCTTCGTGCCGCACCAGTCCGAATATTGTTGGGCGTATCAATTGATTGCCCGCGGCGCGCGGGTGATCCGTGAGCTGGACGCTTACGGCATGGTGTTGTTGCCGGAGTTTCGTGACTGGGAGCTGCCCGAGTTGCGCGATGCCATTGATCGGGAATTCTTCTTGCTGTCGGAAGCCCATTACCAGCGCTATATCGCGCCGGGGTTTCTCAAGGATGCCTTGGGATAAAAAGCCGGGGCTGCTTTGCAGCCCATCGCTGGCAAGGCCGGCTCCCACAGGGGCTCTGTCAGGCACATCTTCTGTGGGAGCTGGCCTTGCCAGCGATGAGGCCCTCAGCCTTGTGCCAGTTCAGTCAGGTGCACTTTCACTTCTTCGGTCTTGAGCACCAGCACATCGCACTCCAGCGCATCGAGCACCACTTCGGCGGTGTTGCCGATCAGCGCCCCGGAAATCCCGGTGCGGGCCACGGTGCCAATCACCGTCACCACCGCATCGTACTTGCTCGCGGTAAAGGGAATCAGCACATCCGCGGGCCCTTCGGCCACATGCAGGCGCTCGTCCTTGATGTCGAACTCGGCCTGGAACGCTGCGCATTCCTCGCGGTACTTGCGCTCGATGGTGTCCTTGAGCTGGTACACCGGGTCTGCCGCTGACAGCATCGGCGACGGATGGGCGCTGATCACATGCAGCTCGCCCTTGGCCAGGCTTGCGATCGCATAGCCATGATCGATGATGCTGGTGTGCAGCAGGCGATGGGCCTCGTCGTGGTTGCCGACATCCACCGCGGCGAGGATCACCCCGCCGGTCCACGGGCGCTCGCTCTTGACCATCAACACCGCGCACGGGCACTGGCGCAGCAGCTTCCAGTCGCTGGGGGTGAGCAGGGCGCGCTTGAGCGGGTTGTCCGGGCGATGCTCCTTGATCACCAGGTCGCAGCCTTCGGCCTGCTGCACATCGATGATCGACTCGTGCAGGGTGTCATGCCAGGCCTGTTCGTGGGTCACATTGTCATAGCCGTCATCATGCAGTTGGCTGGTCAGCAGACTGAGCAGGGCGCCATGGTCCTGTTTCTTGTCGCACATCAGCAGGTGCAGGCGCGCACCGGTGACGCCGGCGATCAGTTTGGCCCGGGTCAGCGCCTGGCTGTGGGCGTGGTCGGGATCAAGTACCACCAGGATGCTGCGTACTTCTTGCATGAGCGTGAACTCCCTTCATAAATGGCGGCCAATGCCTGACTATAGTCGGCGCCAACGGCAACGGGCGTTGATATGTATCAAGCATAGTTCACTGGTGATCGGCGCTACTGCCGGTATAATCGCCGGTCTTGCCGTTTGCCCTGCCTGTTTGTGAGCCTATGTCCCTTATTCCCGAAATCGAAGCCTTCCTTGGTTGCCCTACTCCTGACGCCTGGGTCCAGGCGGCGCTTGCCGACCAGGAAACCCTGCTGATCGATCACAAGAACTGCGAGTTCAAGGCTGCCAGCACTGCGCTGAGCCTGATGGCCAAGTACAACACGCACCTGGACCTGATCAACATGATGTCGCGCCTGGCCCGTGAAGAGCTGGTGCACCACGAGCAGGTGTTGCGCCTGATGAAGCGGCGCAAGATTGCCCTGCGCCCGTTGTCGGCCGGGCGCTATGCCTCGGGCTTGCGCCGGGTGGTGCGCACCCATGAGCCGGTGAAGCTGGTGGACACCCTGGTGGTCGGTGCCTTTATCGAGGCGCGCAGTTGCGAGCGTTTTGCCGCGCTGGTGCCGCACCTGGACGAAGAGCTGGGCAAGTTCTACCACGGCCTGCTCAACAGCGAGGCACGGCATTACCAGGGTTACCTGAAACTCGCGCATCAGTACGGTGATGCGGCGGATATCGAGCGGGTGGTGGAGAAGGTCAGGGCGGTCGAGGCCGAACTGATCAGCAGTCCGGATGAAGAGTTTCGCTTTCATAGTGGCGTGCCTGCCTGACTGACCTGCTTTGAATGGGGGCTGCCTTGCCGCCCATCGCTGGCAACGCCAGCTCCCACAATAGTGCTGCGTGCACTGAACCACTGTGGGAGCCGGCATTGCCGGCGATGGGCGGCAAGGCAGCCCCTTTTGCCGTGCAAATAATAAGCAAGCTAATTAATGCCTTGACGTTAGCTGCCTAAGCAGTAACATTGTGTAACTTACTGCCTAAGCAGGTATCTCCGTCCATGCAGCATTACACCCCGGAAAACTTCCAGAACTGCACCCTCGGCATGCTTCTGGGCCGCGCCGCGCTGGTCAAAGACCGCATCCTCGACAGCCATATGCAGCCCTATGGCGTGACCGCCGCACAGTTCAAGGTGCTGATCATCGTCGCCCAGTACGGCGTCGACACCCCGGCCGAGCTGTGCCGCTACCTGTCGGTGGACAGCGGTTCGATGACGCGCATGCTCGACCGTCTCGAGCAGAAAGACCTGATCATCCGCCGCCGTTGCCCTGACGACCGTCGGCAGATTCGTCTGGAACTGAGCGAAGAAGGCCAGAAGCTCGCCGACCAGTTGCCGCAGATCGGCGCCGCGGCGATGAACGAACTGGTCGGTGTGCTTGAGCCCGGCGAACTGGCCACCCTCGAAGCCATTCTGACCAAGGTGCTGCTGGCCTCCGGCGACACCCTGACCGCCATGCGTGTAGGTGGCAAATGAGCGCCAGCGCCCGTGCCCACCAGGCCAGCGCCGCCGCCTATGCCGCCGATGTTGCCCGCGCCTACAGTCAGCTGGGTCAGGCCTATATCGTCCATGACCTGACCCAGATCGCCCTGGCGGTATTGCTCGGCAAAGGCCCGGACCTGGTCGCCGCACGTTGGCGGGTCGAAGCGGCGAGCAAACAGATCGGCGCCAGCAAGACCCGTTTCTACCCCAACCTCAACCTCAGTGCCGCTGCGGGCACCCAGGCACTGTTGGGCCCAGCAGTCCTACGACACGGTGATGCAGCGCTACGGCTCCGGCATCGGCAACTACCTCGACGTGCTCAGCGTCGAGCAGCAGTTGCTCCAGGCCCTGGGCGGAGGCTTTGCCGGCGACACCCAGGCAGCCGCGCTGCCTTCGACTTCACGCATTCACTAAGCCAAGGTATTAGAAATGGCCACTACTTCTTCTGCGGATGACACCACGCAGGACCTCAACAATCAGCGCAAGCGCAAGACCTGGCTGCTGGGCCTTCTCTTGCTGATCGTCGTCGCTGGCGGCGCAGTCTGGGCCTGGCACGAGCTCTATGGGCGCTGGAGCGAAGAGACCGACGATGCCTATGTCAACGGCAACGTGGTGGAAATCACCCCGCAGGTCACCGGCACCGTGGTCAGCATCGGCGCCGACGATGGCGACCTGGTGCACGAAGGCCAGGTGCTGCTTGAATTCGACCCCAGCGACGCCCAGGTCGGCCTGCAAGCCGCCGAAGCCAAGCTGGCCCGCGCCGTGCGCCAGGTGCGTGGCCTGTACAGCAACGTTGATGGCATGAAGGCCCAGGTGGCGGCGCGTCAGGCCGAGCTGAGCAAGGCCCAGGAAAACTTCAACCGGCGCAAGACCCTCGCCGCCGGTGGGGCCATCTCCCAGGAGGAGCTGTCCCACGCCCGCGACGACCTGTCGTCGGCGCAGAGTGCCCTGAGCAATGCCAGGCAGCAACTCAACACCACCACCGCGCTGGTCGATGACACCGTGGTGTCGTCGCACCCCGAGGTGATGGCTGGCGCCGCTGAATTGCGCCAGGCCTTTCTGAACCACGCCCGCACCACGCTGGTGGCGCCAGTCACAGGCTATGTGGCCAAGCGCACCGTGCAACTGGGCCAGCGCCTGCAGCCGGGCACCGCGACCATGGCGGTAATCCCCCTGGATCAACTGTGGATCGACGCCAACTTCAAGGAAACCCAGCTGCGCAACATGCGTATCGGCCAGCCGGTGGACATTGTTGCCGACCTGTATGGCAGTGAGGTGAAGTACAACGGCAGCATCGACAGCCTCGGCGCCGGGACCGGCAGCGCCTTTGCCTTGCTGCCGGCGCAGAACGCCACCGGCAACTGGATCAAGATCGTCCAGCGGGTACCGGTGCGTATTCATATCAATGCCGAGCAACTGGCCAAGCACCCGCTGCGCATCGGCCTGTCGACCCAGGTCGAGGTCGACCTGCACGACCAGAGCGGCCCGGTCCTGGCCCAGCAGCCGCCGCAGAAGGCTTCGTTCGCCACCCAGGTGTACGACCTTCAGCTGGTCGAGGCCGATACCCTGATCACCAAGCTGATCCATGACAACAGTGCAGGCTCCAGCAAGACGGCGCAGCGATGAGCGCCAATCAGGCTTCCTTTACGCCGCCGAGCCTGTTGCTGACCACCATCGGCCTGTCGCTGGCGACCTTCATGCAGGTGCTCGACACCACCATCGCCAACGTGGCGTTGCCGACCATTTCCGGCAACCTCGGCGTGAGCTCGGAGCAGGGCACCTGGGTCATCACCTCGTTCGCGGTGAGCAACGCCATTGCCTTGCCGCTGACCGGCTGGCTGAGCCGGCGCTTTGGTGAGGTCAAGCTGTTCATTTGGGCCACGCTGCTGTTCGTGCTGGCCTCGTTCCTGTGTGGCATCGCCCAGTCGATGCCCGAGCTGGTCGGCTTTCGCGTGCTTCAGGGCATCGTTGCCGGGCCGCTGTACCCGATGACCCAGACCCTGCTGATTGCGGTCTATCCGCCGGCCAAACGCGGCATGGCCCTGGCGTTATTGGCGATGGTCACGGTGGTGGCGCCGATTGCCGGGCCGATACTGGGTGGCTGGATCACCGACAGCTACAGCTGGCCGTGGATCTTCTTCATCAATGTGCCGGTCGGCCTGTTCGCTGCTGCCGTGGTGCGCCAGCAGATGCGCAGCCGCCCGGTCAGCACCAGCCGCCAGCCGATGGACTACATCGGCCTGCTGAGCCTGATCATTGGCGTCGGTGCGTTGCAGATCGTGCTCGACAAGGGCAATGACCTGGACTGGTTCGAGTCGAACTTCATCGTCATCGGCAGCCTGATCTCGCTGGTGTTCCTGGCGGTGTTCATTATCTGGGAACTGACTGACAAGCACCCGGTGGTCAACCTGCGCCTGTTCGTGCACCGCAACTTTCGCATCGGCACCATCGTGCTGGTCGGTGGCTATGCCGGGTTCTTCGGCATCAACCTGATCCTGCCGCAGTGGCTGCAGACGCAGATGGGCTACACCGCCACCTGGGCGGGCCTGGCGGTGGCACCTATCGGCTTGTTGCCGGTATTGATGTCGCCGTTTGTCGGCAAGTACGCACACAGGTTCGACCTGCGTTTGCTGGCCGGGCTGGCGTTCCTGGCGATTGGTGCCAGTTGCTTCATGCGCGCCGGCTTTACCAACGAAGTGGACTTCCAGCACATCGCCCTGGTGCAACTGTTCATGGGCATCGGCGTGGCGCTGTTCTTCATGCCGACCTTGAGCATCCTGCTCTCCGACCTGCCGCCGCAGCAGATTGCCGACGGCTCGGGGCTGGCGACTTTCCTGCGGACCCTGGGCGGCAGTTTTGCCGCGTCGTTGACCACCTGGATCTGGATTCGCCGGGCGGACCAGCACCATGCCTACCTGAGCGAGAACATCAGCACCTTTGATCCGGCCACCCGCGAGGCGTTGAGCCAGCTGGGCGGGGCGAGCGGGCAGTCGTATGCGCAGCTGGAGCGGATGCTCAGCAGCCAGGCGTACATGATGTCGACGGTGGATTACTTCACCCTGATGGGGTGGATTTTCGCCGGTTTGATACTGTTGGTGTGGCTGGCCAAGCCGCCGTTTGCGGCCAAGGCCGGGCCGGCGTCGGCGGGGCATTGAAGTAAAAGCATCGCCGGCAAGGCCGGCTCCCACAGGAACTGTATGCACAGGACCCTTGTGGGAGCTGGCCTTGCCAGCGATAAGGCCCGCAGGGCCTTCAATCAGGGAAAAGCAAAAGGCTGCAGTTGAAACCCTTGCTCATCCACCTGCAACGCCCAGCCTTGCCGGTCCCAATCGCCCAGCACAATACGCCGTGCCGGTTGATCGTCGACCACCAGCTTGTGAATCGCCGGTCGATGGGTATGGCCATGCACCAGGGTGCGCACGCCGAACTGCTGCATGATCCGTGGCACTTCCTCCGCGGTCACATCAACAATGTCGTTGGCCTTCATTCGCGTCTGCGCCCGGCTTTCGCTACGCAACTTGCGCGCAAGCTTCTGGCGGGTGCTCAGCGGCAGGTGCCGGAGAATCCACAGGCTTAGCGGGTTGCGCAGGTAACGGCGCATTTTCATGTAGGCCAGGTCGCGGGTGCACAGGCTGTCGCCGTGCATCAGCAACACCGGCTCACCGCCCATCTCGACCACACTGGGGTCCGCCAGCAGGGTGCAGCCAGCGGCCTGGCAAAATGCCTGGCCGAGCAGGAAGTCGCGGTTGCCGTGCATCAGGAAGACCTGCGTGCCGCTGTCGCTCAGGGCGCGCAGGGCCTGGCAGATCGAGGTCTGGAAGGGCGTCATGGCGTCGTCGCCGATCCATGCCTCGAAGAAGTCGCCGAGGATGTACAGCGCCTCGGCGTGCCGTGCACGACCGTCGAGCAGATCAACAAACGCCCGGGTAATGTCCGGGCGTTCTTCTTGCAGGTGCAGATCAGAGATCAGCAGTATCACTCAATGATCTCGGCTTTCTCGATGATCACGTCTTCCTTCGGCACGTCCTGGTGACCGGACTTGGAACCGGTGGCAACGCCTTCGATCTTGTCGACGACGTCAGTACCTTCGGTCACTTTGCCGAATACCGCGTAGCCCCAACCCTGCACGTTCTTGCCGCTGTGGTTGAGGAAGTCGTTGTTCGAGGCATTGATGAAGAACTGCGCCGAGGCCGAATGCGGCTCCATGGTGCGAGCCATGGCGATGCTGTACTTGTCGTTCTTCAGGCCGTTGTCAGCTTCGTTCTGGATGCTGGCACGCTTGTCACGCTTCTCGTTCATGCCTGGCTCGAAACCGCCGCCCTGGATCATGAAGCCCTTGATCACACGGTGGAACACGGTGTTGCTGTAGTGGCCAGCCTTAACGTATTCGATGAAGTTGGCTACGGTGATCGGGGCTTTCTCGGCGTTCAGCTCGATGACGATGTCACCGTGGTTGGTAGTCAGTTTGACTTGGGTCATGCTCAAATTCTCGCTATTCAAGGCATTGGAAAATAGTTCGCGCAGTATCGCGATACACACCTGACGCACAGTCTACAGCCCGCGATACGTGATTCGCGGCAGTTTTTTTGCATTCGCCGGCGAATATCGCGCCAGTTTGTCGGCACGATGCTGTCGGCAGCTCGACCGCTTCGGCTATGATAAGCGCTTTGATTCAGTCGGCCTACCCAGGCCGTGCACCCCGTATTCAAGGATCCTATGAGCAAGCCCACTGCCGACACCGCTCCCAACGCCGCTGCCAAAGGCGCTCCCGCCATCCCTGCGAACTTCCTGCGTCCGATCGTGCAGGCAGACCTGGACTCGGGCAAGCACAGCAGCATCGTCACCCGTTTCCCGCCAGAGCCCAACGGTTACCTGCACATCGGCCATGCCAAGTCGATCTGTGTGAACTTCGGCCTGGCCCAGGAGTTCGGTGGGGCCTGTCACCTGCGTTTCGATGACACCAACCCGGCCAAAGAGGACCAGGAGTACATCGACGCGATCCAGAGCGACGTCAAGTGGCTGGGCTTCGAGTGGACCGGCCCGGTGCGCTATGCCTCGCAATACTTCGACCAGCTGCACGCCTGGGCGGTCGAGCTGATCAAGGCCGGCAAGGCCTACGTCTGCGACCTGACCCCGGAGCAGGCCAAGGAATACCGTGGCAACCTGACCACCCCAGGCAAGAACAGCCCGTTCCGCGAGCGCTCGGTCGACGACAACCTCGACCTGTTCGCGCGCATGAAGGCCGGCGAGTTCAAGGACGGCGAGCGCGTCCTGCGGGCCAAGATCGACATGGCCTCGCCGAACATGAACCTGCGCGACCCGATCCTCTACCGCATCCGCCATGCCCACCACCACCAGACCGGTGACACCTGGTGCATCTACCCCAACTATGACTTCACCCACGGTCAGTCGGACGCCATCGAAGGCATCACCCACTCGATCTGCACCCTGGAGTTCGAAGGCCATCGCCCGCTGTACGAATGGTTCCTCGACAACCTGCCGGTGCCGGCCAAGCCGCGCCAGTACGAGTTCAGCCGCCTGAACCTGAACTACACCATCACCAGCAAGCGCAAGCTCAAGCAACTGGTCGACGAGCAGCACGTCCACGGTTGGGACGACCCGCGCATGTCGACCCTGTCGGGCTTCCGCCGTCGCGGCTACACCCCGGCCTCGATCCGCAATTTCTGCGAAATGATCGGTACCAACCGCTCTGACGGCGTGGTCGACATGTCGATGCTCGAATTCAGCATCCGCGACGACCTCGATCGCACCGCGCCCCGCGCCATGTGCGTGCTGCGCCCGCTGAAAGTGGTCATCACCAACTACCCTGAAGGCCAGGTCGAGAACCTCGAGCTGCCGCGCCACCCGAAAGAAGACATGGGCGTGCGCGCGCTGCCATTCGCCCGCGAGATCTACATCGACCGCGACGACTTCATGGAAGAGCCGCCAAAGGGCTACAAGCGCCTGGAGCCGGCCGGTGAAGTGCGCCTGCGCGGCAGCTACGTGATCCGTGCCGACGAGGCCATCAAGGACGCCGACGGCAACATCGTCGAGCTGCGCTGCTCGTACGACCCGGACACCCTGGGCAAGAACCCCGAGGGCCGCAAGGTCAAGGGCGTGATCCACTGGGTGCCGGCCGCCGCCAGCGTCGAATGCGAAGTGCGCCTGTACGACCGCCTGTTCCGCTCGGCCAACCCCGAGAAGACCGAAGATGGCGGCAACTTCCTTGACAACATCAATCCTGATTCGCTGCAGGTGCTGACCGGTTGTCGTGCGGAACCTTCCCTGGGCCAGGCCCAGCCAGAAGACCGCTTCCAGTTCGAGCGCGAAGGCTATTTCTGCGCCGACCTGAAAGACTCCCAGCCGGGTCGCCCGGTGTTCAACCGCACCGTGACCCTGCGCGATTCGTGGGGCAGCTAAGGAACTCTCGTGCTTACCATCTACAACACGCTCAGCAAGACCAAGGAAGTCTTCAAACCGCTTGAAGGCAACAAGGTACGGATGTACGTCTGCGGCATGACCGTCTACGACTTCTGCCACCTGGGCCACGGGCGCAGCATGGTCGCCTTTGACCTGGTGACCCGCTGGCTGCGTTACAGCGGTTACGACCTGACCTACGTGCGCAACATCACCGACATCGATGACAAGATCATCAACCGGGCCAACGAGAACGGCGAATCCTTCGACGCCCTGACCGCCCGCATGATCGACGCGATGCACGAAGACGAGCGCCGCCTGAACATCCTGCCGCCGGACCAGGAGCCGCGTGCCACCGACCATATCGCCGGCATGCACGCGATGATCCAGACCCTGATCGACAAGGGCTATGCCTACGCGCCGGGCAACGGCGACGTGTACTACCGGGTCGGCAAGTTCGTCGGCTACGGCAAGCTGTCGCGCAAGAAGATCGAAGACCTGCGCATCGGTGCCCGCATCGAGGTCGACGAAGCCAAGCAGGACCCGCTCGACTTCGTCCTCTGGAAGGGCGTCAAGCCGGGCGAGCCGAGCTGGGAGTCGCCATGGGGCCCGGGCCGTCCGGGCTGGCACATCGAGTGCTCGGTGATGTCCACCTGCTGCCTGGGCGAGAGCTTCGACATCCACGGCGGTGGCAACGACCTGGAGTTCCCGCACCACGAGAACGAAATCGCCCAGAGCGAGGCCGCGACCGGCAAGCAGTACGCCAACGCGTGGATGCATTGCGGCATGATTCGCATCAATGGCGAGAAGATGTCCAAGTCCTTGAACAACTTTTTCACCATTCGCGACGTGCTCGACAAGTATCACCCGGAGGTGGTGCGCTACCTGCTGGTGTCGAGCCACTACCGCAGTTCGATCAACTACTCCGAAGACAGCCTGCGCGAGTCCAAGGGTGCCCTGGAGCGCTTCTACCACGCCCTGCGCGGCCTGCCGCGGGTGGCGGCTGAAGGTGGCGAGGAGTACGTCGAGCGCTTCACTGTGGCGATGAACGACGACTTCGGCACCCCCGAAGCCTGCGCTGTGCTGTTCGACCTGGTGCGCGAGATCAACCGCCTGCGCGAGAGCGACCCACAGGCCGCTGCTGGCCTGGCCGGTCGTCTGCGCGTGTTGGGTGACTTGCTCGGCGTGCTGCAACTGGACGCCGATGACTTCCTGCGTGCCGGTGCCGAAGGCAAGGTCGATGCCGTGGAGGTTGAAGCCCTGATCCAGGCGCGCCTGCAAGCGCGCGCCGACAAGAACTGGGCCGAATCCGACCGCATCCGCGACCAGCTGACCGCCATGGGCGTGGTGCTGGAAGACGGCAAGGGCGGCACGACCTGGCGCTTGGCTGACTGATCGGCGGGGCGTTCATCGCTGGCAAGCCAGCTCCCACAGGACCCGTGCACCCAGGACCTGTGGGAGCTGGCTTGCCAGCGATGAGGCCCTAACTTCTACAATGCAACACCAGCTTCGCCCCACCCAGTTCACTCCCCCCCACCTCCAGCTCAAAGCCGTGCAGGTCAACGATCGCCGCAACGATCGACAACCCCAGCCCGAACCCCGGGTGACGCTGGCCTTCTTCACTGCGATAAAAGCGCTTCAACACCGCCCCTCGTTCATCCTCGGGAATCCCCGGGCCGCTGTCGTGCACCTCGATATGCACACCCTTGGCATCGCTCAGTGCACGCATCAGTACCTGACCCTGCACCGGGGTGAACTTGATGGCATTGCCCACCAGGTTGGCCAGCGCCTCGAACAGCAACTCGCGGTCACCGTGCAGTGCCGGTAGTTGTTCAGGCATGTCCAGCATCAGGTCAATCTCGCCGTCTTCGGCCAGCGGCAGGTAGAAGTCATGCAGCTCCTGCAGCAGCCCATGGGGATCAAGCTCGACGAAGCCGGCGCGGCGCTGGCGGTCTTCCAGCTCACTGATGCGCAGCAAGCCGCGAAAACGCGCCATCAAGGTATCGGTTTCGCCAATGGCCTGTTCCAGCGCCTCGGCCTGCGGTGAATCATCGCCGGCCTGCTGGCGAATCCGGTAGAGCTGGGCGCGCAGACGGGTCAGTGGGGTGCGCAGGTCGTGGGCGATGTTGTCGCACACGCCTTTGACTTCATGCATCAGGCGCTCGATGCGGTCGAGCATGGCGTTGACGATGGCCGCCAGCATGTCCAGTTCGTCGCGCCGCGCCGACAGCGGCAGGCGCCGGGTCAGGTCGCCGGCGACGATCTGCTCGGCGCTGGCCTGGATCGCGCGGATCCGCTTGAGTGGCCGGCGGCGCAGCAGGTACCAGCCGGCGATGCCGGGGATGATGGTCAGCGACAGGCCCCAGAGCAGGGCATGAAGGATGATGCGGGTGACCACGAACAGCGAGCCGTTGTCGCGCACCAGCACCAGCCAGCGGCCATCGCGGACCTTGATCGCCACCGCGTCGCAGCTGTCGCGGGGCAGGTGCGGTTCGTCGGCATCCAGGCAGCGGCTCAGTTCATGAATCTTGCCGTCCAGGCCCAGCTCGGGCGGGATCTGGCGGATCTGCCCGCCGAGCGGATTGAACTGCCCATCGAACAGCCCATAGGCATCGAAGCTGCGCTCCTCGAACGCCTGGCTGGCAATCAGCGCGTCATCGAGTTGCTTGCCGCTCATGTGCGCGAACAGGTGCTGGCGCTGCAGCAAGGAATGGCGGGTGAGCTTGTTCAGGTAGCCCGAAACCTCGAAGTACAGCACCCCCATGAGGATGCTGCTCCAGGCCACGAACAGGAAGCTGTACAGCGCCAGCAGGCGGCTGGTGGACGAGCTCCAGCCCTTAGACGGGTTCGGCAATGGCATAGCCCGAACCCCGCACGGTGCGAATCAGCGGTGTCTGGCCAGCAGCGTCGATCTTCTTGCGCAAGCGTCCGATGTGCACGTCGATCAGGTTGGTGCCCGGGTCGAAGTGGTAGCCCCAGACTTCCTCGAAAATCATCATCCGGGTAATCACCTGGCCGGCGTGGCGCATGAGAAATTCCAGCAACTTGTACTCGGTGGGCAGCAGGTTGAGGGTCTGATCGCCGCGCTTGGCCTCGTGGCTGATCAGGTCCAGCTCAAGGTCGGCGACCTGCAGGCGGGTCTGTGCCAGGGGCACGCTGTTGCGCCGCAACAACACCTCGACGCGGGCGGCCATTTCATCGGACGCGAACGGCTTGGTCAGGTAGTCGTCACCGCCGGCGCGCAGGCCGCGGACCCGTTCGTCGACATCCGAGAGGGCGCTGATCATCAGGATCGGCGTGGCAATCTTCAGGGTGCGCAGGGTGGTGACGATGGTCAGGCCATCGACCTCCGGGAGCATCCGGTCCAGGGTGATCAGGTCGTAACCGCCGGCAATGGCCTTGGCCAGGCCTTCACGGCCGTTGTTGGCCCATTCCACTTCCAGGCCATGGCTGGAAAGCTCGGCGACGATCTCCTGGGCGGTGACAGCGTCGTCTTCGATAGTCAGTACGCGGGGCATGCTTTTACCTGGGCGGCGGGTAGAAACCTGATTGTGCCAAAGAATAGGCGGTGCCCGGGTTAAAGAAAAATTCATCTAGGGGAGAGGGGCACAATGGGCCGGCATGCACCGACCCCTGTGGGAGCCGGCCTTGCCGGCGATGGGCCGCAGCGCGGCCCCTATTGCAGGTCAGGCGACTTTCACAACCCAGCCCGCCGGGCCTTCGATGTCGCCGCTCTGGATACCGGTCAGCTCGTTGTAGAGCTTCTGGGTGACCGGGCCGACTTCGCTTTCGCTGTAGAACACATGCAGCTTGTCGCCGTACTGGATGCCGCCGATCGGGGTGATCACCGCGGCGGTACCGCAAGCGCCAGCCTCGACGAAGCGGGCGAGGTTGTTGATTTCCACGTCGCCCTCGATGACCTTCAGGCCCAGGCGCGATTCGGCCAGTTCCATCAGCGACAGGCGGGTGATGCCTGGCAGTACCGAAGCCGATTTCGGCGTCACGAACTCGTTGTTGGCGGTGATGCCGAAGAAGTTGGCCGAGCCGACTTCCTCGATCTTGGTGTGGGTCAGCGGGTCAAGGTAGATGCAGTCGGCAAAGCCGGCTTGCTTGGCCTTGTAGCCCGGTTGCAGGCTGGCCGCGTAGTTACCGCCCACCTTGGCAGCGCCGGTGCCTTGTGGCGCGGCGCGGTCGTAGTCGGAGATCAGGAACTTGTGCGGGGTCATGCCGCCCTTGAAGTACGAGCCGACCGGGATGGCGAAGATCGAGAAGATGAACTCCGGCGCGGTACGCACGCCGATGTTGTCGCCCACGCCGATGACGAACGGTCGCAGGTACAGGGCGCCCTTGCCGTACGGCGGAATGAAACGCTCGTTGGCCTTGACCACCTGCTTGCAGGCGTCGATGAACTGTTCGGTCGGCACCTGCGGCATCAGCAGACGGTCACAGCTGCGCTGCATGCGCAGGGCGTTCTGGTCCGGGCGGAACAGGTTGATCGAGCCGTCCTTGCAGCGGTAGGCCTTCATCCCCTCGAAGCATTGCTGGCCATAATGCAGCGCGGTCGAGCCTTCGCTGATGTGCAGCTGGTTGTCTTCGGTCAGGGTGCCCTTGTCCCATTCGCCGTTACGGAAATAAGACAGGTAGCGCTTGTCGGTCTTGATGTAGTCGAAGCCCAGCTTGTCCCAGTTAATGCTTTCGTTACTCATGGCACCCTCGATTCGGTTGCAGATGCCTGCTGGAGCAGGCGGTTCTTATTGCGCACTCGGCCACGATAATACATCCCGTGCAGATCGGGAACGCCCAGTCATAGATTGGACCATGGTCGCAGTGAAAATCTTTGACGCTGCCTGTTGCAACAGGCGTTGACGGTTTCTCGGTCCGGGCGCATTATCGAAGTATGAAGCTTTGCCTGCTGACCTCGTCGCGTACCACTACCACCGCCATACGCGGGGCGGGTACGGCTGTTTAACCTTAAGGCAGCAGGTAATCCAAGGCCCCGCCAGCAATGGACGGGGCCTTGTCTTTTCTCCGTCCCGGCTGGCCAATCACGGAGAGATGAAGATGCAAGCAAAACGCGCACTGCTGGTCCTGGATATGCAAGTGGGCTTGTTCCATGGCCCCGAACAACCCTGGCAGGGTGATCGGGTACTGAACAAGGTCAACACCCTGATTGGCGCTGCCCACGCTGCCCAAGCGCCGGTTTTTGCGGTTCGCCACACCGGCCCGCAAGGGTCGCCGATCGCCGCAGGCAGCCCCGCGTGGCAGTTGCTGCCCGCGCTGGCGGTCGATCCTGCACGCGACATCGTGTTCGATAAAACCCGCCCCAGTGCCTTCTTTGCCACCTCGCTGGCCGATCAGCTACGCGAGGCCGCCATTGATGAGCTGGTCATCGTCGGCCTCAAAACCCAGTACTGCGTCGACACCAACTGCCGGGTTGCCCGCGAGCTGGGCTTCAACGTGGTGCTGGTCAGCGATGCCCACACCTGCATGGACACCCCCGGCTTGTCGGCCGAGGCGATCATCGCCCACCACAACCTGACCCTGGGCGGCGCCTTTGCCCGCCTGCAATCCACCGCAGACGTGCAGTTCTGAGCCTTCGCCCACCTGCAGGTAGCCGTCCAGTGCCAGTTGCCGCAGGAACACCTGGTCGTGGGACGCTATCAGCAAGGTCCCGCGATACTGGCGCAGCATGGCTTCCAGGGCGGCGAGGGAGGGCAGGTCGAGGTGGTTGCTCGGCTCGTCGAGCAGCAACTGCACCGGGGGGACGCTGTCCAGCGTCAGGATCGACGTATTCGTCCTGCAATGCTCCACAAAATGCCCGCGACGTCCCCCGGAACAGGGTCAGGAGGATTATGTACTGAAGATATTCGTTCATTCGTCTGGTTGAAACTTGCGGCGTCCGATAATCAGGGTCATGCCTGCCGAGAATACGAGCAAAGGCGCTAGGGGCAGATCCATTGCCTCCCAATAAGTGCCACCCGGTGTAAACAGTAAAGTGATGCCGGCAGTGCATAGGAAAAGTCCTAGCCATTTACGAATTAAATAGGGTTTTAGGCAATGATCCAGAAATGCGATGAGGATCAACGCGTAACATAGCTGCGTAACTTCAGACATGGTGTGTGCTCTGCTCAGGCATCTTCTTCGTGGCGGTTGCGCCTGAAGAACAACTCAAGGCCTCCGACAATTGCAAAAAGCGAAACCAGATGCAGGTCAAAACTGCCCCAGTAACTTTTTTCGCTCAGCGTGACTCTACCCAGCAGGCCTCCCAGCAAGAACGTCAAACTTAGCCATTTTCGTAGTCTGGAGGGTTTGAGCAGACACTCAATCAGTACGAAGAATAGGAAGGCGATAAAGAATTGACTGTATTCCGACATGTCTTTTCAGCCTTGATTCTTGATGATCGTCGAAACGCTTGACTGCTGAGGGCCGATGCCGCCGCTGACAGAGGCCTGGACACTGACGATTACGTCACCAGCGTGGTGTGTAGGGAGCCTGCGCTTAGCCAAGTAAGTTGTTATCGCAGTAACGGCTGTTCCGACGATTGCCTTTGTAAGCAAGCCAACAGGCCCCCCCTGCAGCGCTGCCGACAACACCGGAAGCATAAAATCTCTGGTCGTTTAGCTTATCTGCTTGACGCCGATTAAGCGGCTGAGAAATAGCGATTTTCATCTCGCAGGCACGATTGCCGGCCTGCATTCTGTCGTAGAGCGCCACGAGCATTGTGTTGACCTCGTAGTGCGCCCCCTTCGCTTCGCTGATATGCAACTCGCGCAGCCGTGCGCGATGATCCGGCATGACGACGAGCTGCGAGACATGGAAAACGATGCCGAAGTGACCGGCGTACTCATAGGTTCTTTGTATCTGCACAACAACCTTCCCTGTGTAATACAGACGCGCCGCGCGCACCTCATCGACAAGCAGGGAAAGATGCCCAAAACAACTTTGGGTGTATGTCGTACCATTCCTACAAGACAGTAGGGCTGATCCCAAATTAGCGAACAGCCCCCTACAAAACCTCAGTCAACCTGCTCAATCCGACGGCGTTTGCGGAGCAGTCTCACTCAGGTCTTGATGATCATGGTCGAAATGGTTCGTTGCGGGCCGATCCCGCCATTGACTTGGGCGTCAATGCTGACCAGCACATCGCCGGCATGGTAGGTCGGCAGGATTTCATTGGCGTAGGTACGCACGGCGGCACCCACGGGCACACCTACAAAGGAGGAGGCCACGCCGGTAGTGGCGGCGGTGAAGGCCGAGGCGCAGGCGTTGACGACCGTGGTGCGCTGAGCGTTGAGGGTGTCGCCCTGTTGCCGGGTCAGCGGCTTGGAGATTGCGATCTTCATCACGCACGGCAGGTTCTTGGCCAGCATCTTGTCGTAGACCTCGACAACCTTGCTGTTGACCTCGTAGTGGGCGCTTTTCGCTTCGCCAAAATGCAGCTCGCGCAGGCGCCCGCGTTCGCTGTCGGTGAGGGTGATCTGCGAGACGTTGAAGACGATCCCGTGTTGGCCCATGTATTGGAAAGTCCCTTCGAACTTCATTGCACGCATCCTTTCGAGGCAAAGGCGGCGATTTTGTACAAGGATCGCCGTGGGTGCAAATCATTCCGTCGGCAGTTGTGATCAACTCGTGGCTTCGAAAGCCGGGTGATAGCTGACCTGGGCCTGTGGCCTGGCTGCCATTTTCCCAGCGCGAGACAGTCGATTGCGCCACGCCGAACAGCTGTGCGGCATGCGCTTGCTTGATGCGGTGCAGCAGGCGCCAGCGACGCAGGGCGACGCCGAGCTGAGCGGGTTGTAGCGGGGTATCGTGCATGGGCGAAGTTTGCCAGCCAAAGCTTGGGGGCTGCAAATCTGACTGAGTCGCCTGGTTTGCGACCGCTTCGCGGTCGATCGCCGGCAAGCCAGCTCCCACAGGGAATGGTGCATGCCGATCCAATGTGGGAGCCGGCTTGCCGGCGATGGGCCGCGTCAGCGGCCCCAGGGTTCACTTCACCGTCTGCAGGCGCAGATCGTTGTAGTAGAAGGTGTTCTTGTCGATGCTGGCGCTGAAGAAGTAGCCGTAGTCTTCCAGGTAGAACAGGTGATTGACGCGTTTGTCCTCGTCACCCTGCACGCTGCAATCCAGCGCCTTGGCGCTACCGCTCAAGCGGGCGTTGAGGGTGCTGGCCGGCAGTTGCTGTTGCACCGTGCACTCGGTGATCTTCAGCTCCTTGGCGTACTGGCCGATCACGTTGTTGTTGGTCGCACCTTGCTGTGCATAGCTGAGCTTGCTGCCCACCGCCATGGTCTTCCAGTCACCCTTGAAGCTCAGGCTGGTCAGCGCGCTGCTTTCGCTCATGCCGGTGAAGTCGGTCTTGCTCACCAGCGGGATCAATCCGCGCCAGGTGATCTTTTGCGCCTCATAGCCCTTGCCGCGCAGGATCACCATCAGTTGCTGGCTATTGGCATCAACCGACAGGAACTGCTCCTCGCGCATGGGTGAGGTCTTGCCTTTTATGGTCGAGGTGCCGACGGCGTCCAGGTACGTGAGCGGCTGCGCCGGCTTGGGCAATTGCAGGCGCTCGAGGGCGACCATCACCGATGGGCTGACCGGCGGCAACACCGCCGTGACGATCGGAGCCTTGAAGCGCGGGCTGAATGGCGCCAGCTGCGCGACCTTATCCGGCGTGGCACAGGCCAGGGCGAACAGCGCCTGGTAATCGGCGTTGCTGCCGGCCACTGGCTCGGGCTTGGGCAGTGACGGGACCATGCCGTCGGTGACCCGGTTGTTGGCATCGACATCGTAGCCGGCCAGCAGGGTGTAGGTACCGGCGCTGCAGTTGAAGCGGTGATGCTCACGCTTTTGCGCGTAGGGCGCGTTGTACGGCAGGTCGAGGAGGATGCTCGGCTGGTCGAAGGCGGCCCACAGGCTGACGTCGTTGCCCATCTTGTTGATGCTGTTGCGGTCGACCAGCACCCATGGCTCGCCATCTTCACCTTTAAGCTTGCGCCAGTCGGGCTTTGCTTGAGTCTTGCAGGCCCCGGCGAAGCTCGGGTTGTTCAGCAGGATGGCATGGAAGCGATCAGGCATCGGCTGCGGCGGGGCGTAGCCGCTGGGGCTCTTGAAGTACGCGCGCTGGTCGGCATCCAGGTACATGATCGCCACGTTCGGCTCAGCGCAGGAGGCTTCGAGCTGGAAGCTGCGATCACTCAAACCGTTGTTGGCCGATACGTTAACCTGGAAACTCAGCACATCGCCTTCACGAAACAGACTGTGGGTCGACAGCGGCTGGGCGAGCATGTTGCCGATGTACTGGTCGAGGCTTTCCTTGGAGGGCGTCGCGCAGCCGGCGAGGACGGCGGCGGACAGGGCGGTGAGGATCAGGCGTTGCACGATTGTCTCCGGTGAGTCCATTCAGGATGGCAGCATTGTATCGAGTCGTGCCGCTGGTGCCTTGGGCAATTCGCGTTTGTGCCGGGTCTTGTCGTAGGCGTTGATGATGATGGCTGCGACCGCGTCATCGACGTTTTCACCCTGCAGGAAGGCATCGATTTGCGCGTAGCTGACGCCATGCACCTGCTCGTCGGCCAGGCCCGGGCGCAGTTCTTCGAGGTCGGCGGTCGGCACCTTGTGCACCAGGTGTTCAGGTGCACCCAGCGCGGCGGCGATGGCCCGCACCTGGCCCTTGCACAACCCGCTCAGCGGCGCCAGGTCGCAGGCACCGTCGCCGAATTTGGTGAAAAACCCCATCACTGCTTCGGCGCCATGGTCGGTGCCGATCACCAGGCCATTGCGGGCATTGGCCAGGGTGTACTGGGCCAGCATGCGCAGGCGCGCCTTGACGTTGCCGAGGACGAAATCCCGTTGCCCGTCAGCAAGCGTGGCCAGTTGCGGCAGTTGCCCGGCAAGGCCGTTGACGCCGTCTGCGATGTTGACTGTAACGCACTCATCGGCGCCGACGAAGGCCAGTGCGGCCTGGGCATCGGGTTCGTCATGCTGGGTGTTGTGGGGCAGGCGCATGGCGATGAAGCGATAGCCGCCGTCGGCCTGTTCGGCGCGCAATTGCTCGACCGCCAGCTGCGCCAGGCGCCCGGCGGTTGACGAGTCGACGCCGCCACTGATGCCCAGCACCAACACCTTCAAGCGCGCATCGAGCAGGGTCTGCTTGATGAAATCGATGCGCTGGCGGATCTCATTCTGTACTGCCGCGTCATCTGCGAAGGGCGCCACCACGCCCAGGGCCTTGGCAATCTCGATCTGACGACTGTTCATGTGCTTCTCCTTTACTGGCCTTCAACCTTGAACACGTGCTTGAGGTAGCTGACGAAGTTTTCGTCGCGGCATTGGGTCTTGCCCGGGCTGTCGGAGATCTTCGCCACCGGCGCGCCGTTGCAGGCGGTCATCTTGATCACGATGTTCATGGGTTCAACACCCGGGATATCGCAGGTCAGGTTGGTGCCGATGCCGAAGCTGACGTTGATCCGTGGGCTGAGCTCGCGGTACAGGTGCAGGGTCTTGGCGAAGTTCAGGCCATCGGAGAACACCAGGGTCTTGCTCTTGGGGTCGATGCCGAGTTTTTCGTAATGGGCGATGGCCTTGTTGGCCCACAGCAGCGGATCACCAGAGTCGTGGCGCAGGCCGTCGAACAGCTTGGCGAAGTACAGGTCGCAGTCCTTGAGGAAGGCATCCATGCCGATGCAGTCGGTCAGGGCGATACCCAGCAGGCCGCGGTATTCCTTGACCCAGCACTCCAGTGCAGCGACCTGGCTGTCGATCAGCCGCGGGCCCAGTTGCTGGTGGGCCATGAACCACTCGTGGGCCATGGTGCCGATCGGCTTGATGTCCAGTTCGCGCGCCAGGTGCACGTTGCTGGTGCCGACAAAACGCCCCGGGAAGTCCTGCTTGAGGGTATGCACCACGTGCTCCTGGACCCGGTAGGAGAAGCGCCGGCGGGTGCCGAAATCGGCCAGCTGCAGGCCGGCCAGTTCCGCTGGCGAAGCTTCGGCCTTGAGCCAGTCGAGCTTCTGGTACAGGCGCTCACCGACTTGCTCCATCACCACTTCGCGGTAGCGGTAGCGGTTGCGCACTTCCGAGACGATCGCCAGTAGCGGGATCTCGTAGAGGATCACGTGCAGCCAGGGCCCGCGCAGGCGGATCGCCAGTTGCCCGGCGTCATCGACGCCAACGTGCACGTAGCGCAGGTTGAAGCGGAACAGGCTGAGGAAGCGGATGAAGTCCGGCTTGATGAAAGGAATGCGCCCCAGGTACGCCAGTTGATCCTGAGTGATCGAGACCTCGGCCAGCTGTTCGATCTGGTAGCGGATCTCGGCCAGGTACGGGGTCAGGTCTTCACTGTTGCGGCAGCGAAATTCCCATTCCACCTCGGCGTTGGGGTAGTTGTGCAGCACCGCCTGCATCATGGTGATCTTGTAGAAGTCGGTGTCCAGCAGGTTCTGGATGATGCTTGGGCCGAAGACGCTCTCGCTCATGTTCATGCTCCCTTGAATGCGTTCAGTTGCTGGTCGAGGCTGGCGAGGTCGGCGCAGGCGATGATGCCCTGGCCGGTCATTTCGGCCAGGGCCGCTGCGCCACCCTGGGCGGAAATCGCCCGGCATGCCGGTTGGTAGAGAAACACCTGAAACCCTGCGGCCTGCAGTTGCAGGGCGGTGTTCTTGACGCAGAAATCCAGAGCCAGGCCGCCGACGATCACCGCTTGCACGCCTTGCACCTTGAGGTACTCGATGACCCCGGTGGAGCGGCGGTTGGCCAGGTCGTGGTAGCAGGCGCCGTAGGGGTGCAGGTCGGGTTCGATGCCTTTCCACACGAAGAAGTCGTAGTCGATCGGCGCGGGCAGGCCGGCCAGCAGTTCAAAACCCGGGGTGCCCGGCACGCAGTGGCTGACCCAGGTCAGGTCGGCGTTGGCCATGCCCAGAGGCTTGAGCATCTCGGCGTGGCTGCCCACCACCCAGGCGGCTTTCGGCGTGTGGGCATCCTTGCTGCCGATGCGCAGGCTGGCGCGCTCGGCCATGGCATTGAGTGCCGGGGCGATCTCGGCGCCGCCGGGTACAGGCAACTCATCGGGGGCGTTGTCGGTGAAGCCGTTCTGGGCGTCGACATCGAAGCTGGCGATTTTCATGGGGTGGCTCCTGCACTGGGTGTGGACACATAATTCACTAGGTGTAATATGTGTGTCAACTTCTTTTTCTTTTTCAGAAGCAGCCACGGTGGATATAGTATGCATAGTGAAATATATGAGTCGGGTCAGGCGCGGTTTCGCCTGGCGGTCTACGGTGGCGCTTTCGATCCGCCGCACCCCGGTCACTTGAGCGTGATGACCCGGGCGCTTGAGTGGGCCGATCAGGTCGTCGTGGTGCCCAGTTACCGGCATGCCCATGGCAAGCGCATGGTCGACTTCGACCTGCGTTGCCGTTGGTTGCAGCGGCTGATTGCGCGGCTGGGTAGCGAGCGGGTCAGTTGCTCGGCCGTGGAGCGCGAACTGGGCGGCGAGGGCGGGGCGGTGTACAGCTATGACCTGCTGTGTGCGTTGAGTGAACGCTGCGGTATTGCCCGGGCTGACATCGCCCTGGTCGTCGGCGAGGACAACCAGGCCAATGTTGCTGGCTTCTATCGAGGCCGGGAACTGCTGGCAGACTTCGGCCTGTTGGTGGCCGAGGAGCAACTGGGCGTGCACAGTTCGGCGATTCGCGCCGGCCTGCGCAATGGCCAGGCGCTGCCGGCAGCCTGGTGCCTGCCCGACATCGTTGCAGAGTTTGAGGTGTATAGGAGTCCACAGTGAGTGCTGCAGAAGTACTGGCCAGCGTCGACATCGTCGCGTTGCGCCTGAACCCCGAGAGCAAGCAGCTGGAAGTGCTGTTGTACCGGCGTGAGCGTGCGCCCCACGAAGGTGAATGGGCGCTGCCGGGAGTGATCGTCAACGGCCGCACCCCGGACAACACCCTGGCGGCGGCGGCTGACCGGGCGATGAGCGAAAAAGCCCGGATCCTGCCGCGTCACCTGGAACAGGTGGGCACCGAAGGCAATGCCTTTCGCGACCCGCGTGGCTGGTCGATGAGCACCTACTACCTGGCCTTGCTTGGCCCGGACGTCGAGGCCGGGGCTGAGCAGCTGTGCTTTGTCGAGGTCGCCAGCGTCATCGGGCGCAAGCGGGTGCTGCCGTTCGATCATAACCTGCTGGTGCAACTGGCGTGCGAGCGCCTGGCGTCCAAGGCGGTTTATACCAACCTGCCGCTGTACCTGGCGCCAGAGCGCTTCACCGTGCTCGATGCCTTGAACGCGGTGCAGGCCTGCCTCGGTCACCCGGTCAACAACACCTCCCTGCGCAAGCGCCTGGAGCGCATGAAGGACGAGGGCTGGATTCGCGACACCGGCGACAAGAACTTCCCGAAAATGGGCCGGCCCCAGCAACTGTTCGAACACACGCCGAAAGCCGAGACGCCGTTCGTGTTTGACCGTAGTCTGTTGCCCGAGCGCTCGGGCACCTGAACCCCTACACAAAAAGGACTGCACATGCCGAACCTGGAGTGGCTTGCACAACACATGCACCACTGCGACACCTTCGCCGAACGGTTGTATCGGCAATTCAGCTACGAGTACGCCGATATCTCGCTCCAGGCGTGGCAGCGCGAGTTTGCCGAAGGGCAACGCAACGGCGACTGGCAATGCCTGATTGCTCTGGAGCACGGACGCTTGCTGGGCGGGGCAGCGCTGGCCCGCGATGACCTGCCCGCGCGGCCGGACCTTGGCCCCTGGCTGGCGTGCGTGCTGGTTGAGCCGCAGGCGCGCGGGCAGGGGCTGGCAGAAAAACTGATTGCAGGGATCTGCCAGCAAGCACGAGACAGCGGGGTTGCCACGCTGTACCTGCACACCCATGACCAGAGCGCGTACTACGCCAAGCGCGGCTGGACCGTGCGCGAGCGGTTCGAGGCCTGGGGCAAGGAGCAGTGGTTGATGTCGCGGGAGTTGCTCGGCCAGTAGGCCCTCGGGGTTGCCTTGCAACCCATCGCTGGCAAGGCCAGCTCCCACAGGTTTGCTGCTGTTCTCAGGAGAGGTGCAGGGCCTGTGGGAGCTGGCTTGCCGGCGATGAGGCCTTCAAGTCAGCAGGTAGTGGCCCTGAGAGTCTTTGAGCGGTTGTGCAATCTTCAGCACCTGCTCAACCGCCTTCAACTCCCGGCCTGCCAGTATCCGCCGGCCAAACGAGTAGAAAGCCCCGCCCGGGTCGACATGCGCCGAAAACAGCCCGACAACCTCATCGCCGGTCACGTCGAGTAGCAGCTCCATATGCGCTTCGAACGGTGTGCAGGCACTCAGGTAGGTCAGCCCCTCGACCACCGCGCTGGCACTCCAGCAGGCTTCCTCCAGGGCAATGATCTGCCCTTGCTCGCCAGCGACTTGCTGCAGTGCCCAGGCACCCTGATCGCGGGGCAGGGCCCGGAGCATCGGCAGTAGCCGCTGGCCGCCAAGGATGTCGAGTGCATAGGTGTCCTGTTCGCCCATCCTGCTGGCCACGTTCGCCTTCAGCAAGTAGCTCAGGGCAATTTCCGAAGGTTGTTCGCTCCAGCCATTGACGGCGGACACCGGAGGGCACCACAGCAGTTGCACGGTATCGCCAGCCTGCACCGTGTCGCGCCTGTCAAACCGCGCCCAGGCCTTTTCGCCGGCTTTCGGCACAATGGCCTGCAGGTCGATGGTCGCTGCGCTGTAGTCGATGCCGGGCACATTGCACCAGCCTAGGGGCCAACAGGTTTTCAGTGTTGCAGGCATGGGATGGGTGTTCTGGTTTGCCAGGGGTAGTGCTGATGCTAATGAGTGGTTAGCATTGATGTCCACCTCGCAAGGATCGCAGATGAACCTCCTCAAAAAGCTACTCGACTCATTTAAACGACCAGCGCCCCAGGAAGACCCGCCAAACGCGCAAGCCGAAGATGCCAACCAGGCCGCGAGGCTTGCCGGTGAAGCCTGCCTGGATCGTCACTGGAGCAGCGTCGGTAGCGTGGAACGGGATGTCCTGGCCTACCTCATCAGCCCGAGTTTTTCCGGCGGTCCGCACTGGCCCTCGACCCGTCAGGCCTATCGGGTAGTGCGCCGTGGCGACTCCATTATCCTGGCGACCGAAGGCTTGTCCGACCCCTTCGATGATGCCGAAGGGCAGGGCAATGGTTTCGAGATGGAGTTGTTCGTCGAGACGCCGGACATCCCGGAACATGCCCGTGGACCTTTGGGCGAAGTCGACCCGTTCAAGCGCAGTTGGGCATTCGAGTTGATCGAGAACATCGCCAAAACCGTGGCCGATGCCGGCGGCATCACCCAGCAGTTGGCAAGGTACGGTGCGTTGTCTCTGGAGCTGCCCGGCTTCAGCCAGTCGCACCACATCAGCGGTCAGCTCCCCGAGCATTTCGTGACCGAGGACGACTGCATCGGTGTGCTGCTGGGCGGCCCGGCGCCGGATTTCCCGACCCGTCTGGAGGGCATGCCGCTGTCGCCGGTGACCCTGGTGCCGGTGGTGCTGATCACCGCGGCCGAGCTTGAATACATCCGCGCAGGTGGCGGCGAGGCCCGTGGCGATCTGGTCAGCCGCTTGCAGGCGGCCGGTGTGGGGCATGTCAGCAGCCTGCAGCGCGCCAGCGTGGTGTGAGCTGGGACTAAAGACTTACGGTCGCTTCTACCCAAAAACTGCGGGTGAACTGGCCCTTTGTGGGAGCCGGCTTTGCCGGCGATGGGCCGCACCTGCGGCCCCAAAACCAGGCGCTGATCAATCTGATGCGTTGATCCATGGGGGACTCTTGGTTCCAGGGCATGATCGGATACCTCCTGATCATGCGTATTAGCCTGTAAACCATGTCCCCGGTTTTAAATGTAAACGATGTCCCCGGTTTGTACCCCCGCAATGGGGTCGTACAGCCAACACACCAGGCATTGCCTGAGATACGACCGCTACGCGCTCGATCGCTGGCAAGTCCAGCTCCCACAGGATTTGCGCCGTTCTCAGGGTTGAGGCATTACCTGTGGAAGCGGCTGTGTGACCCGTGATGAGTCCACACATTAAGCACCCTGGCGGCGCATGGTCAGGATCGCCGCACCAAAGAAGATAAACGTCGAGCCCACCACCCGGCTGACCCACCTGGAAAACTCAGGCCGGGTCAGTACGCCTTTGGCCCGCGAGGCCAGGGCGGCATACAGGCTCAAGGAGGTCAGCGACAAGGCCATGAAAATCGCGGTGAGGATCAGGAACTGCGGCAGCAGCGCCGCGCTCTGGTCGATGAATTGCGGGAACAGGGCGGTAAAGAACATCGTTGCCTTGGGGTTGGTGGCGGCGGTGAGGAAGGCCGACTTGTATAGCTTCAAGCGCGATGGCTTGACCGCTGCCTGGTCCGCTGCAACGTCGCTCGCCAGCATCGGGCTCTTTTTCATCAGCTGCTTGGCACCGAGATAGAACAGGTAGCCGGCGCCGAGAATTTTCACTGCGTTGAACAGCCACTCGGAGCTGGCGAGCAGCGCACCGAGGCCGAGCATGGCCGCCGCCGACAGGCAGAACAGCCCGCTGGCATTGCCCAGCGAGGACCACACCGCATAACGCGGCCCATAGGCCAGGCTGTTGTTGATCGCCATCAAGGTGGCGGGGCCGGGGCTGGCGATGGCAATTGCGGCAACCAGGGTGAAGGCGAGAAGTGCGTGAAGATCCATTTTCAGGCTCTGGAGGGTTGGACAGGCGGTGAATGTAACAGGATCAGCCACCGCTCTGCTCGGCAAACCACTGCATCACCACCGCGCACGCCGGATGCCCGGCCCCTGCGGCCTGCAGGCACAACGAGTAGACACCGCCGGTTTTCAGCGGCTGGCCGAACGGCACGATCAACACGCCGCGATCAATCGACTCTGCCGCCAGCGTCAGGTCGGTCATCGCCACCCCCAGGCCCCGCGCCGCCGCATCCAGCGCCAGTTCGTCGAGGTTGAACGGTATATGCCGGTAATCCGCCAGCGCCTTGCCACCCCGCGCCGCCAGCCACTGGCTCCAGGTCTGCTTATCGGTAGAGCCATGCAGCAGGGCGAAGCGCACCAGGTCGGCCTCCGAACCCAGCCCGAGGCCGGGCGTACACACCGGCACCAGGGTTTCCTCGAACAGCGTCGAGCACGCCGAGTCACTGGACGGCGCGGGCAGGTAGAGAATGTACGCATCACTGTCACTGGCCGGTTCCACCACCTCTGTGGCCACGGTCTCGATCGACAGCGAGACATCCGGGTGCAAGCGGTAGAACTCGCTGAGCCTGGGTAGCAACCAGCGCACCGCCAGCGACACGTGCATGCGGATGCGGAACGGGCGCTGTTGCGGCGACAGGCGCTCTTCAAGGGTTTTCAGTTGTTCGAGAATGCTCCGCGCACTGGCCAGCACCTGTTCGCCCTCGGCGGTGAGCTGCAGGCTGCGGCTGCTGCGCACGAACATCGCTACGCCAAAATGGCTCTCCAGCAACTGGATCTTGCGGCTCACTGCGCTCTGGGTCAGGCACAGCGTGTGCGCGGCCTGGGTGAAGCTGCCAGCGTCGGCAACTTCAACCAGTGCCTGCAGGGCTTGCAGCGACGGCAGGTGGCGAACTTTATCCATGCGTTTTTCGAATGCCCCGATGAATTTATAACGTTGGTTGAATCAGCAAAGACCTTTTAGATTCTGGCCATGGCAACCGCCACCAGCATAAAACGTCCATGCGCTGTGTGCATACAGGTCGAGAGGTGATGCATGAAAAACCAATGTGGCTGGATTGCCCTGGCGGGCAGTTCACCGGTACGCGCTCGCCTGAGCGGCGGGCAAAAAGCCGACTGGCTGGTGATCGGCGCCGGCATCACCGGGCTCAGTGCCGCCCATACCCTGGCTGACATGCACCCGCAGGCGCGGATTGTCGTGGTCGATCGCCAGCACGCTGCGCAAGGCGCGTCGGCGCGCAACTCTGGTTTTGTCGTCGCTCATGAACACCCGACGGACAGCGAACTGCTCGGCCATGCAGGCTTTGCCGACTACGAAACCGACACGGCCATTGGCCAAGTCGCCAGCAACGAAGTGCGTCAGCGCATCGTGCGCCACAACATCGATTGCGAGTTTCGCGACGATGGCTACTTTTTCGCGGTCAACGACCCGCACAAGCTCAGCCATGTCGAAGCCAAGCTGGCGACCTTGCGTGCCGTCGGCGCCGAGGCGCGGTTCCTCCAAGGTGAGGCGCTCAAGCACAAGCTCGGCACCGGCCATTACCAGGCGGCGATCTGGTGCGGCAACGGTAATGCCTTGCTGCAACCGGCCAAGTACGTGCAAGGCTTGCTCGATGCGCTGCCGGCCAGGGTCACGCTGTATGAAAACACCGATATCAACCGCCTTGAGCGCCTCGGCCAGGGCCGGATTCGCGCCAACGCTGCCGATGGCAGCATCGAAGCCAAGCAGGTACTGGTGTGCCTGAACGCTTTTATCCCGCGTGCCGGCATCGACCACAGCGGCACCTTCGCCATGGAACTGAGCGCCAGCCTCACCCGGCCGATGACCGACGCCGAGTTCCGCGCCATCGGCAACGTCGAGCCCTGGGGCGTGCTCTCGACCCGGCCGCTGGGCGCCACGGTACGGCTGACCCCGGACCGCCGGGTGATGATCCGCAACACCGCCGAATACCGCGCGCGCGACCTCAGCCCGAGGGAACTGCAGCAGCGCCAGCAGCACCATCTGCGCGGCTTGCAGCGGCGCTTCCCATGGTTCAGCGCCCAAGACATCCAGTTCACCTGGACCGGCCACCTCAGCGCCTCGCGCTCCGGCCAGCCGTATTTCGCCAAGGTCGAGGAGGGCGTGTTCGCGGTGGCCGGCTGCAACGGCTCCGGTGTTGCCCGCGGCACCCTGTGGGGGCGCTTGCTGGCAGAACTGGCCAGCGGTGAGCGCTCGCCGCTGCTGACCTCGGTCATGGCCCGGGCGCAACCCGGCTGGCTGCCGCCCAAGCCGCTGCTCGACATCGGTGCCATGCTGCGTATGCGCGTGGAGGCGCTGCGAGCCAGGACTGAAATCTAACCCCACCTAGCCCAACAAAAACAAAGCTCCCCTAAAGGTGATTGATCATGCCATTCAAAGCGTTGCCCCTGGTTGCCTTGCTCGCCACGTTTGCCGCTGCCGCGCAGGCGGTGGAAGAAGTGAACATTTCCAACTGGAACGGCTACATCGCCGACGACACCTTGCCCAGTTTTACCAAGGCGACTGGCATCAAGGCCACCTACGACATCCACGACAGCAACGAAGTGCTCGAATCCAAGTTGATGACCGGCAGCACCGGTTATGACGTGGTCAGCCCGTCCAACCATTTCATGTCGCGGCTGATCAAGGCCGGGGCGATCCAGCCGCTGGACAAAAGCCGCTTACCCAACTGGAAGAACCTCGACCCTGTGCTGATGAAGAAGCTCGAAGTCAACGACCCGGGCAACCAATACGGCTTTCCCTACATGTGGGGCACCGCCGGCATCGGCTACAACGTCGAGAAGATCAAGGCGATCTTCGGTAGCACCGATGTCACCCGTTCCTGGAAACTGTTCTTTGACGAACAGAACATCAAGAAGCTCAGCCAGTGCGGCGTGGCAATCATCGACAACCCGACGCAGATCCTGCCGATCACCCTCAACTACCTGGGCCTGGCGCACCACAGCCATAACCCGGCGGACTACAAGCAGGCCGAACAGGCCTTGCTGAAGATTCGTCCTTATGTGCAGTACTTCCATGCCTCCAAGTACATCAGCGACTTGGCCAACGGCAACATCTGCGCGGTGATCGGTTTCAACGGTGATGTGGTCCAGGCCGCCGCCAGCGCCAGGGAAGCCAACAACGGCATCGACATCGCCTACTCGATCCCGGAGGAGGGCTCGACCCTGTGGATGGACATGCTGGTCATCCCCAAGAGCGCGCCCCACGAACACAGCGCCTACGCCTACCTCGACTACCTGCTCACGCCTGAAGTGATCGCCAACATCAGCAACAGCATCCACTATGCCAACCCCAACAGCGCCGCAGATCAATTCCTCAAGCCTGCGGTCAAGGAAGATGCAGCGATCTACCCACCCAAGAGCGTGATGGAAAAACTCTTCACCGTCGAAGACCTGCCACCGGCCATCGCCCGCCTGAGCACGCGGCTGTGGACCAAGCTCAAGTCCAATACCTGAAACCAGGGCGCTACCGCGCGCGGACTAATTTGTCGGGCCGGTCGCTCGTTCTCTAGAACGCCAGCGTACGCCACGCGCGTGACGGGCCCAATCAATCCAGGAGACAGGCAATGACATCCGTATTCGACCGCGACGACATCGTGTTCCAGGTAGTGGTCAACCACGAAGAGCAGTATTCCATCTGGCCCGACTACAAGGCGATCCCGGCGGGCTGGCGTAGCGTCGGCAAGAGCGGCCTGAAGCAGGAGTGCCTGGCATACATCGACGAAGTCTGGACCGACATGCGCCCGCTGAGCCTGCGCCAGAAGATGGCCGAAACCGCTGCGGCGCAGTAAGGGGCACCTGTGTCTGCATTGACCCTGTTGTGCCTGCCGTACTCGGGTGCCAGTGCCATGGTTTACAGCCGCTGGCGGCGCAAGCTGCCGGCCTGGCTGAACCTGCGCCCGGTGGAGCTGCCCGGGCGTGGCGCGCGCCTGGGCGAGGCGCTGTTGACCGACATGCAGGTGCTGGCGCGTCAGCTTGCCCATGAGCAGCGCCTGGCCGCCAGCCAGCCCTATGCCTTGCTCGGGCACAGCCTGGGGGCCTTGCTGGCCTTCGAGCTGGCCCACGAACTGCAGGCCCTGGGCTGCCCGCCACCGGTGGCACTGTTTGCCTGCGGCACGGCTGCGCCAACCCGCCGCGGAGATTACGACGGTGGCAACTGGCGCGAGCCCAAAAGCGATGAGGTACTGATCGACGAGCTGCGCACGCTGCAGGGTACGCCGGAAGAGGTGCTGGCCAACCAGGAGCTGATGAGCCTGACCCTGCCGGTGCTGCGTGCCGATTTCATGCTGTGCGGGCGTTATGTGTATCGCCAGCGTGGGCCCTTGCGTTGCCCAGTGCATGTGTTGGGCGGGGAGGCCGACAAGGCCAGCGAAGCGCAATTGCTGGCCTGGCGCGAGGAAACGCTCGGCGACTTCTCGCTGGACATTTTCCCTGGCGGCCACTTCTTCATCCATGAGCATGAAGAGCGGGTGCTCGGCGTGCTCAGCGCCGCCCTGGAACCTCATCGCCTGTCGGCTTGAACGTTGACGCAGCGATGGCGAATGGGCGAGCCTTGGGGTTTAGCCAGAGCACAGGTGCACGCGATGTTGATCAAGCCGAACCAGGCCAGCCTGCTGGTCATCGATGTTCAGGAAAAACTCATTGGCGCGGTGAGCGACCCGGCCGGCACCCTGGCGCGCACCCGCTGGTTGTTGGCGGCGACCGCTACCCTGGGCCTGCCGACGGTAATTTCCGAGCAGTATCCCAAGGGGCTGGGGCCGACCGTGGCGCAGCTCAAGGAGGCCTCGCCGGCGGCTCAGGTGGTCGAGAAGCTGCACTTCTCCTGCGTCGCTGCCCAGTGCCTGCCGGCATCGCTGCTGGCCCGCGAGCAGGTGATCGTCTGCGGCATGGAAACCCATATCTGCGTGCTGCAAACCGTGCTCGACCTGCTGGAGCTGGGCAAGCAGGTGTTCGTGGTCGAGGACGCCTGTGATTGTCGCGGCGCCCACAACCGCGACGCCGGCATTGCCCGCATGCGTGCCGCCGGGGCGCAGATCGTCACCCGCGAGATGGTGGTGTTCGAACTGATGGGCAGCTCGGCCCATGAGCAGTTCCGTCATATCAGCAAGACCTACATGGTGGGCGAGCAGCCGTAAGCGTCAAACTGAGACGCTGGCCAGTGGTGTTGTGCGCGGCGCTGCATTAAAGTGCGCGCCACTTCATTGCTTACAGGATGTTCAGATGAAACCGCGTGCACTGCTGACTATCGGCTCGACCCTGACCCTGGCCTGCCTGCCGTTGTTCGCCCAGGCCCAGGCCACTGTCGCCCAGGTCTTCAACGGTGAAATGCTCGGCACCAACCTCAAGTACTTCGAGTCGGTCGCAGGCATCGCCCGCACCAGCTTAGGCGACAAGCACACCTACAAGGTGCAGGGCTGCGAGATCACTGCCGACGCTACCGGCGGCAGCATCAACGACCTGCGCCTGGAGCTGTCGCCGACCTGCAAGGCCGACCTCAGCTCGTTCATCGGCACCTTCGCCCCGCCCGCCAACCAGCCGCTGACCTTTGCCGCGCTGCATGCGTCCACCGGTGGCCCGCTGGAGTTCTACGCCGACTGTCTGGAAATGTGTGGCAACGCCGCCGACCCGTCGGTGTATGCCCTGTGGGAAGGGCCGCGTGCGGTCGGCTTCACCCAGGTCCTGGCCGAAGTCATGCTCACCGACGACGCGGCTATCGCTGCCTCGAACAAATGGGCGGACGAGATGAAGAAGCACAAGGGCGAAGACTTTGTCATGGAAACCCAATACAACTGCGAACGCAGTTTCGACCCGGTCGCCTTGCAGAGCTTCAAACCGGTGGCGATCACCGCGGTGACCATCGGCACGCAACTGAGCAAACCAGGCTGCTGATTGCAGTCGTGCCCGAGCGCCGCTACTGTGCAGCTGTTGCCAGATGTGGCGGGAGAGCCCATGCAAGTACCCGGTTGGCTGGTGGTTATCAGCGTGCTGTTAACGGTTCAGGGCTGCGTCACCCAGCGTGAAGCGCCTGAGCAGGCTCCGGCCAAGGTGCGCGCACAGATCGTGCGCCTGCTGCCGGCCAGCACCAAGGACCGTGAAGGCTGGGCGCGGGATATCCAGAGCGCCTTTGCCGCGCAGAAGATCAGCGCCAGCAAGAGCAACCTGTGCGCGGTGCTGGCGGTTACCGAACAGGAGTCGACCTTCCAGGCCGACCCGAAAGTGCCGGGCCTGGGCCGTATCGCTCGGCAAGAGATCGACCGCCGCGCGGCCAGCCTGCACATCCCCAAACTGCTGATCGACGCCACCCTGAAAACCCGCTCGCCGACCGGCAAAACCTACGGCCAGCGCCTGGATGCGGTGCGCAGCGAAAAAGAACTCAGCGACCTGTTTGATCAATTGATCGGCGCCTTGCTCATGGGCAAGACCCTGCTCGGTGGTTTGAACCCGGTGCGTACCGGTGGGCCGATGCAGGTGAGCATCGACTTTGCCGAACAGCATGCCCAGGGCTATCCCTACACCTATGGCGGGACCATCCGCCAGGAAGTCTTCAGCCGCCGTGGCGGCCTGTATTTTGGCATCGCTCACCTGCTCGGTTACCCCACCCACTATGATCGCCCGCTCTATCGTTTTGGCGACTTCAATGCCGGTTGGTACGCCAGTCGCAACGCGGCATTCCAGAGTGCCTTGAGCCGGGCCACGGGCGTGCAGCTGGCGCTGGACGGCGACCTGATCGCGCCGGGGGCGATCATGCCGGGTACCACCGAGCAGGCAGCAAGGCGCCTGGGGGTGAAGCTGGATTTGCGCAACGTCAGCATCCGCGACCAGCTGGAGAAGGGCGACAGCCTGGCGTTCGAAGACACCCGCTTGTACAAGGGTGTCTATGCCCTGGCCGACGGCACGGCGGGCAAGGCCGTGCCGCGGGCGCAGCTACCGGGCATTGAACTGAAGAGCCCGAAGATTACCCGCAAACTGACCACGGCCTGGTTTGCCAAGCGGGTGGATGAGCGCTATCAGCGCTGCATGAAACGTTGAGTTGGTGGTGGCCCTATCGCGGGTCTTGCATTGACCCTGATAACGCCGCAATACCTGTGGGAGTTGGCTTTGCCGACGATGGGCTGCAAAGCAGCCCCAAAATAGCCAAGGTCAGCTGCTACCCGCCAGCAACGCCCCCACCACCTGCTCGACACTGGCCTTCAGCCCCACCAGCGAATCTTGCGCATCGGTCTCCACCACCAGCAGTTTGGCCCCGGACGCGGCGATCACCTCGGCCACTTCCTTGCTCGGCTGCTTGTGATGCAGCACCAGCGCCACGTCCTGGCCCTTGAGTTCATCGCCCAGACGCTTGAGCGCCGCCGCATCCCACTGGTCATCGGCCACCTGCGGGTGATCGATCAGGTCCAGGTTCAAACCGCTGACCAGGTAATCCAGGCGATCCGAGAGGTTGACCACGCTGAGGTTATCCGCTTCGGCCAGCCGCGCTTCGCTGCCGGCGCTGAGCTCCAGCAGTTGGCGCTTGAGGGCAGCCAGGTTGCTCTGGATTTTCGGCTGGTCCGCCGGGCTCAAGCGCCCCAGGTCGTTGGCCAGTACATCGGCCATGCGCCCAAGGTTGCTCGGGTTGAGCCAGGGGTAGCCGGCAAAGGCATTGTTGCCCTGCACGGCGATGCCCGGCAGGGCGCCATCCACCGGGCGCGCGGCGTCGATTTCGACGATGCGGATATTGCTGCGCCGGGCCACCGGGTACAGCGGGTCGTCGCTCCAGATCGAGCGCAGGCCGATCACCGCATCGGCGCCGCCGGCCGCTTTTTGCAGGCTGGCGCCACCACGGCCGCTGAAGTACGACGGCTGGCGCGAGGCCGGAATATTCGCTGGCGCTGCCCGGTGCAGTTTCACCGAGGTGCCGTCGAGCAGGGCGCTGGCCAGGCTGTGGGTCACCGGCAGCGACGCCAGGACGGTAACCCCGGCCGCTGCTTGCTTGGCCGCTGCCGGGGCGCTCTGGGCCAGGCTCAGGGTGGGCAGGCCGGCGAGCGCCAGGGCCAGGCACAGGTGCTGGAGTTTGAAGGTCATGCCGGGTTTCCTTGCAGGCGTGGAACAAGGCCGCGGGCGAGGGCGGCGAGGGCGAAGCAGCAGCCGGCGACGAGGATGATCGCCGCACCCGAAGGCACCGGCAGGTCGAAGACGATCGGCAGCAGAATGCCCACCAGGGTGCTCAGGGTGGCGATCAGCACCGAGGCCCAGAAAAAGCCCTTGAGCGACTGGCTGATCAGGCGCGCCGCGGCTGCCGGAATCACCAGCAGGGCACCGACCAGGATCGCGCCGATGACTTTCACTGCTGCCACGGTGACCAGGGTCACCAGTACCACGAACAGGTAGTCCAGGCGCTTCACCGCGACGCCGCGTACCGCTGCCAGTTGCGGGTTGAAGCTGGCCAGCATGATGCGGTTGTACAACGGCAAGGCCAGGGCCAGCACCAGGCTGGCGACGATGCCGAGCACCAGCAGGTCCTGGCCACTGACGGTCAGCACCGAGCCGAACAGCACGTTCTCGAGGATGTGCACGTTGATCTTGCCGGCCAGCATCAGCAGCAGGCTGGCGCCCAAGGCCAGCGATACCGAGAGGAACACGCCGATCAACGTGTCGGGCGACAGCCCGGTGCGGTTGCGCAAAAAGTTCAGCAGGATGCCGAACAACAGGCAGTAGCCGAACAGGCTGCCATAGGGGCCGGTGTAGGGCTCGCCAAGCAAAATGCCGATGGCTACACCGGTCAGCGCTGCATGGCCGACGGCTTCGGAGAAGAAGGCAAAGCGCTTGACCACCACCAGGGTGCCGAGGCCGCCGAGCACCGGGCCGATCATCAGGCCGGCGAGCAGGGCATTGACCACAAAGCCATAGGCCAGGGCTTCTGGCAGGTAACCGGCGGTAGCCCAGCCCTGGATCAGCAGGCGAAATTCTTCGTAGTTCATCAGGCGGTGCTCTCGCTGCGCGGGTGAATGGAGAACAGGCTGAGCAGGCGCTCCGGGGTCAGCGCCTGGGTTGGCGGCGCGTCGAACAGCACCCGGCGGCTCAGGCCCGTGACACGGTCGGCCAGGCGCGCCACGGCTTGCAGGTCATGCTCGATCCACAGCACCGTGGTGCCGGCGGCGCGCCAGTCGTGCAGCAGGCGTTCGAACACCTGGATGCCGGCTTCGTCCAGCGCCGACATCGGCTCATCGAGCACCAGCAATTGCGGCGCCGGGATCAGCCCCTGGGCCAGCAGTACACGCTGGCGCTCGCCACCGGAGAGGGCGCCCATGCGCCGCTTGCGCTTGTCGAGCATGCCGACCCGCTGCAGCGCGGCATCGATGGCCGGCGCCACCTTGCGTGACAGGCCAAGAAACGCCGGGTGACGCTGGCACATGGCGGCCATGAAGTCATCGACGGTCATCGGCAGGCCACGGTCGAACTCCAGGGCCTGGGGCACGTAGCCGATGATCTGCTCGTCGCCGGGCCAGGTCAGGGTCAACTGGCCCTGGTGCGGCATCTGCCCGAGCAGGGTCTTGATCAGCGAGCTCTTGCCACCGCCGTTGGGGCCGACCAGCGCATGCACGCTGCCGGCGGCGACGTTGAAGCTGACCTTGTCGAGGATCCGCGTGCGGCCCAGGGTCAGGTCGACCTCGGCAAAGGCGATGTCCGGCCCGCAGGCGCGGTTGAGCAGCGGCTGGGCCACGGTCATGCCTGGGACTCCTTGATCGCCCGCACCACGGTGTCGAGGTTGCGCTTCATCTCGACCTCGTACTTCTCCTTGCTGTAGTCGCCGTAGGAGATGTGCGTCAGTGGGTAGATCTTCACCCCCGATTCGCGCTGGATGGTTTCGACATAGGCCGAGGGGAAGTCCATCTCCGAGAAGATCACCTTCACGTCCAGGGCCTTGAGCTGGTCGATGGTCTTTTTCAGCTGGCTGGGGCTGGGTTCGATGCCGTGGGCCGGCTCCACCACTGCGGTGACTTCCAGGCCGAACTCGCGCACCAGGTAGTCGTAGGCGGCGTGGATGGTCGCCACGCGAAACTCCGCGCCCGGCGCTTCGGTGACCTGGGCCAGGGCTTCGGCACGCAGCTTGCGCAGGCGCTTGGCATAGGCGCGGGCGTTCTGGCTGTAGTACTTGGCATTGTCCGGGTCGAGCTTGCCCAGCTCGCGGGCGATGTTGTTGACCTGGGCGATGCTGGCGCTGATCGACAGGAAGGTGTGCGGGTTGACCACCTTGCCGGCGCCGCGCGCGGCCACGCCGGTAGCGGCCAGCAGCGGCACGTTGCTGTTGGATTCGATGGTGGTGATGGTGGGCTTTTCGCTGGCGGCGATCATCCGGTCGGCAAAATCATCATGGCCAACGCCGTTGAGCACGATCACGTCCAGGGTGCCGATGCGCTTGATGTCCTCGGCGCGCGGCTCGTAGGCGTGGGGGTTGAAACCGGCCGGAATCAGCGGCACCACCTCGGCCTTGTCTCCGACGATGTTGCTCACGTAGCTGTAGTACGGGTGCAGAGTGATGCCGATGCGCAGCGGCTTGCCGGTATCGGCCAGGGCCAGGGCGGGCAGGGCGCAGGCGAGGAACACACTGAGAAGGCGACGGGCGAGGGGGGCGCGAAACATGGGGCGTCCTTGTGTCAATGACGATGCTGGCGGGTGACGCCGGCGTCGTAGTGGGCGGCGATCTGTTGCCAGCCGGCGGCGATCAGGGCGGCCTGGCTGAAGTCGGCAGGCACGCTGGCGTTAGCGCTGCGCTGCAACCAGACGTCAGCGGCGCCGTCCTCGGCTTCGGGCACCAGCAGCAGGAAACTGCCGGCCACCTCGCGGGCCTGGCTCAGGCCCAGGTAGGCGCGCGGCGTCAGCAGCTGCCACTGGTGCTGGCCGCGGCTGGCGGCGCTGGCGTCGGCCACGAAGGGCGGGAAGCCTTCCTCGGCCAGGACCTCGACGGCCAGCAGTTGCGGCTCGTCTTCGCGGCGTGCCTGGATCTCGTCGAACGCCACCCGCAAGTCGGCGTACACCCCTTGTTCGGCGGCACTGAGGTCGCGGCGGGCATCCAGCTGATGGGCCTCGATGCTGACCTCGTCAAGGCGTTCGCCGCGCAGGGCAACGATGCCGGCGGCCACGGCCAGGATCAGCAGGCTGACCAGCAGCACGTACAAGGTTTCATGCCCGGCGCCGGCCGGGCGCACTACCTGGACGCGGCTCATTGCTCGATATCTGCGTAGTCGATTTCCACCACGTGGCCGGGGCCGGCGTCGAACAGCACGTAGAACTCGCCGTCCGGGCGCTTGAAGGTCAGCTTCGAGTCATCGCCAAGCTTGCCGGGCACCAGGATCGATTCGTCATAGCCGATCACATCGAGGGTGACCCCCGGCGCGCCGCTGCCATCGGAAAAACCGCCGGTGCACTGGATCTGGCCGCCGTCGACTTCCTTGCATTCGCACATCGGGTTGTGTGCCAACGCCTGGCCGGCAGCGCCGAGTAGCAGCAAGGGCAGGAGCTGCTTACGAAACTTCATCATTTGCCTCCTTGTTTGTTCAGCCAGGCAACGGTAGCCGGCGAGGCCTTGCTCAACGGCACGGCGGCCTGGTGCATGCTGCCGTCCCAGCCTTCGAGGGTGATCCAGATCTCGGCGTCCGCACGGGTCTTGAGCGGGATCGGCAGGCCGGTGCTCATGCGGTACGGGGTGCCGAAGAAGATCGTCCCGGCGGCGCGCAGGCTGCGCGGCTTGCCGATGCGCAGGTAAGCGGCCTTGACCTCGGCGATGCAGGCCTGGCACAGAGCGATATTGAACGTCTTGAAGTAACCGGCAGGGCCATCGGCGCGCGGTGCCTCGTCGCGCAACTCGGCCAGTTGCACGCTCCACGGGCCGACCTTGACCTCGCCGAGCTCACGCTCGCCCAGGCCGCTGTCACCGCGAAACATCGCGGCGTCGGCAAAATACTTGGGCATGAAGCCAAGCGGGATCAGCAACAGCAGGATGTTCAGGTGAAAGCGCCATTTGTGCCAGAAGCGGCTCAACGGGCTTTGCGGCATAACGGCTGCCTTGCTCATAGGCTCGCCTCCGTGACGGTATCGGTAGCGGTGGTGGCCTGCTTGCGCGGCTTGCGTTCGCGCTTGAGGGCAGCGGCGGTGGCCTGGGCGGTGCGCTTGGTCCAGATCAGCAGGCCGCTCAACACCATCATCGACAGCACCAGGCCGAAGAAGGCCCAGATCAGCTTGATGGTCAGGCCGCCGAAGTCACCGGTGTGCAGCGGTCGCATGGATTCGGTAACGAACTCCAGGGTCGAGCGGTCGTCGATCAAGAACTGCGACTCGATCTTGCTGTTGTACGGGTTGACGTTGACCGTCTGGAACATCAGCGGGTACCAGCCGCGCCCGCCCAGGTAGACGTGGGCATAGGCGTTGCCGGGCAGGGAGACGAAGCTGACGTCCAGGCCGGCGATCTGCTCCTTGGCGATGCGCGTGGCGTCATCCAGGCTGATGCGCGGGGCAGGTGTGCCGGCTTCGGTGCGTGGCACGTCTTCGCGGGCAATCACTGGCACCACCGGCTCGGTGGAGATCGTGATGTGGTTGTCGGCCAGGATCGCCTGGATCAGGAACCAGGTGCCGGTGATGGAAATCACCGCAATGAACCAGATCGACCAGATGCCGCTCAGGCGGTGGAAGTCGCCCCAGAAGATCCGCGCGCCATGGTTAAAGCGCAATGTCGGCTTGAAGAAGCCCTTCCAGAACCGTTTATAGACCACAAGCCCGGTGACCAGCGAGGCCAGCATCGGCAGGCCGAGCAGCGACACCAGGTACCAGCCCCAGCTGTAGCCGTTGGTGAACGGCACCAGCCACCAGCCGTGCAAGGCACGGGTAAAGGCCTCGAAGCTGAACGACGGGCTCTTGCCCTGGATCGCCCCGGTGTAGGGGTTGACGTACAGGGTCGGCGCGCTGCCATCGGGGAAGGTCACCGCCGCGGTCAGGGCAAAGTGCGAACCGTCCGGCTGGCTGATGAAGTTCACGGCCATGTCCGGCTCGGCCTTGTGCAGGGCATCGAGCACCTGCTGGAAGCTCAGCCGCTCGGCGTCGCCATCGGGCTTGCTGGCGCGCACATCGGGGTTGGCCAGCCAGACGATTTCCTGGCTGACCACCGCCAGGGTGCCGGTCACGCAGACGATCAGGACGAAAAACCAGATCGGCAGGGCGAGCCAGCTATGGACCAGGAACCACAGTCTGGATTTGGACTTTTTCGCTTTCTGGGACATTGCAGGTGTCTTTTCAGAGAAATTGAGGTCGAGCCGATGCTCAGCCTTGGGACTGCAATAGATAAGACGAACGAGAATCGTAAAACCCGCAGGGTTAGTTGAAAGCAAATGTTTCAGAGGCGCCGGGGGATCTGGCCAGTTGCGCTTAATTTTCCTTCGCAGTCATCCGTTTTTCTTGAATTACCGGGCCTGCGGGCTCGTTGTTCCTCTGGATGGATGAAAGTCGATGAATGCCGAAGATGCTCGCAAGCTTGCCCGCCGATTCATAGAGTTGCCGCTGGAAAAGCGCCGGATCTTCCTCGAAAGCCTTCGCCGCGAGGGTGTCGACTTTGCCCAGTTTCCGATTCCGGCACAGATCGCAACGGCCGATCAGGGAAGCCTTTCGTATGCGCAACAGCGCATGTGGTTGCTCTGGCAACTTGAGCCCGGCAGTGGTGCCTACAACCTGCCCAGCGCCGTGCGCCTCAACGGTGCCCTCAACCTTCAGGCGCTGGAAGCGGCCTTCGCCGGCCTGCTGGCGCGTCACGAAACCCTGCGCACCGCGTTCATCCAGGGGGCGGATGACCTGCCGCAGCGGGTGCCGGTGACGCAGGCGCTGCAGATTGCCCGGCACGATGTCAGCGACCAGCCTGAAGACCAGCGCGAAGCCTGGGTACGGGCCGAAGCCGAGCGCCAGGCCCTGTTGCCGTTTGACCTGGCCCAGGGGCCACTGCTGCGGGTGAGCCTGGTGCGTATGGGCGAGCAGGCGCATGTGTTGCTGCTGGTCATGCACCACATCGTCGCCGACGGCTGGTCGATGAACGTGCTGATCGACGAATTCATTCGCCGTTACGACGCTGCCGACCGTGGCCAGGCGCTGGAGCTGCCGGCCTTGCCGATTCAGTACGGCGACTATGCCCTGTGGCAGCGGCGCTGGCTGGAGGCGGGTGAGCAGGCCCGGCAACTGGACTACTGGCGCGCCCAGCTGGGTGATGAGCACCCGGTGCTGGCGCTGGCGCTGGATTATCCGCGTCCACCACGGCCCAGCCAGGTCGGCGCCCGTCATGAATTCAGCGTGCCGCCAGTGCTGGCCGAGCAACTGCGCGGCGCCGCCCGCCAGCACAACATCACCCTGTTCATGCTGTTGCTGGGCGGCTTCGGGCTCTTGCTGCAGCGCTACAGCGGCCAGGACGACATCCGCATTGGCGTGCCCATCGCCAATCGCAATCGCAGTGAGGTCGAGGGCCTGATCGGCTTTTTCGTCAACACCCAGGTGCTGCGCCTGCAGTTCGACCCCAGTGCCGCCGTCAGTGCCTTGCTGCAACAGATCAAGGGCACGGCCCTGGGGGCGCAGGCCCATCAGGAATTGCCGTTCGAGCAATTGGTCGAAGGCCTGCGTGTAGAGCGCGACAGTGGCCACAATCCGCTGTTCCAGGTGATGTACAACCATCAGCCGCAAGTCGCCGACCTGAGCGCCGTGCATAGCGCTGGCGGCCTGCAGTTGCAGGCGCTGGAGTGGACCAGCCGGACCACCCGCTTTGACCTCACCCTGGACACCTTCGAGCGCGGCGGGCAACTGCATGCGGCCTTCACCTACCGCAGTGAGCTGTTCGCCCCGGCCACCATCGCGCGCATGGCCGAGCACTGGCTGAACCTGCTGACGGCGATGGTCCAGGCGCCGCAGCTGGCGCTCGGCGAATTGCCGATGCTCTCGGCGCAGGCCCGCGAGGCGGTGCTCCAGCAGTCGGGCCCGAGCCCGACGGTGAGCTATGCGCCGTTGTGCATCCACCAGTTGATCGAGCGCCAAGCCGTTGCCTGGCCGCAGCGCACCGCGGTGACCTTTGCCGGGCGCAGCCTGAGCTATCAGCAGCTCAACGCCCGGGCCAACCAGCTGGCCCGCCACCTGCAGGCCCAGGGCGTAGGCCCGGATGTGCTGGTGGGGATTGCCGTTGAGCGCTCGCTGGAGATGATCGTCGGCCTGCTGGCCATCCTCAAGGCCGGTGGGGCCTATGTGCCGTTCGATCCGCAGTATCCGCGCGAGCGCCTGGCCTACCTGCTGCAAGACAGCCAGGTGAGCCTGCTGTTGACCCAGCAGGCCCTGCTTGAGCGCTTGCCGGCACTGGACACGCTGCAGGTACTGCTGCTCGATGGCGAGCAGGAATCGACCAGCGCATACCGTGACGATGACCTGCAGCTGGCGCTGGACCCCGAGCACCTGGCGTATGTGATTTACACCTCCGGCTCTACCGGCCAGGCCAAAGGCGTGACCCTGGCCCATCGCTCGCTGGTCAACTATGTCCAGGGCATCCTGCAGACCCTGCCGCTGGCCGGGGCGCAAAGCATGGCGGTGGTCTCGACCATTGCGGCCGACCTGGGCCACACCACCCTGTTTGGCGCGCTGTGCTCCGGTTGCACCCTGCATGTGCTCGACCTCGACCTGACCCTGGATGCCGAGCGTTTTGCCGCCTACATGGCGCGCGAGCAGATTGATGTGCTGAAAATCGTCCCCTCGCATATCGAGGCGTTGCTCAGCGACAGCCACCGCGGCGCCGGGTTGCCGCGCCAATGCCTGGTGCTGGGCGGTGAAGCGGCCTCGCCGGCCTTGCTTGAACGCATTGCCGCCTGGGCGCCGGCGTGTCAGGTGATCAACCACTATGGCCCGACCGAGTCGACCGTGGGCGCGCTGACGGCGCCGATCGAGCCGAGCCAGGGCAGCGTCCCGGCGTTGGGCCGGCCATTACCGAACCTGTGCGCACGGGTGCTGGACGGCAGCCTGCAGGTGCTGCCGGCGGGCGTCAACGGCGAGCTGTTGCTCGGCGGCGCCGGCCTGGCCCGCGGTTATCACCGGCGCCCAGGGCTGACCGCCGAACGTTTTGTTCCCGATCCCCATGGCCAGGCCGGTCAGCGCCTGTATCGCACCGGTGACCTGACCAGCTACCGCGAGGACGGGCAGATTCGTTTCCACGGGCGCATCGATCATCAGGTGAAAATTCGCGGCTACCGCATCGAGCTCGATGAAATCAGCGCCTGCCTGCGGCGCCAGGTGACGGTCAGGGACGCCGTCACCCGCCTGGCCACTGTCGGTGGCCAGGCGCAGATCGTCGCCTATCTGGTGCTGGACGAGTCCCTGGCCAACAGCGGTGAACATACCTTTACCGCACAGCTGCAGCAGCGCCTGGGCGAGGTGCTGCCGGACTACATGCTGCCGGCCCATTACGTCGTGCTGGCGGCGCTGCCGCTGACCTTGAACGGCAAGCTCGACCTGCGCGCCCTGGCGGCCATCGAGTTGCAGGCGCGGCAGGTGCCCTATCAGGCAGCGCAGAACGCCGTGCAGGAACAGCTGGCACAGATCTGGGCACAGGTGCTGGAGGTCGAGCGGGTAGGGCTGCAGGACAATTTCTTCAACCTTGGCGGTCATTCGTTGCTGGCCACGCAGATTATTTCCCGGGTGCGCCGGTTACTGCAGGTCGATGTGCCGCTGCGCAGCCTGTTCGAGAGCGCAACGCTTGCCGAGTTTGCCCGCCAGGTGCAACAGGCCGGCACCGCCAGCGGCCGCCCGGCGTTGCAGCGGCTGTCGCCAGGGCAGCCGTTGCCGGCGTCGTTCGCACAGCAGCGGCAGTGGTTGTTGTGGACCCTGGAACCGCAAAGCCAGGCGTACCACACGCCGATTGTGGTGCAGTTGCGGGGGCAGCTGGAGCGTGCCGCCCTGGAGCAGACCTTTGCCGCCCTGGTGGCTCGGCACGAGGCCTTCCGCACCCGTTTCAGCCAGCAGCAAGGGACCCTGTACCAGATTGTCGACGCCGATGATCCGCTCATTGTGCGCTGGGAGAGCCTGGAGCAGGCGGACAGCGCGCAGATCCAGGCCAGCGTCGGCGCCGAGATCGCCACGCTGTTCGACCTGGAGCGTGGCCCGCTGCTGCGGGTCAAGGTGCTGGAAGTGGCGGCCGAGCACTTCATCCTGGTGGTGACCCTGCACCACATCATTTCCGACGGTTGGTCGATGGGCGTGCTGGGGCGTGAGTTCGCCGCCCTGTATGGCGCCTTCCAGCGCCGGCAGCCGCTGAGCCTGGCACCGCTGGCGGTGCAGTACGGCGACTATGCGCACTGGCAGCGCCGCTGGCTCGAAGGCGGTGAGCTGGCGCGTCAGCTGGACTACTGGCGTGGGCAACTGGGCACCGAGCATCCGGTGCTGGAGCTGGCCACCGACCATCCGCGCCAGGCCGGCCAGCATTACCGGGAAGGGCGGGTCGAGCTGCACTTGCCGGTGGCGCTCGAACAGCGCATCCGCCAGTTGGCACGGCGCAACAACCTGACCCTGTTCCAGGTGTTCATTGCTTCGTTTGCCCTGCTGCTGCAGCGCTACAGCGGCCAGGACGATATCCGCATCGGCATGCCGATCAGCAACCGCAACGCCGAAGAGCTCGAAGGCCTGGTGGGCTTCTTCGTCAATACCCTGGTGATGCGTCTGCCGCTGGCGGCGCAGGCCTCGGTCAATGCCCTGCTGGCGCAGGCGCGCGATACCGCGCTGGCAGCCCAGGCCCATCAGGACCTGCCGTTCGACAAATTGGTCGAGGCGCTCAACCCGCAGCGTAGCCTGCAGCACAACCCGTTGTTTCAGGTGATGTACAACCACCTCAATACCGTCGGTGCCGCAGCCGCGGGCAACAGCCTGCCGCACTTGAGCGCGCAGGAAATGCTGCTGCCTGGCGGCATGGCGCAGTTCGAGCTGACCCTGGAAACCCTGGAAACCGATCATGGCATCCAGGCGGCGTTCATCTATGCCGCCGAGTTGTTCAATGCCGCGACCATCGAAAGCATGGCCCGGCACTGGCAGAACCTGTTGCGGGCCATGGTCGAGCAGCCTGAGCAGGCCATCGGCCAACTGCGCGTGCAGGATGACCGGCAATGGCAGGCGTTGCTCGCCGGTGCACGCGGCCAGGCGCCGGCAGTGCATGCCGAATCGCTGGTCGAGCTGTTTGCCGCGCGGGTGCAACAGCAGCCCGAGGCGCTGGCACTGATCGAGGGCGAGCAGCGCTTGAGTTATGCCGAGCTGGATCGGCGCAGCAATCAATTGGCCCGTCATCTGCACGCCGCCGGGGTGGGCCCGGAGGTGCGCGTGGGGCTGCTTGCCGAGCGCGGCATGGCCCTGGTGACCGCGCTGCTGGCGATCTTCAAGGCGGGCGGCGCCTATGTGCCGCTGGACCCACAGTATCCGCCCGAGCGCCTGAACTACATGCTCGAGGACAGTGGCGTGCAGTTGCTGCTCGGCCATCGGCAACTGCTCGATGGCTTGATGCTGGACAGCACCTGCCGGCGCCTGGTGCTGGAAGAGCAGCTGGGCAGTGGCTCGAGCGAGGCGCTGGAGCACGCGCAGGTTGCGGCGCAAAGCCTGGCCTATGTCATCTACACCTCCGGCTCGACCGGCCAGCCCAAGGGGGTGGCGGTCGAGCATGGCGCCCTGGCCATGCATTGCCAGGCAGCGGCAGCGCGTTATGCACTGAGCGCCGAAGATCGCCTGCTGCAGTTTGCCTCGGTGAGTTTCGATGCGGCCGCCGAGCAGATCTTCATGCCGCTGATCCAGGGCGCGGCGCTGCTGATCGGCGACGTGACTCACTGGAGTTATGAAGCGCTGTTGGCCCAGGTTCAAGCGCATGGCCTGAGTGTCCTCGACCTGCCGCCCAGCTACCTCACCGGCATCATCGCGGCCGCCGCCCCGGGCAGCCCGGCGCTGAACGTGCGTGCCTGCATTCTCGGCGGGGAAGCCTGGAGCCAGCAGCAAGTGGCGGCGCTTGAGCACTTGCGCGGCGTGCAGCTGTACAACGCCTACGGCCCCACCGAGGCGCTGATCAGCCCGTTGATCTGGGCCTGCGAGCCCTCGGGTGAAGCGGCGCCGTATGCGCCGATCGGGACCCCGGTGGGGGCACGTTCGGCCTATCTGCTCGATGCCCAGCTCAACCCGGTGCCTGGGGGGGTGGTTGGCGAGCTTTATCTGGGTGGCGAGGGCTTGGCCCGTGGCTACCTGCAGCGCCCGGGGCTGACTGCGCAGCAGTTCGTGCCGGACCCGTTCGGGGCCCCCGGTGCGCGCCTGTACCGCAGCGGCGACCTGGGCCGTCAGCGCACCGACGGGGTCATCGAGTACCTTGGCCGTATCGACCATCAAGTGAAGATTCGCGGCCTGCGCATCGAGCTGGGCGAGATCGAGGCGCGCCTGCGTGCGCACCATCAGGTAAGCGCCGTGGCGGTACTTGCCCAGCCTGGCGCCCAGGGGCCGCAACTGGTGGCCTATGTCGTCGCGCCCGGGGCTGACCAGGGGTTGCAGGAGCTGCTCAAGGCGCACCTGCGCACCCGCCTGCCGGAGCACATGCTGCCGGTGCACTGGCTGCTGCTCGAACAATTGCCGCTGAACGCCAACGGCAAGCTCGATCGCCAGGCCTTGCCGCTGCCGCAGGTAGCGGCACAGGCTGCGTTCCAGGCGCCGCGCAACGCCATGGAAAGGCAGCTGGCCGCCATTTGGGCCGAGGTGCTCAAGCGTGAACAGGTGGGCGTGCAGGACAACTTCTTCGAGCTGGGTGGCGATTCGATCATCTCCATCCAGGTGGTCAGCCGTGCCCGCCAGGCCGGCATCCACTTCAGCGCCAAAGCGCTGTTCCAGTACCAGACGGTCCAGGGTGTGGCCGCTGTCGCCCGGCGCGGCGAGGCGCCCGCAGCGCTTGCCCGCGGCGAGGTCAGTGGCGAGCAGATCCTGCTGCCGATTCAGCAGGCGTTTTTCGCCGAGGCCATCGCCGAGCGCCAGCACTGGAACCAGTCGGTGTTGCTCGAGCCCCAGCAGCACCTGGACCCGCAACACCTGGAGCAGGCCTTGCAAGCCTTGGTCAAGCACCATGATGCACTGCGCTTGAGCTTTGTCGAATCAGCCGAGGGCTGGTCGGCGCACTATCGCCAGGCGCCGTTGCCCGGCTTGCTGGTTCAAGCCCGGGTGCAGGACAGCGCCGGGTTGACCCGCGTGTGCGATGAGCTCCAGCGCAGCCTCGACCTGGCCCAGGGGCCGTTGCTGCGCGGCCTGTTGGCGACCCTGGCCGATGGCAGTCAGCGACTGTTCCTGGCCATTCACCACCTGGTGGTGGACGGGGTGTCCTGGCGCATCCTGTTTGAAGACCTGCAGAGCGTTTACCGGCAATTGCACGCTGGCCAGGCCGTTGCATTGGCGGCACGCACCAGCGCCTATCAGGGCTGGGCCGAGCACCTGCAACGCCTGGCTGACAGCCCGCAACTGCGCGATGAGCTGGCGTTCTGGCAGGCCCAGGGCCAAGGCGCAGGCGGGCCGTTGCCCGGCAGCCGATCGCTGGCGCCTGCGCTCAATCGCCATGCGCACACGCTGTACAGCCGCCTGGATGCGGCAACCACCCGCCAGTTACTGCAACAGGCGCCCCAGGCGTACCGGACCCAGGTCAACGACCTGCTGTTGACGGCGCTGGCGCAGGTGATCTGCCGCTGGACCGGTGAACCCAGCCTGCATATCCAGCTCGAAGGCCATGGCCGTGAAGAGCTGTTCGAAGGCCTGGACCTGAGCCGCACCGTGGGCTGGTTCACCAGCCTGTTCCCGTTGCGCCTGACGCCCCGGACCGAGGTGGGGGCATCGCTCAAGGCAATCAAGGAACAACTGCGTGCGGTGCCGAACAAGGGCATCGGTTACGGCGTGCTGCGTTACCTCGCCGACCCGGCTACCCGCCAGCAACTGGCGGCATTGCCCGGCGCGCCGATCATCTTCAACTACCTGGGGCAGTTCGACGGCAGCTTTGCCGACGCCCAGGCCTTGCTGCGTCCGGCCGGCGACAGCGGTAGCCGCGACCAGAGCCCGGATGCGCCGCTGGGCGCGCCGTTGACCCTCAATGGCCAGGTCTATGAGGGCCAGTTGAGCCTGGGCTGGACCTTCAGCACCGAGGTATTCGAGCCGGCGTTGATCGCCTGTCTGGCCGAGGACTACAGCGCCGCCCTGCAAGCGCTGATCGAGCACTGCTGCGCCCCGCAACAGGGCGGCCTGACCCCCTCGGATGTGGCGCTGGCGGCCCTGGACCAGGCGCAACTCGACAGCCTGCCATTGGTGCCGGGCGAGATCGACGACCTGTATCCACTGTCGCCGATGCAGCAGGGCATGTTGTTCCATGCGCTGTATGCCCAAGGCAACGGGGACTACGTCAACCAGATGCAGGTCGAGGTGCGCGGGCTGGAGGTTGCCCGCTTCCGCCAGGCCTGGAAACAGACCCTGCAGGCCCATGACATCCTGCGCAGCGGGTTTATCTGGCAGGGCGAACTGCCCCAGCCGCTGCAGTTTGTGCGCAAGCAGGTCGAGTTGCCTTTCGCCGAGTTCGACTGGCGCGGGCGTGCCGACCTGGACCAGGCCGTACAGGCCCTGGCGCGCAGTGACCGCGAGCAGGGGTTTGACCTGCAGCAGGCGCCGTTGCTGCGCCTGAGCCTGGTGCGCTGCTTTGAGGACCGTTATCAGTTCATCTACACCAACCACCATATCCTCATGGACGGCTGGAGCTACGCGCAGTTGCTCGGCGAGGTGCTCGAACGCTACCACGGCCATACCCCGTTGGCGGCGGCCGGGCGTTACCGTGATTACATTGCCTGGTTGCAGGCGCAAGACGCCGCGGCCAGCGCAGGGTTCTGGCAGCAGCACCTGGCCGGGCTGGAAGCACCGACGCACCTGGCACCGGCATTGGCCGCCTATGGTGAGGTTAGCGAGGCGGGCGGGCGTGCCACCTATGCGCAGAGCCTCGACCGCTCAGGCACCGAGGCCCTGGTAAGCTTTGCCCGGGCCAGTAAAGTCACCGTCAACACCCTGGTGCAAGCGGCCTGGCTGTTACTGCTGCAACGCTATACCGGCCAAGCCAGCGTGGCCTTCGGTGCCACGGTGGCCGGGCGCCCGGCCCAGGTGCCCGGCGCCGACCGGCAGATCGGCCTGTTCATCAACACCTTGCCGGTGATCGCCAACCCGCAGCCGTTCTTGACCGTTGGCCAGTGGCTGCAGCAAGTGCAGGCGTTGAGCCTGGCCATGGGTGAGCATGAAGCCACGCCGCTGTTCGAAATCCAGCGTTGGGCGGGGTTGGGCGGTGAGGCGTTGTTCGACAGCCTGTTGGTGTTCGAGAACTATCCGGTCGCCGAGGCCTTGCAGCGCCAGGCCGACAGCGGCCTGCAGTTCGGCCCGCTGCGCAGCCACGAGCAGACGCACTACCCGTTGGCCTTGGCTGTGGAACTGGGAGAGTCGCTGCACCTGGGCTTCGACTATGCCGCCGGCCAGTTCAGCGCGCAGGCGGTGCAGCGCCTGGCGGCGCATCTGCTCAACCTGCTGGAGCAGTTCATGGCCGGCAGCGATGTTCGCCTCGGCGAGATCGCCTTGCCGCTGGCCGCTGAACGTGCCCAGGCACATCAGCGCAACCTGCAGCAAGGGCCGGGCGATTACCCGCTGGTGCATCAGCGCATTGCCCAGTGGGCCGTGCAACAGCCGCAACAACCGGCGGTGCTGCAAGGCGAGCGGGTCCTGAGCTTCGCCGCGTTGGAGCGCCGTGCCAACCAACTGGCGCATGCCCTGGTCGCCCGTGGCGTAGGCCCGGAAGTACGGGTAGCGGTGGGCCTGGGCCGCGACGAAGCGATGCTGGTGGCGCTGCTGGCGGTGCTCAAGGCCGGTGGCGCCTATGTGCCGCTGGATATCAATTACCCGGCCGAGCGCCTGGCCTACCTGCTCGAAGACAGTGCCGCGGCCTTGCTGCTCAGCGACTCCCGCCTGGCCTGGGAGGTGTCACTGCCGGCGCAGCTGGAGGTGCTGCACCTGGACCGCCTGTGCCTGGACGACTGGCCGCAACAGGCGCCGGTGGTCGCGATCGAGCCGGACAACCTGGCCTACATCATCTACACCTCCGGCTCTACCGGTCAGCCCAAGGGCGTTGCCGTGGCCCACGGGCCACTGGCCATGCACTGCGCGCGGATCGGCGAGCGCTACGGCATGAGCGCCAGCGATTGCGAGCTGCTGTTCATGTCGTTTGCCTTCGACGGCGCTCACGAACGCTGGCTGACCACCCTGACCCACGGCGGGCGCGTGCTGTTGCGTGACGACAGCCTGTGGACCCCGGAACAAACCTTTGAGGCGTTGCACCGCCACGGGGTGACGGTGGCGGCGTTCCCGCCGGTGTACCTGCAGCAATTGGCCGAGCTGGCCGAGCGCCGTGGCAACCCGCCAGCGGTGCGCATCTATTGCTTTGGTGGCGACGCCGTGGCGCAGGCCAGTTTCGAACTGGCGCGGCGGGCGCTCAAACCCGAGTTCATCATCAATGGCTATGGCCCGACTGAAACCGTGGTCACCCCGCTGATCTGGAAAGCGGCGGCGAGCGACACCTGTGGTGCGGCGTATGCGCCGATCGGCAGCCGGGTCGGCGAGCGTAGCGTGCAGGTACTCGATGCCGCATTGAACCTGCTGCCCGATGGCCTGGCGGGTGAGTTGTACCTGGGGGGCTATGGGGTGGCGCGTGGCTACCTGAACCGTCCGGGGCTGACGGCCGAGCGTTTCGTGCCCGACCCGAGCGGCAGCATTGGCGGGCGCTTGTATCGTTCCGGCGATCTGGTGCGCCAGCGCGTCAGCGGCATCGTCGATTGCCTGGGGCGCATCGACCACCAGGTCAAGGTGCGCGGTTTCCGTATCGAACTGGGCGAAATCGAAGCCTGCCTGCAAGCCCAGCCAGGGGTTGCCGAGGCCGTGGTGGTGGCCCATGACGGCGCCCATGGCAAGACCCTGGTCGGGTACCTGGTCGCCAGCCGCGACGGCCTGGCTGAGGCGCCTGCAACCTGGCTCAGCGCACTCAAGGCGCAGCTGCAAAGCCAGCTGCCGGCGTACATGGTGCCGAGCCAGCTGATGCAGCTCGAACAGCTGCCCGTGACCCCCAACGGCAAGCTTGACCGCAAGGCCTTGCCCGCACCCCAGGCGCTGCACGGCAGTGAAGCCTACCAGGCCCCGGCAAGCGACCTGCAACGCCGCCTGGCGACGATCTGGCAGCAGGTGCTCAAGGTCGAGCGGGTCGGTCTGCTGGATAACTTCTTCGAATTGGGCGGGCACTCGCTGCTGGCCACCCAGGCCACCGCCCAGGCGCAGTTGGAGCTTGGCGCGGACCTGGCCCTGGAGCTGATTTTCAAGGCCCGCAGCCTGGCGGAGTACGCCGAGGCCGTGGCCGCGTGCATGACATCGAATCGAGAGGAAGACCTGAGCGACATGTTTGACTTTCTCAACGAACTGGAGGCGAACTGACATGGCTGGAATGGACAATTCGCAGCTGGTGCAGCGCTTCATCAAGCTGCCTGCGGAGCAGCGCCGGCTGTTCCTGGAAAAACTCGCCGGCAAGGGCATGAGCCTGGCGCAACTGCCGATCCCGGTCAGCCGTCTGGAACACGGCGACCTGCCGCTGTCCTACGCCCAGCAGCGCCAGTGGTTCCTCTGGCAACTGGACCGGCACAGCAGTGCCTACCATATTCCGGCCGCCTTGCACCTGCACGGCGCGCTCGACAGCCAGGCCCTGCAGCGCAGCCTCACGGCCCTGGTCGCGCGTCACGAAAGCCTGCGCACCACCTTCGAGCAACAGGCCGAGCACGCCGTCCAGCGGGTACAGGCACACGCCGAACTGGCGCTGGAGCTGCACAGTGTTGAGGCGCCGGCCCCGGCCCCGGCGCGCCAGGCGCTGATCGATGCTTTTGTCGACAGCACCTTGCAACAGCCCTTTGACCTGCAGCACGGGCCGCTGCTGCGTGCGCGTTTGCTGCGCCTGGACGAACAGGAGCATGTGCTGGTGCTGGCGCTGCACCACATCGTCGCCGATGGCTGGTCGATGCAGGTGCTGGTGCAAGAACTGGTAGCGCTGTACCTGGGCTTCAGCCAGGGCCAACCGGCCTCGCTGCCGGCGCTGCCGATCCAGTACGCCGACTATGCGCTGTGGCAGCGTTGCTGGATGGAGGCCGGCGAGCGCGAGCGGCAACTGGCTTACTGGACCGCGCACCTGGGTGATGAGCAGGCCTTGCTGGAGCTGCCCCACGACCGCCCGCGCCCGGCGCAAAGCAGTTACCGTGGCGGGCGCTGGCAGATTGACCTGCCGCCTGAATTGCTCAGTGGCCTGCGGCGTACCTGCCAGCGTGAAGGGGTGACCCTGTTCATGCTGCTGCTGGCGTCGTTCCAACTGCTGCTGCACCGCTACAGCGGCCAGCAGCAGATCCGCGTCGGGGTGCCGGTGGCCAACCGCAACCGCGCCGAAACCAAGGGCTTGATCGGCTTTTTCGTCAACACCCAGGTGCTCAAGGCCGAGGTGCACGGGCGCGAGACACTGAGCGCGTTCATACAACAGGTCAAACGCACCGCGCTCGCCGCCCAGGCCTACCAGGACCTGCCGTACGAGCAACTGGTCGAAGCCCTGCAGCCGGAGCGCAGCTTGAGCTTCAATCCGTTGTTCCAGGTGATGTTCAACCACCAGGTCGACGCCGGGCAGGGTGCCAGTGTTGCCGGGCTTGCCGGCAGTTTGCGCATCGAGGCGCTGAACTGGGACAGCCATGCCTCGCCCTTCGACCTCAACCTCGACACCTTCGAGGAGGGTGAGCGTCTGTGGGCATCGCTGACCTACGCCCTGGACCTGTTCGATGCAGCGACCATCGAACGCATGGCCGGCCACTGGCAGGTGCTGTTGCAGGCGTTCGCCGGTGATACCCGGCAGTGCCTGGAGGCCATTGCCCTGGACACCGAGCCCGCCTGTGCGCAGGGCCTGGCAGAGCAGGCGCCAGGCGAACTGCTGTTGCCGATGTTGCGTGCCCAACTGCAACGCCAGCCCGACGCGGTGGCGTTGATCGTCGCCGGGCAGTCGTACAGCCACGGCGAACTTGAGGCGCGCAGCAACCGCCTGGCCTGGCAACTGCGCGAGGCCGGCATTGGCGCGCAAAGCCTGGTGGGCCTGGCGCTGGAGCGCAGCCTGGAGATGGTCGTGGCGCAACTGGCGGTGCTCAAGGCCGGTGCGGCCTATGTGCCGCTGGCCCCGGATTACCCACGCGAGCGCCTGCAGTACATGATCGACGACAGCGGCATGCAGCTGTTGCTCAGCCACGCCGCACTCAGCGCCCGCCTGGGGACGCTGTCGGCGCCACGTACCCTGCTGCTCGACGAGCAGGCCCTGGGCGTACCGGCCAGCGACCCGGGAGCGCCGGCGCTGGTGCTGCACCCGCACAGCCTGGCCTATGTGATCTACACCTCCGGCTCCACCGGTCAGCCCAAAGGCGTTGCCATTCGCCACGGCGGCTTGGCCAACCACATGCAGTGGATGATGCGCGCCTATCCGCTGCAGGCCGATGACCGGGTGCTGCAAAAGACTGCCTGCAGTTTCGATGCCTCGGTCTGGGAGTTCTGGCTGCCGCTGCTGTGCGGCGCGCCGTTGGTGCTGGCACCGGCCGAGCTGAACGAGGACCTGACCCAGCTGTGGCCACTGGTGGCCGAGCAGCGCATCAGCGTGTTGCAACTGGCACCCTCGCTGCTGCAAGGGCTGCTCAGTTCGTTGCAGCCAGGGCAACTGGCGTCGCTGCGGCTGTTGTTCGTCGGCGGCGAGGCGCTCAAGGCCAGCCTGGTAAAACAGTTGGCGCAGTACTGGCAGGGCCGCGTGATCAACCTCTATGGCCCGACCGAATCGACCATCGATGCCAGCAGCCATGAGCTGACCGGGCAGGAGCCCGAGGACATCATCCGCATCGGCGCACTGATCAGCAACGTCAGTGCCCAGGTGCTGGACGCCAACCTGCTGCGCTGCCCACAGGGCGGCCTGGGTGAGCTGTACCTGGGGGGCGCCTCGCTGGCCAGCGGTTACCACCGCCGGCCGGGGCTGACCGCCGAGCGTTTCATCCCCGACCCTTACGGTGCCCCTGGCGCGCGCCTGTACCGCAGTGGCGACCTGGTGAGCCGCCGGGCGCAGGCTGAGCTGCATTATGTCGGGCGTATCGACCATCAGCTCAAGCTGCGCGGCCTGCGTATTGAGCTGGGTGAAATCGAGGCCTGCCTGCAGGCCCAGGCCGGTGTGCGCGAAGCGGTGGTGCTGGCCCAGGAGGGGCCGCGCGGGCCGCAACTGGTCGGCTACGTGGTGGCCGAGGGAGAGGTCCAGGTGCACGCCCTGCGCGAAGCGCTTGCCGCTCGCCTGCCGGCGCACATGGTGCCGAGCCACCTGCTGCGGTTGGCGCAACTGCCCTTGACGGTCAACGGCAAACTGGATCGCAAGGCGTTGCCGCTGCCTGAAAACGAGGCGGGCAGCACAACCTTCAGCGCGCCCCAGGGCGATCTTGAACAAGCGATCGCGCAGATCTGGGCGCAGGTGCTCAAGCGTGAACAGATCGGGCGCCAGGACAATTTCTTCGAACTGGGCGGTGACTCGATCGTCTCCATCCAGGTGGTCAGCCGCGCGCGTCAGGCCGGTATTCATTTCAGCCCCAAAGACCTGTTCCAGTACCAGACCGTACAGAGCCTGGCCACGGTGGCCAGCTTCACCGGCCACGCGTTGCAGGTCGAGCAGGGCCCGGCCAGTGGCGAGCTGGCGTTGTTGCCGATTCAACGGCAGTTCTTCGACAGCCCCGTGGCCGAGCGTCATCACTGGAACCAGTCGGTGTTGCTGGCGCCGCGTCAGGTGCTTGAGCCACAACGCCTTGAACAGGCATTGCAGCTGCTGGTAGCGCATCACGATGCGCTGCGCCAACGCTTCGTGCACGGCCCACAGGGCTGGCGTGCCGATCACTGCGCGGCGGTTGGCGAGGGCCTGGTGTGGCAGCGTCGCGCCGCCTCGGCAGAGCAACTGCTGAGCCTGTGCGAGCAGGCCCAGCGCAGCCTCGACCTGGGTGCCGGGCCTTTGCTCCGGGCCTTGCTGGTGGACCTGGACGAGGGTGGCCAGCGCCTGTTGCTGGTGGTCCATCACCTGGTGGTCGACGGTGTTTCCTGGCGAATTCTGTTCGAAGACCTGCAAGCCGTTTATGCCCAACTGGCCGCTGGCCAGGCCGCGCAACTGTCGCCGCGCACCAGTGCCGTGCAGGCCTGGGCCGGGCGCTTGCAGCAGTATGCCGGCAGTGCCGACAGTGCTGGCGCCGCGGCGTACTGGACGGGCCTGGGCGCTAGCGCCGGCGAGGACCTGCCCTGCGACAACCGCCACGCCAGCTTGAGCAAGGATCAGGCCTGCAGCGTGCGCAGCCGTCTCGACGCACCGCACACGCGCGCCTTGCTGCAACAGGCACCGGCTGCCTACCGCACGCAGATCAACGACCTGCTGTTGACCGCCCTGGCGCAGGTGATCTGCCAGTGGAGCGGCCAGGCCTCCACCTGGGTCCAGCTTGAGGGGCATGGCCGCGAGGCGCTGTTCGAGGACATCGACCTGACCCGTACGGTCGGTTGGTTCACCACGGCGTTCCCGGCCTGCCTGACCCCAGGCAACAGCCTCGGCGCCTCGATCAAGGCCATCAAGGAGCAGTTGCGGGCGATCCCCAACAAGGGCCTGGATTTTGGCGTGCTGCACGCCTACGGCAGTGCCGAGCAGCGCCAGGCGCTGGCCCGCCTGCCGACGCCGCGCATTACCTTCAACTACCTGGGCCAGTTTGACGCCAGCTTCGATGACCCGCACGCTTTGTTCGCCCCGGCCAGTGAAGCGTCCGGGGCCGAGCAGGGCGACCAGGCACCGCTGGGTAACTGGTTGAGCATCAACGGCCAGGTGTATGGCGGTGAGCTGACCCTGGACTGGACCTTCAGCCAGGCCATGTTCGCTCCGGCCACGGTACAGCGCCTGGCGGATGCCCTGAGCCAGCAACTGGTGCAACTGGTCGAGCATTGCCTGGCACCCGGCAACGGCGCGGTAACGCCGTCGGACTTCCCCCTGGCGGCACTCAGCCAGGCGCAGCTCGAGCGTCTGCCATTGGCGCCAGGGCAGATTGCCGATGTCTACCCGCTGTCGCCGATGCAGCAGGGCATGTTGTTCCACGCCCTGAATGCGCAAACCTGCGGTGACAACATCAATCAACTGCGGGTGCAGGTCCAGGGCCTGGACGTCGAGCGTTTCCGCCATGCCTGGCAGGCCACGCTGGATGCCCATGACAGCCTGCGCAGCCAGTTTCACTGGCAAGGCGATTTCGCCGCGCCGGTGCAGGTGGTGGTGCGCGATGTGCCGCTGGCGTTTGCCAGCATCGACCTGCGCGGGGCGCCGCACGGTGCCACGGCGCTGGACGACCTCGCAGCCCAGGAACGCAACGCCGGCTTTGCCCTCGACAGCGCGCCATTGCTGCGCCTGAGCCTGATCCGTCGCGACGAGCAGATGCATGAGCTGATCTTCACCAGCCACCACATCCTGATGGACGGCTGGAGCAATGCACAGCTGCTGGCGGAGGTGCTGCAGCGCTACGCCGGTGAAACAGTGGACGCGCCGATCGGCCGCTACCGCGACTATATCGGCTGGCTGCAGGGGCGCGACGGCGCTGCCTGCCAGGCGTTCTGGCGCCAGCAGTTGCAACACTTCGACGGCCCGACCCTGCTGAGCCAGGCCATCGCCCGCGAGCCCGCTCAGGCCGCAGTGGGCAGCGCTCAGCACCAGCAGGCCCTGAGCATCGGGCAGACCCAGCGCCTGCACGCATTTGCCAGGGCGCAAAAGGTCACCCTCAATACCCTGGTGCAGGGCGCCTGGTCATTGCTGCTGCAGCATTACAGCGGCCAGGACAATGTCACTTTCGGCGCCACCGTGTCCGGGCGTCCGGCCGAGCTCAAGGGCATCGAGCGGCAGATCGGACTGTTCATCAACAGCCTGCCGGTCATCGGCGGCGCGCGGGCGCAGCAATCGTTGCAGCACTGGCTGCAGGCCCTGCAGGCGCACAACCTCAACCTGCGCGAGCAGGAGCACACGCCGCTGTACGAGATCCAGCGCTGGGCCGGGCACAGCGGTCAGCCGCTGTTCGATACCTTGCTGGTGTTCGAGAACTACCCGGTGGCCCAGGCCCTGGAGCAGGGCGCGCCGGCCGGCTTGCGCTTTGGCGAGGTGATCGGTCATGAGCAGAACGGCTTCCCGCTGACCCTGCTGGTGGATGCCGGCGAGCAGTTGAGCGTGACCTTCAAATATACCTGCGCCGATTTCGATGCCTCGGCGGTGCAGCGCCTGGGGGCGCAACTGCACCAACTGCTGCTGCAACTGGGCGACTGCCAGGGGCATGAGGCGGTCGCCAGCCTCAGCCTGTTCAGCGCCGAGGCGCGCGCTCAGCAGGTTGCCCAGGGCGCGGGAGAGCTGGCCGACTATCCGCTGCAGTGCAGCATCCAGCAGTTGATCGAGGCCCAGGTGCAGCGCACGCCCCAGGCACCGGCCCTGGTGTATGGCGGGCAAAGCCTGAGCTACGCCCAGCTCAATGCCCGCGCCAACCGCCTGGCCTGGGCGTTGATCGATCAAGGGGTTGGGCCGGATGTGCTGGTGGGGATTGCCGCCGAGCGTTCGCTGGAGATGGTCATTGGCCTGCTGGCGATCCTCAAGGCCGGCGGCGCCTATGTGCCACTGGACCCGGACTACCCGCGCGAGCGCCTGGCGCATATGTTCGCGGACAGCGGCATCGAACTGCTGCTGACACAGTCCTGGTTGCTCGACGGCCTGCCGCCGACCCCGGGGCTGCGCACGCTGCTGCTCGACCAGGCGCACACGGTCGCCAGCCGCGAAGACGATCCGCAGGTGGCGGTGCAGGGCGAGCACCTGGCCTATGTGATCTACACCTCCGGCTCCACCGGCAAGCCCAAGGGTGCGGGCAACCGCCACAGTGCCCTGGTCAATCGCCTGTGCTGGATGCAGCAAGCCTATGGCCTGGATGCCAGCGACGCGGTGCTGCAGAAAACCCCGTTCAGTTTCGACGTGTCGGTCTGGGAGTTCTTCTGGCCGCTGATGACCGGCGCGCGCCTGGTGGTTGCCGCGCCGGGCGATCACCGCGACCCGGACCGCCTGATCGAGTTGATCGAGCGTGAGGGCATCAGCACCTTGCACTTCGTCCCGTCGATGCTCCAGGTGTTCCTCCAGGCACCGCAGGTTGCCCGCTGCAGCGGCTTGTCGCGGATCATCTGCAGTGGCGAGGCGCTGCCGGTCGAGGCCCAGCAGCAGGTGTTCGCCAAGCTGCCGGCGGCCGCTCTGTTCAACCTCTACGGGCCGACCGAAGCGGCCATCGACGTGACCCACTGGCAGTGTGTCGATGACGGCCGGACCAGCGTGCCGATCGGCCACGCCATTGCCAACCTGCGCACCTACATCCTCGATGGCAACCTTGAGCCGGTTGCCGAGGGTGTGCTGGGCGAGCTGTACCTGGCCGGTGCCGGCCTGGCGCGCGGTTACCACCGTCGCCCGGGGCTGACCGCCGAGCGCTTCCCGCTCGACCCGTTCGTGCCAGGCCAGCGCATGTACCGCACCGGTGACCTGGCACGTTTTGGCGCCGACGGCGCAATCGAGTATGCCGGGCGTATCGACCATCAGGTCAAGATCCGCGGGCTGCGCATCGAGCTGGGGGAAATCGAGGCGCGGCTGCTGGAACACCCGGCGATACGTGAAGCGGTGGTGGTCGCCCGCGAGGCGGTCGGCGGCACGCAACTGGTGGCCTACCTGGTTGCCGAAGGCCAGGCCAGTGCCGAGGCCATCGCCGGCTTGCGCGAGTTCCTGCGCCAGGCCCTGCCTGAACATATGCTGCCCAGCCACCTGGTGGCCTTGAGTGAAATGCCGCTGAGCCCCAACGGCAAGCTCGACCGCCGGCAATTGCCCGCGCCGCCAAGCCTGAGCGCTCAGGCGCTGCATCGGCCACCGCAGTCGGCGCTGCAGCAGCAGGTGGCGGCGACCTGGCAAGCGGTGCTGGGCACCGAGCAGGTAGGCCTGGACGACAACTTCTTCCAGTTGGGCGGTCATTCGTTGATGGCCACCCAGGTGGTGATGCGCCTGCGCGACCAACTGGCCCTGGAGGTGCCGCTCAAGCTGCTGTTCGAAGCCGAGCACCTGGAGGCCTTCTGTGCCCAGGTCCAGGCCTTGCAGGACGCGCTTTCGCCGCTACAGGACGAGTTGACTAAATCCCTGGAGGCTCTCAAACGTCTATCTGCCGAAGATCTTGAGAAACTGCTTTCCTGACAAGGGGTCGTGGCGTGCAAAAGTTAATAGAGTCTGTGGGGGCGCTTTCCTCGAAAGAGCGCAAAGCGCTGGCTGTCCTGCTGAAACAGAAAGGGATCAACCTGTTCGGGATCGCTCCTGTGTTCCAGCGTGCCGAGGACGAGCCGCTCCTGCTTTCCTATGCCCAGCAACGTCAGTGGTTTCTCTGGCAGCTGGAGCCGCACAGCCCGGCGTACAACATCCCGCTGGCGATCCGCTTGCAGGGCCGCCTGGACGTCGGCGCCCTGCAGCGCAGCCTGGATGCGCTGGTTGCCCGCCACGAAAGCCTGCGCACGCTGTTCATCGAAACGCCGGACGGGGTCAGGCAGCAGATACAGGCGCCGTCTGGCCTGGCGCTGATGCGCCAGACCTTGCCCGGCGCAGTGGAGGCCGAGGCCGGGATTCAGGCGTTTCTGGCCGGGCAGGGCGCTCAGGGTTTCGACCTGGCCCGTGGGCCGTTGCTGCGGGCCGCCTTGTTGCAGGTCGAGCACGAGCAGCACGTCCTCAGCCTGGTCCAGCACCACATCATCTCCGACGCCTGGTCGTTGCAACTGATGGTCCAAGAGCTGATGCAAACCTATGCCGCCTACCGCCAGGGCCGCGAGCCAAGCCTGCCGGCCTTGCCGGTGCAATATGCCGATTACGCCCTGTGGCAACGGCAGTGGATGGACAACGGCGAACGCGAGCGTCAGTTGGCCTACTGGAGCGAGCAATTGCAGGGGCCGCTTGAAGTCCTGCAGTTGCCGCTCGACCGCCCGCGCCAGGCCGAGCGCAGCTATGCCGGCGCCAGCCTGGATGCCGCGCTGGACGCCGGCCTGGGCGAGCAGCTCAAGGCCCTTGCCGCGCGCCAAGGGGTGACGGTGTTCGTGCTGATGCTGGCGGCGTTCCAGGCCCTGCTGCAGCGCTTGAGCGGCCAGCAGGAGATCCGTGTCGGGGTGCCGATCGCCAACCGGGGGCGGCCTGAGACCGAGCGCCTGATCGGCTTCTTCGTCAATACCCAGGTGATGAAGGCACAGGTGTGCGGTGAGCAGCGCTTCAGCGAACTGCTCGCCCAGGTGCGCGAGGCGGCCCTGCAGGCCCAGACCTACCAGGACCTGCCCTTCGAGCAGTTGCTCGACGTGCTCAAGGCCGAACGCAGCCTGAGCCACTCGGCGTTGTTCCAGGTGATGTTCAATCATCAGCGCGAAGAGCCTGGCAGTGCCTCGCCAGTCCTGGCCGGCTTGCACATGACGCCACTGGTGCAACCGCTGACCACCAGCAAGTTCGACCTGACCCTCAATACCCTGGAGCATCCGGGCGGGATCGAGGCGACCTTCGTCTACGCCAGCGACCTGTTCGATGCCCGCAGCATCGAAGCCATTGCCGGGCAGTGGCGAGGGCTGTTGCAGGCCATCGTTGACGACGTCCAGGTGCGCATCGAGGACCTGCCGCTGCTGTCGGCCACTGAGCAGCAACGCCTGGCCGCGCTTGGCCAGGGGCCGCAGTGCAGGTTTGCCGCCAGCAGCGTGCTGGCGCTGTTCGAGCAGCAGTTGGCGGCCACGCCAGAGCGCCTGGCAACGGTGTGTGCGACGCAGCAATTGAGCTACGCCGAACTCGATCAGCAGGCCGGGCGCCTGGCCGCGCACTTGCGCGCACTGGGCGTGGGCCGCGAATCGCGGGTGGCGATTGCCCTGGAGCGCAGTTCGGCACTGATCGTGGCGATCCTGGCGGTGTTCAAGGCCGGGGCCAGCTACTTGCCGCTGGACCCGCAAGCCGCTCCTGATCGCCTGCGCACGCTGCTTGAGGACAGTGGCGCCCAGGTGCTGCTCTGCGATTCGGCGGTGCAGGCCGACATGCCGCGGGTCGCGGGTCAGGTGCTGGTCTGTGTCGACCACCCCGGCGCCGAAACGCTCGCCAGTGGCGAACTGCTGCACACGCGGCCGCTGGCCGAGAGCTGCGCCTATGTCATCTACACCTCCGGCTCCACCGGGCAGCCCAAAGGGGTGATGGTCAGCCATGGCGCCCTGGCCAACTATGTCCAGGGCCTGTTGCAACGCCTGCCGCTGGAGCAGGCGCAGAGCATGGCGATGGTCTCCACGGTCGCCGCCGACCTCGGCCACACCGTGTTGTTCGGCGCGCTGTGCTCGGGGCGGACTCTGCATCTGTTCGACCCGCACACGGCGATGGACGCCCAGGCCATGGCCGCGGCCATGCAGCGCCAGCAGGTCGATGTGCTGAAGATTGTGCCTTCGCACCTGGCGGCGTTGATGGCCTCGGCCCAGGCCGCCGAGGTGTTGCCGCGCCGCCTGCTGGTGCTCGGTGGCGAAGCCTGTCCGCCGGCGCTGCTCGCGCGCGTGCGGCAACTGGCGCCGCAGTGCCGGGTGTTCAACCACTATGGGCCGACCGAATCCACTGTCGGTGTGCTCGCCGGGCCGCTCGAGGCCGCGCCGGTCAGCCTCGGCCAGCCCCTGGCCAATGCCCGCGTGCGGGTGCTCGACCCCAGCCTGCAGGTGGTGGCGGACGGCGGCACGGGCGAGCTGTACATCGGTGGCCAAGGCCTGGCGCGCGGCTACCTCGGGCAGCCGGGGCTGACCGCCGAGCGCTTTGTCCCCGACCCCTTCAGCAGCAACGGCGAGCGCTTGTACCGCAGCGGCGATGGCGTGCGCCTGAGCGCCGGACAGTGGCACTATCAGGGACGCATCGACGATCAACTGAAAATTCGCGGTTTTCGCGTCGAGCCCGGCGAGGTCGCTGCGTGCCTGCGCAGCCTGGACGGCGTGGAGCAGGCGGTGGTCGTCGGCCACGCCAGTGAGCGCGGCCAGCAACTGCTCGGTTACGTGGTCAGCCGTATCGGCAGCACGGCCGAGGTGGCGGCCGCCTTGCTGGGCGAACTGCGCGCACGCTTACCGGACTACATGGTCCCGGCGCAGTTGATCCTGCTGCAGCAGCTGCCCCTGACCGCCAACGGCAAGCTCGACCGCAAGGCGCTACCGGCGCCCGCCCAGCAGGCGGCGAGTGATGCCTACAGTGCACCGCAAGGCGAGCTGGAACAGCAACTGGCGGCGATCTGGGAGGACGTGCTCAAGGTCCCGCGGGTTGGCCGTCAGGACAATTTCTTCGAGCTGGGCGGCGACTCGATCATCTCCATCCAGGTGGTCAGCCGCGCGCGTGAAGCGGGTATCCGCTTTACCCCCAAGGACCTGTTCCAGCACCAGAGCGTGCAACGCCTGGCCAGGGTTGCCAGTGCCGGTGCGGCCCAGGCGCCCAATGCGAGCGGGCCGGTCGAGGGCCGCCTGACCCTGCTGCCGATCCAGCAGATGTTCTTCGAGAACGAGGTGGTCGACCGTCATCACTGGAACCAGTCGGTGCTGCTTGCCCCGCGCACGCCGTTGTCCGCGCCTGCCCTGACGGCGGCCTTGCAGGCCTTGCTGAGGCAACACGATGCCTTGCGCCTGCGCTTTAGCCAGACACCTGACGGCTGGCTCGCCGAGCACCACCCCGGCGCGGGCGCTGACGAGCTGTTGTGGCAGCGCAACACCTGCCTTGAGCAGCTGCCGGCGATCTGCGAGCAGGCCCAGCGCAGCCTCGACCTGGCCCATGGGCCGTTGCTGCGGGCGGTGCTGTTGAGCCTCGAAGATGGCCAGCAGCGCTTGCTGCTGGTGGTGCACCACCTGGTGGTCGATGGCGTTTCCTGGCGCATCCTGCTGGAAGACCTGCAGAGCGCCTACGGGCAATTGGCCGCCGGCCAGGCTTTGAGCCTGCCGGGCAAAACCTGTTCGGCACAACACTGGGCCGAACGCCTGCAGGCGCGCGCGGGCAGTGCCGCGTTGCAGGCCGAACTCGGCTATTGGCAGGCGCAGGCGGTGGTTCACGACCTGCCGGTGCGCGATGCCCGTTGCCCGTTGTTGCAACGTGATGCCCGGACCGTCTACAGCCGTCTGGACAACGCCGCCACCCAGCGCTTGTTGCAACAGGCGCCCGCCGCGTACCGCACGCGCATCAACGAGCTGCTGCTGACTGCCCTGGCCCGGGTGATCTGCCGCTGGAGCGGGCAGTCGAGTACCCAGGTGGTGCTGGAAGGCCATGGCCGCGAAGAGCTGTTTGCCGATCTCGACCTGACCCGCAGTGTCGGCTGGTTCACCAGCAAATACCCACTGGCGCTGACGCCAGCGCCTGGCCTGGCCGAGGCGATCAAGGCGATCAAGGAGCAGGTCCGGGCGGTGCCCGATAACGGCATCGGCTATGGCCTGCTGCGTTACCTGGGCGATAGCACGGCGCGCCAGGCGCTGGGCCAGCGGCCGTTGCCGCGCATCACCTTCAACTACCTGGGGCAGTTCGACAACAGCTTCGACGGCCAGAGCGACGATGCGCTGTTTAGCGTGGCCCGTGAAGCCTCGGGCAGCGAGCGCGCCGAGCTGGCCGAACTGGGCAACTGGCTGACCCTCAATGGCCAGGTGTACCAAGGGCGGCTGAGCATCGGCTGGATTTTCAGCCCGCAGATGTTCGACAGCCAGGTCGTCGAAGGCTTGGCCGCCGACTATGCCAGCGAACTGCAGGCGCTGATCGAGCACTGTTGCCATGAGGCCAGCGGCGGCCTGACCCCGGCGGACTTCCCCCTGGCCGGGCTGACCCAGGCCCAGCTCGACGGCCTGCCGGTGCCGGCGCGCGCGGTGGCCGATATCTACCCGTTGTCGCCGATGCAACAGGGCATGCTGTTCCACTCCCTGGAAGCCGACGAGGCCGGCTTGTACATCAACCAGACCAGCGTCGCGGTGCAGGGGCTTGAGCTTGAGCGCTTCGTTGCGGCCTGGGACCTGGCAGTGGCCAACCACGACGTGTTGCGTAGCGGGTTCTGGAACGCCAGCCACCTGGCCCAACCGCTGCAGGTGGTGAGCAAGCAGGCGCCGTCCGTGGTGCGTGTGCTCGACTGGCGTGGCCAGGCGGTGGCCAGCGACGCCATCGAAATGCTGGTGCACGCCGATTGCCGCGAGGGCTTCGACCTGCTGCGCGCGCCGCTGATGCGGGTCACCCTGGTGCGCCTTGACGATCAGCGTTGCCACCTGATCTGGACCCGTCACCACATTCTCATGGACGGCTGGAGCAGCTCACGCCTGCTCGCAGAGGTGTTCCAGGCCTACCATGGGCGCCCGGTGCAAGTGCAAGGGCGCTACGGCGACTACATTGCCTGGCTGCAGCAACAGGATGACCAACAGGCCCTGGAGCAGTTCTGGCGCCAGCAGTTGCGCGACCTGGGCGAGGTCACCGAGCTTGCGGCCTGCACCTGGCCGCGCCCTGCGGCCCAATTGCACGGCCACGATGCGCTCTACCTGGATTGGGATGCTGCCCGCACCCGCCAGTTGCGCAACGCCGCCCAGCAGTTGCGGGTCACCGCCAACACCCTGGTGCAGGCCGCCTGGTTGCTGCTGTTGCAGCGCTACACCGGCCAGCAGAGCGTCTGTTTCGGCGCGACGGTGGCTGGGCGCCCGGCCAGCCTGCCTCAGGCCGGCGAGATGCTCGGGCTGTTCATCAACACCTTGCCGATCCTGCAAAGCCCACGGCCAGACCAGCGCGTCGGCGACTGGCTGGCGCAACTGCAGGCCTACAACCTGGACGTGCGCGACCACGAGCATGCATCGCTTGCCGACATCCAGCGCTGGGCCGGGCACAGTGGCCGCAGCCTGTTCGACAGCATCATCGTGTTCGAGAACTACCCGGTCGACGAGCGCCTGCGGGAGGTCGGCCAGGGCTCGTTGCAGTTTGGCGCCACCAGCGGTCGCGATGTCACCAACTACCCGATGGACCTGGCGGTCAATCTGGGCGAAACCCTGAGCATCGAGTTCCTCTACCTGCGCAACCGCTTCAGTGCCGACAGCGTGGTGCAGATCCGCGCCGGTTTCGAGACGCTGTTGCAGGCCTTGCTGGAGCAGCCGCAGGCGACCCTCGGCAGCCTGGCCATGCTCGATGCCGGCGGCCTGCAGGCGTTGGCCGCCGCCAACCCGGTGCTGCCAGCAGAGCCCCAGGCGCCGAGCCTGCTCGAGCGGGTCCAGGCCCATGCCGCAAGCCAGGGCGATGCGCTGGCGGTGGTCTGCGCCGGGCAGCAGTTGAGTTACGCCGGGCTCGAAGCGCAGGCCAATGCCCTGGCGCACTGCCTGCGTGCCCAGGGCGTAGGGCCGGAGGTGCGCGTAGGGGTTGCGTTGAACCGTTCGGTGCAGATGATCGTGGCCCTGTATGCCGTGCACAAGACCGGCGCCGCCTACGTACCGCTGGATATCGACTACCCGCAGGAGCGCCTGCAATGGATCGTCGAAGACTCGGCCATGAAGGTGCTGCTGACCCATAGCCGGGTGCTGGCGCGCCTGCCGCAGACCACGCAGGCGCAGGTGCTGAGCCTCGACACCCTGGCGCTGGATCAGTACCCGCAAACAGCGCCGCCGGTGCACATCGAGGCAGAGCATCTGGCGTACCTGATCTACACCTCCGGCTCCACCGGCAAGCCCAAGGGCGTTGCCGTGGCGCGCGGGCCGCTGGCCATGCATTGCCAGGCGATCGGCGCGCTGTACCAGATGACCCCGGCAACCCGCGAATTGCTGTTCATGTCGTTCGCTTTCGACGGTGCCCAGGAGCGCTGGTGGTCGACGCTGTTGGCCGGCGGTTGCCTGGTGCTGCGTGACGACAGCCTGTGGACCGCCGAAGAAACCTGGGCGGTGCTGCATGAGCAAGGCATCAGCATTGCCTGCTTCCCGCCGGCCTACCTCAAGCAGATCGCCGAGTATGGCCAGGGCCAGGACAACCCGCCGCCGGTGGACATCTACTGTTTTGGCGGTGATGCCGTCGCCGAGGCCAACTTCGACCTGGTCCAGCGCACCCTGCGCCCGCGGATGATCACCAACGGCTATGGCCCGACCGAAACCGTGGTCACCCCGATGCTTTGGCGCGCCGCCGCCGGGGCCCGCTGCGAAGCGGCCTACGCGCCGATCGGCGAGCGTGTCGGCAACCGCAGCCTGTATGTCCTCGATGCCCAGCTCAACCCCTTGCCCGACGGCGTCGCCGGCGAGTTGTACATCGGCGGCGAAGGCTTGGCGCGCGGCTACCACCAGCGCCCGGGGCTGACTGCCGAGCGCTTCGTTGCCAGCCCGTTCGAGGCCGGCGGGCGCCTGTACCGTTCCGGTGACCTGGTACGCCGCCGCGCCGACGGGGTGATCGACTACCTGGGACGCCTGGATCATCAGGTGAAAATTCGCGGTTTTCGCATCGAGCTGGGTGAAATCGAAGCCCGTCTGCGGGCCCAGGCCGGGGTACGCGAGGCTGTGGTGGTGGCCCGCGACAGCGAGGCGGGCAAACGCCTGATTGCTTATGTGGTGGCCACGGCGCAGGGGCTGCAGGTCGAGCAGTTGCGCAGTGCCCTGCAGGGCGAACTGCCCGATTACATGGTGCCCGCGCAGATCCTTGAACTTCAGGCCATGCCGCTCAACCCCAGTGGCAAGCTCGATCGCCTAGCCTTGCCCGACCCGGACTTCAAGGGCAAGGCGTATGTGGCCCCGCGCAACGCCCTGGAACGCCTGCTGGCGGATATCTGGGAGGAGGTGCTGGAGCTTGAGCAGGTCGGTGCCACGGACAACTTCTTCGAGCTCGGCGGCGATTCGCTGCGCACCCTCAAGGTGTTGAGCAAGGTGCGCCAGCAAGCACCGGCCGGCTTTGAACTGAAGCTGCGCGACATGCTGGCCAAGCCAACCATTGCTCAGTTGTCGGGTTATGAGGAGCAGGCTGGCGAGCTTGACCCGGTGCTGGCGCTCAATGGCGCCACGCAGCCAGGCCCGGCGCTGTTCTGCCTGCACGCAGGCTTCGGCACGGTGTTCGACTACGAGCCGTTGGCACGGCGCCTGCAAGGGCAGTGCAGGGTGTATGGCCTGCAATGCCGAATGCTCCTGGACCGTGACTGGGAGGATGACTCGCTGGAGTCGATGGCCATCGATTACGCCCAGTACATTCGCCAGAAACAGGCACAAGGCCCGTACCGCCTGTTGGGCTGGTCGCTGGGTGGCACCCTGGCGGTGCTGGTCGCCGCGGAGCTGGAAAAACAAGGGCAGACGGTGAGCTTCCTGGGCCTGGTCGACAGTTTTATCCCGCGGCGCGATCCGTTGGCGCAAGTGGATGACTGGCGTGACGACCTGCCGGCGTTCCTGGCCCAGACCGCCAATCTGCGGGTCGAACCTGGCCAACTGCCGAGTGACGAGCCTGACCTGGCGCAGCTCAGCGCCTTGTTGGCCGCGCTGCAGCCGGCTACGCCGGCCCAGGCCAGTCGCTTCGAAGCCGATGAACTGGCCCGTGCCTTCCAGGTGGGCTTGCGCCTGAAGGCCCTGTCCCGGCACGTGCAGCCATTGCCGCGCAGCGCCTGCGCGGCACAGGTGTGGTGGCGCGCTGAACTGCCGGTTGAGCTGCTCGAGGCCTATGAAGCGAGCCTGCACGTGCAGGCCGCAGGGCAGCGTATCGACGCCGGTCACTACGACATCCTGGCCAACAGCGAGCTGCTTGCCCAGCTGCAGCGGCACTTGTTGCGGGTCGAAACGCTGGTCGATTGAACCCGGGGTGGGGCCGTCCGGCCCCGCCTTTTTTCCTATTATTCTGTCTGGATGCTCCCATGTCCTTGCACCCTGATCTTTCTGCCTTTCTGGAGCTTGCCGAGTTCGGTCGCCTGACCGGCAAAAGCCAGCCCCTGCACGCGGTGCCGCTGGCCAAGGCGCGTGCCGATTTCGAGGCCACTTCGCAGATCCTCGACCCCAACCCGCCGGGCGAGCTGCAGGTCAGCGCCCTGCAGTTGCCGACCCGCGACGGTAGCGAGATTGCCGCGCGGCTCTATCGCCGCAGCGCCAGCGCCGGTAAAGCCTTGCCGGTGATGCTCTATTTTCATGGCGGTGGCTATGTGGTCGGCAGCCTCGATTCCCATGATTCGGTGTGCCGCCGCCTGGCGCTCAGCGGTGAGTTCGCGGTGTTGGCCCCGGCCTACCGGCTGGCGCCGGAACACCGCTTCCCGACTGCCGTGGAGGATGCCGCCGACAGCCTGGCAGCGCTCGTCGAGCAGGCCGGCGCCCTGCACCTGGACAGCAGTAAAGTGGTGCTGGCCGGTGACAGTGCCGGGGCGACCCTGGCCACGGTGCTGGCGGCGATGGCCGCGTCCGGGGCATTGCCAGCGGCACTGCGGCCGGTGGCGCAGTTGCTGTTCTATCCGGTGACCGACATCAGCCAGCTGCGGGCGTCCCATCAGCGTTACGCCGAAGGCTACCTGCTGGAGTCGGCCACCCTGGAGTGGTTTTACCAGCACTACGCGCGCACGCCAGCCGACCGTCTCGACTGGCGCGCCTCGCCGCTGCTCGGCAGCGCCATTGCCCAGGTGCCGGCCTACGTGGCGCTGGCCGGCTACGACCCGCTGCATGATGAAGGCCTGGCCTATGCCCAGTGGTTGCAGGCGGCGGGTACCGAGGTGACCTTGAGTGTCGAAGCCGGTCTGTCCCACGACTTCTTGCGCATGGGCGGCATCGTCGCCCAGGTGGAGCAGGTCTACGCACAGGCATCGGCCTGGCTTGGCCAGGTGCTCGAACGCTGAGGCCTGAACAGCAAAACGCCGCACCGGCAAAGGTCGCTCCCAGGAGCCTGGCCTTTGCCGGGACGGCGTTTGTGTGCGGGGCGATCAGAACTCGTACTTGGTGCTCACCAGGAAGCTGCGCGGTTCACCGTAGGAGCCGCTGTAGAAGTTGTCATCCAGGGAGCTGATGTACTTCTTGTCGAACAGGTTGTTGACGGTGGCGGTGGTCGACCACTTGGGCGTCAGCTGGTAGCGGGCCATCAGGTTGAAGGTCGCGTAGTCGCCTTGCTTGGCCTTGGCCGGCGCACTCAGTTGCCAGGAGTCGACAGTGAAGTGAATGCCGCTCTGCCAGTTCACGCCACCGCCGACGGTCAGGCGATCCAGCTCGCCGGGCAAGCGGTAGGTGGTCCAGAGTTTGAACAGGTCGGTCGGAACGATGGTCTTGACCCGCTCGCCGTCATGGTCCTTGACCACCGCATGGGTATAGCTGGCGGCGATGTTCCAGTCCGGCATGATCTCGCCGTTGACTTCCAGGTCGATGCCCTTGGTCTTGGTTTTTTCCGCCTTGTAGGCGGTGATCAGGTCGTTGCTGGGCAGGGTGCCGTCTGGGATCGCATCGTTGTCCAGCTTGACCTCGAACAGGGCCAGCGCGGTGTTCAGGCGGCCGCCGAAGTACTCGCTTTTCAGGCCGATTTCGTAGTTGTCGCCTTCACGTGGGTCGAGCAGCTTGCCGTCGCGGGAGCGGTAGGGCTGCGGCTTGAAAATGCTGGTGTAGCTGGCATACACCGAGTGGATGTCGTTGAGGTCGTAGACCACGCCGGCATACGGGGTGACTTCGCCGCTGACCTTGACCGAGTCATCGGTATTGTTGCGCACCATTTTCGGGACGTTGTAGTGCAGCATGGCGTCGTACTTGTAGTTGCTGACCCGCGCGCCGAGGATCACCGAGAGATCGTCGGTGGGCTTGAGGCGGGTGGCCAGGTAGGCGCCGTTCTGCCGCTGCTTGAGGTTGTCGTCTTCGCGGTTCATGGAGTAGGTCGGGGTGGGCGCATAGTTGTCCCAGGTCCAGATGTTCACCGGCTTGCCGCTGACGCCGTTGTCGCTGCCGCCATCGGCGGTCGGGTGGCCGAAACCGTTGCGGCGGTTTTCGTAGTCCTGGTAGTTGAAGCCGACCACCAGCTCGTGGGTGCGCCCGCCCAGCTCGAAGGGGCCGGACAGCATGATGTCGAGGCCGCGCTGTTCCTGGGTGTTGTCGCCCTTGGTGGCGGTATATTTCAGGCCGTTGCCGGTGTCGGCGTTGACGAAGCCGGTGGAGGTGCCGACGATGATCGAGTTGTAGTCGCGGGTGCCGTACAGCGAGTTGGCGGCGACCTTGAGGGTCCAGTCGTGGGCCAGTTTCTGTTCTATCGAGGCGAAGGCGTTGACTGTCTCCTGGCGGTTGGTGCTGTTGCGGCTGGCACCGTTGGCCGAGCGCTGCATGTGCACGCGGTTGCCCTTGTTGTCGACGATCGGCAGGCCGGTGGTGGAGAAGCCGCGCGGGTCGCTGTTGAGGTAATCGACGCCGACGGTGAGCAGGGTGCTGTCGGTCAGGTCGGCCTCGACGATCCCGTAGAGGATGGTCTTTTCCTGCTGCAGGTGGTCGGTAAAGCTGTTGCCTTGCTGGTAGGCGGCCACCGCGCGGCCGCGCAGCTTGCCGTTTTCGGTCAGCGGGCCGGAGACGTCCACTTCACTGCGGTACAGGTCCCAGGAGCCGAGGCCGCCGCTGACATAACCCTTGAAGGTGTCGGTGGGGCGCTTGCGCACCAGGTTGATGGTCCCGGAGGGGTCACCGGCACCGGACATCAGGCCGGTGGCGCCGCGAACCACTTCAATCCGGTCATAGATGGCCATGTCCGACAGCGCCTGGGGCAGGGCCTGGCTGAAGGCGAAGGAAGTGGTGGGCAGGCCGTCGTACTGGTAGTTGTCGATGGCCAGGCCGCGCGAGTACACATACAAGCGGTCACTGCCCGGGCTCTGTACGTTGATGCCGGCCGTCTGTTCCAGCACCTGGCCGATGCTGCGCAGGTTCTGGTCGTCGATGCGCTGGCGGGTCATGACGCTGACCGACTGCGGCGTTTCGCGCAGGCTCAGGTTGAGCTTGGTGGCGGTGTTGGTCGAGCCTGTGGTGTAGGAGCCTGTGCCTTCAGTGGTGCTCCCCAGCCCGGTGGCACCAATGGTCGTCGCCCCCAGTTCGACCGAGCTCGACGAGCCGCGGCCGGTGACGGTCAGGGTATCGCCCTGCAGGCTGTAGTTGAGGTTGGTGCCACCGAGCAGGATACGAATCGCCGCTTCCGGCTGCAGGCGCCCTTGCACCGGCGCACCACGCAGGTTCATCACATCGTCAGGGCTGAACAGCAGCTGCACGTTGGCCTGCTGGCCGAAGCTCTGCAAGGCGCTGGACAGCGGTTGCGCCGGAATGTCGAAGGCCACTTCCCGTGCCTGCACCTGGGCAGCCAGCGGCAGGGCCAGGGCCAGGCCGAGGGTGGCGGAAACAACGCGGGGTTTGAGCAGCCGGCGCATCATCAGCGCTTTGGCTAGAGGTGAAAGGGCGTGTGCTGGCATGGTGGGCTCTTGGCGGGTGGCTACTTGTTTGATAATGATTTCTATTACTGGGGATGAGACGTTCGTAGGCCCGCAAACCGGAAAAATATTTTCGGCCGCGGGCTTTTTCAGTGCGAAGGGATCAGGCCAGTTGCGGTTCGCTGACGACGCTGCCGGCGTTCATGCGCACCAGCTGGTCGGCGACGTCGAAGTAGCGATCGTCGTGGGAGATGACAATGATGGTCTTGCCCAGGCGTTTGAGGTCCGGGAGCAATTCGGTGTAGAAGATCCGCCGGAAGGTCGGGTCCTGGTCGGCGGCCCACTCGTCGAACACCAGTACCGGGCGTTCTTCGAGCCAGGCATTGAGCAGGGCCAGGCGTTTGCGTTGCCCGGTCGACAGGTCGGTGGTGCTGAACACCCCGTCGCGGACACTGACCTTGTGGTCGATTTCCAGGCGCCGCAGGTAGCGGTCGGCGTCGGCCGGAATCTGCGTGTCACCCTGGACCACATCGTCGAACAGGTAGTAGTCGGCAAAGATGGTGGTGAACAACTGGCGATAATCGTCGCGGGTTTCGGCCACCACCGGCGTGCCGTTGAGCACGATGCTGCCACCTTGTGGCGCGTACAGGCCCAGCAGCAACTTGATCAGGGTGGTCTTGCCGCAGCCGTTTTCACCGACGATGAAAATGATCTCGCCCTGTTCGATACGCAGGTTCACCGGCCCCAGCCGGAACGGCTCGAAGCCCTCCACGCGGGGGAAGGTGTAGGTCACATCGATCAGTTCCAGGCTGTTTACCGCAGGCGCCGCCGCGCCGTGGTCGCTGAGCAGCAGGTGAGCCTCGGGTGAGGAGAACTGCTGCGACAGTTCGGCGATGCGCCGAAACGCAATCTGCGCGCGGCTGACGATCGGCAGGGTGCTGACCAGGTGATCGAGCGGGCCCTTCATGTACAGCAGCACCAGCACGAAGCCGCTCATCGCCGCCTTGTTGTCGCTCGGCCACAACGACTGCATGGCCAGGGCCAGGCCGATGACCACGAAGAACAGCATCGAGCCGAAGCTCTTGGCGATCACGAAGGTATTGATCGAGCGGATTTGCGTGGCGCAGATCCGTTCGGCGGTGCCCTGGATGCCCTGGACGAACATGCGCTGGCGCCGTGGGCGGTGGATGCGCAGTTCCTTGGCCCCTTCGGCGATGGCGTGATAGTACTTTTGCAGTTCGTCCTCGGCTTCACGCGCCGCTTCGAAGCCTTTCAGGCCGCGTGCGCGGGCGATGAATTGCCCGGCGGTGCCCAGGGCAATGGCCAGCAGGATCAGCAGGAACATCGGCCACGACAGCATCGCCAGGTAGCCCAGGCAGCCGAGCACCACGGTCAGGGAAATCGCCAGTGGGGCAAAGGCGAAGGCGAAATCGCTGATGGTGTCGACGTCATGGGTGAGCACCGGAATCAAGCGGTGGCTGCGGTATCGCTCGATCTGGTCGATGGGCGCGGCGAGCACCTTCTCGCCCAGTGTCTTGCGCAGTTTGGCGATGATGTGCTGGCCGACGTGGTTGGTGCCGATGTCGGAGCAGATGGTGCTGAGCAGCGCCAGCAGGCACAACCCGGCAAAACCCAGGACAACGCCCTGGGTCAGGCCGCTGTCGCTGTGCAGGGCGCTGTTGATGGTCGCCAGCAGCGTGGTGACGCTGATGCCGCCGACCATGCCCAGGGCGATGGACATCGCCACCAGCGGCCAGAACGGTTTGAGCAGGCCGAACAGGTCGCGAACGGCGCTGCGGGATGGACGGGTCATTGACGTCTCTCGCTTCAGGCGTTGATGAGGTCGGCGGCCAGCGGGCTCTCGCGCAGGGTACGCGGCGTGTCCAGCGCGTGGTACAGCGCCTGGCTGATTTCGTCGGCGCGGGCCGGCAGCACTGACAGCAGGGTGTCGCTCAGGCCGTGGGAGGCCTCACAGAAACCTTGCAGGTAGATGCCCGCCTTCAGGCGTGGATCGCTCAGGGCGCGGTAATGGCGATCGACCTGGAAGTCCTGCAGGTACTCCTGCAGCGGCGCCAGCAGTTCGCGGTGCGAGCGGCGCTCGTAGCCGGTGGCCAGAATCACCGCGTCATACCGGTGGGTCTGATCCTTGCCGGTGGCGTGATCGCGCAGGGTCAGTTCGATGCCCTGGTCGGTGGCCGAGACCGCTTCCACTTCACGGCGGCAGAGTACCGAGTGGCGGAACTGGTGCGCGACTTTCTGCCGGTAGAGGATGCCGTAGATGCGCTCGATCAGGTCGACGTCAACCACCGAGTAGTTGGTGTTGTGGTATTGCTCGATGAGTTTTTCGCGGTCTTGGGGTTGTTGCTCGAACACCAGGTCCGTGTAGGCCGGGGCGAAGATCTCGTTGACGAACGGGCTGTCATCGGCAGGCTTGAGGGCCGAGGAGCGCAGGATCATGTCGACCTTCACCGACGGGAAGCTGTCGTTGAGGTCGATGAAGGCCTCGGCCGCGCTTTGCCCGGAGCCGATGATGGCGATGCGCATGGCCTGGCCCTGGGCGCACGGCAGCTGCTCGAGCGCCGCCAGGTACTGGGAGTGGTGGAACACCCGCGGGTCTTGCTTGAACGGTGCGAAAAGCTTGGGAATACGTGGCGAGCCACCGCTGCCGACCACCACCGAGCGGGTCAGGCGGCTGTGCTCGCGGCCCTGGCTGTCACGCGAGACCAGCTTGAGCAGGTCGATGGCGTCGCCGTTGAAGTGCGGCTCGATGCGCACCACTTCCTCACCGTAGACGGCCTGGTCGGCAAAGTGCTCGGCAACCCAGCGCAGGTAGTCGTTGAACTCCAGGCGGCAGGGATAGAAGGTGCCCAGGTTGATGAAGTCGACCAGGCGTCCTTGCTTGTGCAGGTAGTTGACGAAGCTGTAGGGGCTGGTGGGGTTGCGCAACGAGACCAGGTCCTTGAGGAAGGAAATCTGCAGCTCGCTCTGGGTGGCCAGGGTGTTGCCGTGCCAGCGGTAGTCCTGCTGCTTGTCGATGAACAGTGCCTTGAGTGCCTGGCCGCTGCTTTGCGCGCGCTCCTGCAGGGCAATGGCCAGGGCCAGGTTGGAAGGGCCGAAGCCCACGCTGATCAGATCGTGGAGGGTATCGTGCGAAGTCGTCTGGCTCATGTCGTCGATTCCTTGAAGGAGAAATTCGGGGCGGGTGCGATGGCAAGCAGGCCCCGCTGCGGTCGATGGCAGCGGGGGATCTACCGTTTGAAACGAGTGGATAGACGGGGAATTTAGCGCGCGGCCCGGTGGCTTCCGGGCCACGCGCCAGGCATCAGAGTTCGCGGGCTACGCGCAGGCCAAGCCAGTCGCCGCGGATATCGGCCGGGCGATCGTTGCGATTGCCGGAGCGGGAAAAGATCGGTGCCTCGCCCCAGTCGTTGCCGCGAATGTGGCGGGTGGTGCAGCCAGGTTCCACCCAGGCGCTGCCGTCGCTGGGGGCGCCGACATAGTTTTCGTGCCAGCAGTCGGCAACCCATTCGTAGACATTGCCGTGCATGTCGTACACGCCAAAGGCGTTGGCCGGGTAGCTGCCCACCGGCGAGCTGAAGCTGAAGCCGTCACGCGGGCCGTAGGTGTTGGCGTTGCGGGTGATCTGATAGTCGGCGCCAGGGTCCATGGCAAAGGGGAACGGCCCGCTGCTGCCGGCGCGGGCGGCGTATTCACGCTCGGCCTCGCTGACCATGCGGTAATGCTTGCCGGTCTTTTTCGACAGCCACTCGGCGTAGGCCTGGACATCGTGGTAGCTCATGCACACCGCCGGCTGGCGTGGCTTTTGTTCATAGCGCGGTGTGCTCGCCTTGCATTCGCGGCCGGGGCGGGTGTCGCCGTCGGCAATCACCACGCCGGACTCACGCAGGTAGGCGTCCCACTCGCCAGCGGTCACCTGAAAGCGGCTGATGGCAAAGGGTTTGGCGAACGTCACGGTGTGCAGCGGGCCTTCATCGGGCTGGCGCCCGACTTCGTCATCGGGGGTGCCCATCTGATAACTGCCGGCGGGTAGCACGACCATTTCCGGGCAGGCTGCCTTGCAATCGCGAAACACCGTACCCGGTGTCTGGGCGTTGGCGGCCTGGGCACTCGACCAGCCAAGCGCGGTGAGCAGGGCGGCCAGGGAGAGGCGGTACATCAAGGGTGCGGACATGAGCGAGCCTTTTCAGAGTTTCTTGATCAGGAGGGCCATGGCCCGGTCGATTTCCTGCTCGTTGTTGAGCAGCCCCGGGGCCATGCGCAGCACTGGGCCGGCGTCGCGGTCGACGGCGTCGACGACGATGCGGTTGCTGGTGAGGTAATTGGCCAGGGCGTCGGGGTCCTGGCCCTTGACCCGAATGAAGGTGAAGCCGGCCGAGTGTTCGCGGCTGAGCGGGGTCACCAGCTCGATGGCCTTGTGTTCGAGCAGGCGCTGCTTGAGGTAATCGTTGAGCTGGTGGATACGCGCCTGAACCTCGGCCTTGCCCAGTTGCAGGTGCAGTTCGAAGGCCTTGCCCAGTGCCCAGCGGTGCTCGAAGGCGTGGTAGCCGCCCGGGGTCATGATGGTGGCAAAGTCCTCGTCCTCGGAGAACGTGGCAAAGGTTGGCACCAGGTTGCTCATCTGCTCGGAGGCGGCGCAGATGATCCCGGTGCCGCGCGGGCCGAACATCCACTTGTGGGTGCCGGAAATGAAATAGTCGCAGTTGAAGTCGGCAAAGTTGGCGTCCTCCACGCCGAAGCCGTGCACGCCGTCCACCACGTAGAGAATGCGCCGGTCTTCGTCACGGTCGCGATTGTGCTGGCGCACCAGTTCGCCGATCTGGCCAATGGGCAATTTCACCCCGCTGCCGGAGTGCACCCAGGTCATGCCCAGCACCCGGGTGTTGGCGTTGATGGCCTGGTCGAGGGTGCTCAGCACCTGGTCGGTGGAAATCTCCCGTGGCTGCTGGAACAGCCGCAGCTTGCGCACCTGGGTGCCCTCATGACGCTGGCGGAACGCCAGGGCTTTGCGGGTCGCATAGTGTTCGTGCTCGGTGGTGAGAATTTCCTGGCCGGGGGCGACTTTGAGGCGGCCATAGATCATTCCCAGGCCTTCGGTGGTGCTGCCGGTCAGGGCGATCTGCCGCGGGCGTACCGCCAGGTAACGGGCTGCCCAGTCGCGCACCTCACCTTCGCGCTGCCATTCGATCTGGGTTTCCCAGTCAACCCAGTGCGCCGGGTTGCGGTCGATCTCGGCGCGGTAGTAGTCGATGGCTTCCTGCACCGGGCGCGGGTGGGCGGTGACCAGAAAGTTGGCGAAGTGCGCATAGGCCGGGTCCAGGGGAAACAGCTGGCGCAGGTTGTGCCATTTGTCCTTGCCGCTCAGTGGCGCCGGCGCGGCTGCCAGGGCCTGGGGCAACAGCGGCAGGCTGGCGGCGAGCAGGCCGGCCTGCTTGAGAAAGGTGCGACGGTCAGTCATGTCTGAAGCTGCCTGGATTCAAGGAGTAGAGGTGCTGGCAACGGGGCGGGCGGCTCGTTGCACCTGGTCCCAGACCCGCAGGAAATTGCCGCTCCAAAGCTTGGCGATGTCGGCTTCGGAGTAACCACGGCTGAGCAGCTCGGCCGTCACGTTGCGGATCTCGCTGACATCCTTCCAGCCCTCCAGGCCGCCACCGTCGTTGAAGTCGGAACTGATACCGACATGGTCGATGCCCATCTTCTTCACCGCGTAGTCGATGGCGTCGCCGTAGTCCTTGAGGGTGGCCTTGGGTTCCTGCTCGACAATGTCGTACAGGCTGCCGGCGTACTCGCCAAAGCGTGCCTGCGGCCAGATGGCGATAACCGCATCGCCGGGCATCAGGGCATTGGCCAGGCCTTGCAGCGGTTGCAGGCCAAAGCGCGCGCGCAGGGTTTCGAGTTTGTCCAGGCTCGGCTTGCTCAGGGGCTTGAGGTAGGTGCCGAAAGCCACCACCTGCAGCACGCCGCCGCTGTCCTTGATCAGTTGCATTTCCTTGTCGCTGAGGTTGCGCGGGATGTCCACCAGCGCCCGCGGCGCCGAATGCGAGGCAACCATGGGCGTGCGGCTGAGGCGGGCGACGTCTTCCAGGGCCAGGGTCGACATCTGCGAGACATCGATGATTACCCCCAGGTCGTTCAGGCGCTTGACGGCTTGTTCGCCCAGCTCGGACAGGCCGCCAAGGGCATCGGGGGTGTCGTTGAAAAACGGCAGCGGTCGCGAGGAGTCGGCCCAGTCGTTGTTGGCCACATAGCTGAAGCCGAACATGCGCATACCGCGCTTGGCCCACAGGTCCAGTTGCGACAGGTCGTGGCCCAGTGGGTAGGCGTTGAGCATGCTGATGAAAATGGCGAACTTGCCTTCGCCATTGAGGCGGCGCAGGTCATCCGGGGTATAGGCGATGCCGACCTGATTGGGGAAGTCGCGGACCATGTTGCTGATGATTTTGTAGCGCACTTCCTGCTGGTTGCGCGCTTCGTCGACAAACCCCGGGGTTGGCCGATGCGGGGCATTGGGGCCGTTCCACAGCTCCGGCCAGCCAAAGATGGTCAGCGCGGCGCCCGAGAGCCGGCCCTTGCCGGCCTTGACCAAGTCGAACTGGCCGGGGCCGTCCTTGTCGAATTCGTTACCCTCGTTACCGAACTTGAGCGGCACGGTGATGTGGCTGTCGAACGTCAGCATGTGCTCATGCAGGGCATTGGCCTGCTCGACGATCGGGCGCGGGTAGCCGGTCGCCTGCTTGTAGTACAGGTAACCGGCTGCGGCCGCGCCCAGTGCCGCCGCCAGGGCGAGCGGCAGGCCGATGTACAGGGCTTTGCGGGAACGGGTCTTGGTCTTGGTCATTGCCATCTCGACACTGGGCTGATCGGAACGGCTTGCCCGGTGCACTGGCGTGCCGGGGGCAAAGCACGGGTATCAGGAGGGACGAACGGCGCTTGGGCAAATTTATCCAGAGGCCCGCCTGGCTCAAGTTTCAGCCTGCGCGGCCGATAGCCGGGTTAACCCCAATACCATCAGGATGATAGAAACATGGCAGGTTTTAGCGCCGTCTCAATCAACGGGACCCCATTGAACAGCGGCATCGGCACAGGCATCACCATCACCGGGCAGGAAAAAACGGCCGGGTTGGAGGCGCAGGGTGCGGTCAACGTTGACATGTCCAAGGTGCGTGATAGCGGCAAGGCCGAAGAAGCCAAGGAAAGCGCCAGCGCGGGTGAAGAGCCGGCACACATCAAGCAAATGCGCGAGATGATCAAGAAGCTGCAAAAGCAATTGGCCGAGCAGCAGAAGCGTTTGCAGGAAGTCCTGGCCAGGGACATGGAACCTACCCTCAAGGCTGCGGCCGTTACTGCCGCGCAGTCGGCGGTGGGCGCGACCACGGCGGCGATCGCAAGCGCCACGGCGGCACTGCTCAAGGCGCTGACCGAAGCCGGTGGCAGCAGTTCGGGCTCGCTGGTCAGTACCAACGCCTGAGCCATAAAAAGGGTTCTTAATGCAATCCCGGGGGGCTATGATCCCTGGGTTGTTGAAGCTGCTAGCTTATCCATTCTGTGTGGTGCCGCTGCTGGCCCCTTCCGCCTTTACGGCGGCCTACTTTTCTCTTGGGAAGAAGTAGGCAAAACCGCTTGCTCCTGCATACGGCCCTACGCTGCGCTTCGGGTCCCCTCGCTGCGGCGCCTTCCGGGGCATCGCGGCCTACGACTTGCTGCGCAAGTCTACATCTCGCGTCTTCGGCTGACGCCGAAGGTGCTGCGCACTGCCCCTACAGGCACCTCCGCTCGGCCTCCTGAAGTCGCTTTTCGCGGCGCCTGGAATTACGTGCATGAAGATCAAGATCAGCATCAAGATGAAGCAGGGCGGTCCTCGCTTCGGGGTCAGTTTGGCTACGCCATAATCTGCTTTCGCAGATACGCCCGTGCAGGCGCCGCCCGTAACTTCGCGACTTCAGGAGGCACCGCAGCGTAGGGCCGTATGCGGGAGCGAGCGGTTTTGGTTCCTTTTGCCAAGAACAAAAGGGACCCGCCGTAAAGGCGGAAGGGGCCGGCAGCGGCGCCACACAGAATGGATAAGCTCGCAGCTTCAAAAACAACCCAAACCAACCCAAGGATCATAGCCCACAGGATCCCGTGAAGAGCCACACAAAAGGGCCTGTACATACACAGGCCCTTTTGTGTTCAGTCAGCCAACTGACGGTCCTGGCTGCGCTCGGACTTGTAGCGCATGGCCACCGCCGGAGCCGGCTTGGTGCTGCCGGTCTCCAGCCACTGGCGCATGCGGCTGGCGTCGGCAAAGTGGGTGTACTTGCCGAAGGCATCGAGAATCACCATGGCCACCGGGCGGTTGTCCATCTTGGTCAACAGCACCAGACAGTGGCCGGCATCATTGGTGAAGCCGGTCTTGGTCAGCTTGATGTCCCAATTGCTCTTGTTGACCAGGTGGTCGGTGTTGCGAAAGCCCAGGGTGTAGTTGGGCTTGCGAAACGCCACGGTCTGCTCGCGGGTAGTGCTCAACTGGCTCAGCAGCGGGTAGTTGCGCGCGGCCATCAGCAGCTTGCTGAGGTCACGGGCGGTGGACACGTTGTTGATCGACAGGCCAGTGGGTTCCACGTAGCGGGTATGGCTCATGCCCAGCACCTTGGCCTTGGCGTTCATCGCCTTGATGAACGCGTTGTAGCCACCCGGGTAGTTGTGCGCCAGGGTCGAGGCGGCGCGGTTTTCCGACGACATCAGGGTGATCAGCAGCATGTCCTTGCGGTTGAGCTGGCTGCCCAGCTTGACCCGCGAGTACACCCCTTTCATTTCCTTGTTCTGGGCGATGGTGACCGTGAGCATCTCGTCCATGTTCTGCTTGGCGTCGAGCACCACCATGCCGGTCATCAGCTTGGTCACCGAGGCGATGGGGACAACCCGGTCGGGGTTGTTGGCGTAGAGCACCTTGTTGGTTTGCAGGTCGATCAGCAGGGCACTGCCGGAGGCCAGGCGCAATTTCGCCGGATCGCGTTGTTGCTGGGCCGGGGGTTGAGCAGCAGCGGTCGACGTGACAGTCGCAGTACCTGTGAGCAACAGGAGCAGGCTAAGAATCGAAAGGGAAGTTTTCACGTTGAGGCTCACTAAAAGTTGTTATGTCGTTGGCTGTGCAAGGGTTTTCCCCCAAAAAACCGCTGCATTCTGGAGTATGGCTCAGATCCTGTCGATTGCCCTGCATCCGTTGGGCGGAACATGAAAAAGATTTAATCCCGTACCCATTTTGTACCCATTAGCTGGCTTTCCAGCGTGCTCGATTTAGGTCGGTGAGGTGAGCCCCGACCAAGGCGAAATGCCCACCCTTCACCGGCATCCGCCTCCAGGACCTTGATCGAATTCATGCCGCCGATTTCAGACTGGCTCGGGTCGCGATATCCGGTGATTTTCTTATGCTGATCGTCCATGGTGAATCCTCGGGTTGCGCGCCACGATAGGATGCAGTAGTGAACCGAACAGCGGGTACTGCTAGGCTCGCACTCATGTGACTAACGATTTACATCACCAAAGGAATGGAAATGATCTTCGACTGGCACGCTGGCCCCATCACACGTACCACCCCGCTGGACAAAAACTACCGCAATACGCAGAAGGTCCGGCAGTTCCTCACCGGCGAATGCGGGGCGTCGTTCACGTTCGATCGAGCATTCATGGCCTGGATTAAGAGTGGCGCGCCCTTGACGATGGGTGAAGTGGCGGATGAGTGGACTCGCACTCACCGTTGATCTGAGGGGCACATTTCAGGGTCTCGTCAACCTTGTCATCATGCTGCCTGTTGCGCTGGCGGCTATCAGCGCCACTACACAGGCAACCAACGAGAACAGCGTAAAAGCACCCATTGCATGCAAGTAAGGAAGGACGTGATTCCATGCTCGAGCTACCCCCAAGAAAGCGGCAAATAGCCAGCCGCTCATAGAGAGAGCACCCAAAAGAGCAAGGCGAGTGCGGGCAGAGTTGTGTAGCAAGACAAAAGGAGTTTTTTGCAGCAGTGGGAAACCCATCCGGTGCAACAAAGCGCCATTGAGACTAAGCAGCGCAACAACGCTCACCTTGGCCCAGAGCTTTTGATTGAGCAGATACGCGCTCCCCTCATAGAGGTAACCCTGGAGCACCAGCAGCATGCCGCTTCCCCAAAGTGCCAGTAATGCGAGCGTGACGATTTTTTGAGTCTCTTCGAGATACTCACGCTGCACCTGGCTCAACACATCCTTGCGCCAGCGCCATAGCTTTTGATCAGCCTGTAACACCCTCCCCAGAGCAATACAGGTGGCAATCAGATGACCATACACGAGTAGCATTTTGAGCATTACCTGGACCTTATTTTTATGTGGGCAATGCACTCCCTCGCACCCTTTATGTGAAACTAAATGATACATATTATTGCTTGCATCAACAAGTTGCCGACCCAGCCACCCATCTGGAGCCGTTTGCTTTCAGCCAGCGCTTGCCAAGCTGACGGGGCTGGATCTACCCGTGAGCTTCTCTCTCTCGGTGCGCATTTGTTATTGTCCTGACCTTCTTTGGTCAACCGGACGACCTCTTCATGACCGCCAACATCGAGTTCACCAGCAGCCCCACCGAGCAGCACCGAGAAGCAATCCTCAAGCCACTGCGCGCCTACAACATCAGCCAGGCCGGCGAACCCCACGTGCAAACCGTCGCCTGGTTGCTGCGCGACCCTCACGGTGGTGATGCCAGTGGTGGTTTGTACGGCAGGATTTCCGCCGGCTGGATGTTCATCGAGCTGCTTAGCGTGCCCGAAACCTTGCGCGGCCAGGGCGTGGGACGGCGGTTGATGACCTGCGCCGAAGCGCAGGCACGAAGCGCGGGCTGTACCGGTATCTGGCTGGACACCTTCAGCTTCCAGGCGCCGGCGTTTTACCGCACGCTCGGTTTTACTGTTTTTGGTGAGCTCGCCGACTATCCACCGGGGCATACCCGCTACTTCATGCGAAAGCTGCTCTGAGACCGGTGAAAAACGATCATTGGCGGCCCAGAATCCGATCCATCACCCAGTCGGTCTTCAGCGCTTGTGCTGCGACTGCCGGGTGCCTGGCCGTACCGCGAATATGCGCATTCATGCCCAGTACGTGATGCCACTGGATATGTTCGGGGTTGGCGATCTGCAGGCTGAGCTGCTCGTCGGCGTCCAGGCGCACCGGGTACTCGTCGAACACTGAAAAGCCGATCCGGCCTTTGCTGCCGATGATATCGACACGGTCCTCGCGGCGGTCGGCGACGAAGCTCCAGCAGCCCGTGCCCAACGCGCCATTGGCGAAACGCCAACTGGCCGCCACGGCGTCTTCGGCGGCATACAGGCCGGCCTGGCGGGCGCTGCAGCCGGTGACGTCGACGATGTCGCCGAGCAGGTACTGGAACAGGTCCAGGCCATGGCTGGCGAGGTCGGCAATCAACTGCGCCGCATCGCTGTAAACCTTGGCGATGCCATGGCACGTGGCATAGTCCTGGGCAGCGGCGGGGCGCCGGCCCATCACCGCCACCAGCGCCGACCCCGGCGCCTTGTAGAAGGCCGGGCTACTCTTGCGTTCGGCAACGCTGCCGCAGCCGATCATTCCCCAGTTGATTACCTTCATGACGACGTCCCGATTGCGTGCCTGCTCATTCAACGTCGGGCGATGATAACAATCCCCGGCCAACGGATCGACCGCGCATAAAAAGCCCCGCCAAAGGGCGGGGCAAGGGGCTGTGCGGAGCAACGCACGATAAAACCTTGGCGGCCCTCAGGCTTGCAGGCCAGGGCCTTCCAGCCGGTCGGCGAGGGCCTGGGTGGCGGGCAGCGAGGGCAAGGGCCCGGAGATCTGTTCGCCATTGCGCACCAGATACCAGCAGGCCAGCAGGCCCAGCTCCCTGAGCGAGGCGGGGACAGCGCTGCCGATGACGGACATGATGTTGATAGGGGCCATGGGGGAGTCCTCCCGTGAATCATGGGCCTACCTTAACGTCCAGTGCGCAGCGGTTGAAATCAACGCGCTCGATAGTGATCATCAGCGGTATTTCTTCACCAGCGCGGCGGCCCGTAATACACCGGCGGCGGCCCATAGTAACGCTCGCGGTAATAGGGCGGCGGTACCGGCACGTAGCGCTCGACCACCGGGTACGGCTGGTAATAGACCGGTGGCGGTGGCTGCATGTAGACCGGAGGCGGCCCGTAGTACACCGGTTGGCGTTCGACATAGACCGTGCGGTCGCGGCCGCCGTAGAACGCCGAACCCACCACGGCACCGACCACCGCCGCTCCAATCAGCGGCGCCACCCGGTAATGGCCACCACCACCGCCATGGGCGGCTGCCTGCCCGCTGGCGGCCAGGGCGCCGACCAGCAGGGCGATTATCGGAACATGACGGTTCATAGCCATTCCTCACAGAACAACCCCGACGCCGGGGATACTTATAAGACTGCGGGAATTGCGAAAATCACACAGCTTCTGAGTAAAGGTTATGTAAGAGCCGATCAGTGGTCGGCGGCGAATTTGGGCATAATGCCGGCTTGCTCGAAGGGGAGAACTCAATGGCTGTTGTTCCAGGCAAAGACACCGTGCTGTGCATCTCGCTGGCCGGGCGTCCGGGCACCTTTGGTGTGCGTTTTCATAACCATCTGTATCAGCAGCTGGGGCTGGATTATTACTACAAGGCCATGACCACCCAGGACCTGCCGGCGGCGGTCGGTGGCATTCGTGCCCTGGGCATTCGTGGCTGCGGTGTATCGATGCCGTACAAGCAAGCCTGCATGGCCCTGGTCGATGAAATCGACCCGTCGGCGGCGGCGATCGAGTCGATCAATACCATCGTCAACACCGACGGTCACCTCAAGGCCTACAACACCGATTACCTGGCCGTGCGCCAATTGCTCGAGCAGCACCAGGTCTACCCTTCTACCGCCTTCGCCTTGCGCGGCAGCGGCGGCATGGCCAAGGCGGTGGCCAGTGCCTTGCGTGATGCGGGCTTTACCCAGGGCATCATCGTCGCCCGCAATGAGCAGGCAGGGCGGCAGTTGGCCGACAGTTGCGGTTATCGCTGGCAGGCGACGCTGGGCGACCTGTGCCCGCCGATGTTGGTGAATGTCACGCCGATTGGCATGGCCGGTGGTGTCGAGGCCGACCAGCTGGCATTTACCCCCGAGGCAATTGCGGCGGCGCAGCGGGTGTTCGATGTGGTGGCGATGCCGGCGTTGACGCCATTGATCGTCGAGGCCCAGCGCTTGGGCAAACCGGTGATTACCGGGCTTGAGGTCATTGCCTTGCAGGCGCTGGAGCAGTTTGTGCTGTACACCGGGGTGCGGCCCACGGCGGAGCAGGTGGCGTGGGCGGTGGCGTTTGCCCGCGGGTAGCGCGTAGGCCCCATCGCCGGCAAGGCCGGCTCCCACAGTGGATCCGTGTACACCAAACCCTGTGGGAGTTGATTTGCCACAATGGATCTATGGGCACCAAACCCTGTGGGAGTTGGTTTGCCACAATGGATCTATTGGCACTGAACCCTGTGGGAGCTGGCTTGCCACAATGGATCTGTTGGCACTGAACCCTGTGGGAGCTGGCTTTGCCAGCGATGGGCTGCAAAGCAGCCCCGGGTTTACTCGAACTGCGCCAATCGCTCTTCCAGCGCTGCAATCCGCGCTTCCAGCGCTTCGATCCGCTCCAGTGACACTGCGCCACCAGCCGAGCGCTCCGGCCCTTGCTGACGCGCCGCCAGAATCGCCTCGATCTCGGCCGGATCCCCCAACGCATGGGTATAACGATCCTCACGCTGCCCGGCCTGGCGCGGCAAGTGCAGGGCGAAACCGCGGGCGATCAGGCGTTCGAGCTGGTGCACGACCTGCTCGGCATCTTCGAACTCATGCATGCGGTTGCTGCGGGTCAGCAGTTCGTTAACGGTCTGCGGCCCGCGCAGGAACATCAGCCCGAGCAGGGTCACCTGCGCCGGCACCAGCTCCAGGGCCTTGTCCACGCGCTGCTCCCAGCGGTCGGCGCGGCTGCCCATCTGCAGGCGGGTCAGGCCCTGGCCTTCCAGTGCGCGCAGGGCCTGGCCGACCTGGCCCTGGCTGAGGTTCATCACCGGCTCCCGGCTGGTCTTCTGGTTGCAGGCCAGGACCAGGGCGTTGAGGGTCAGCGGGTAGGTTTCCGGGCTGGTGGCCTGTTTTTCGATCAGCGAACCGAGCACGCGGATTTCGCTGCTGCTGAAACGCGCGTCGGAAGAGGTTTGGTGTTCGGCGGACATGGCCCTGTCTCTATGCGAAGAAAGGCCTCTAGCCTAGGTGCGCAACAGGGTAAAACACAAGCAGCCGGTGCAGGACGCACCGGCTGCTGTTCAGGCTCAGGCGGCCTGGCGTTCCTCGGCCAGGCAGGCCGCGGCGGTAAACAAGACGTCGGTGGAGGAGTTCAGCGCGGTTTCCGCCGAGTCCTGCAGCACACCGATGATGAAGCCGACGGCCACCACCTGCATGGCGATCTCGCTGGGGATACCGAACAGGCTGCAGGCCAGCGGGATCAACAGAAGCGAACCACCGGCCACACCCGAAGCGCCACAGGCGCACACGGCCGCGACGACGCTGAGCAGGATCGCGGTCGGGATGTCGACGGCAATGCCCAGGGTGTGCACGGCGGACAGGGTCAGTACGGTGATGGTGATTGCCGCACCGGCCATGTTGATGGTCGCGCCCAGCGGAATGGATACCGAGTAGGTGTCTTCGTGCAGGCCGAGTTTTTCGCTCAGGGCCATGTTCACCGGAATGTTGGCTGCCGAGCTGCGGGTAAAGAAGGCCGTGATGCCGCTTTCACGCAGGCACAGCAGCACCAGCGGGAAAGGGTTGCGACGGATCTTCCAGAACACGATGATCGGGTTGATCACCAGCGCCACGAACAGCATGCAGCCGATCAGCACCGCCAGCAGGTGCAGGTAACCAAGCAGGGCGTCGAGCCCGGATTGTGCCAGGGTCGAGGCGACCAGGCCGAAAATCCCCAGCGGCGCGAAACGAATCACCACGCGCACGATCAAGGTCACTCCGTTGGACAGGTCGGCGACCACCGTCCGCGTGGTTTCCCCGGCATGCCGAATGGCCACGCCGAGGCCGATGGCCCAGGCCAGGATGCCGATGAAGTTGGCGTTCATCAGCGCGCTCACCGGGTTATCGACCACGCTCAGCAGCAGGCTTTGCAGCACTTCGGCGATACCGCCGGGTGCGCTCAGGGCGACGTCCGAGGTGTTCAGCGCGAGGCTTGAGGGGAAGGCCATGCTGGCGATTACCGCAACCACGGCAGCGGCGAAGGTGCCGAACAGGTACAACACCAGGATCGGGCGAATATGGGTTTCAGTGCCGTGACGATGATTGGCGATCGAGGCCATGACCAGGATGAACACCAGGACCGGCGCCACCGCCTTGAGGGCGGAGACGAAGACCTTGCCGACAAAACCGAGGCTTGCTGCGGTGGCAGGGGCGAACATGGCCAGGGCAATGCCGGCGACGAGGCCGATCATGATCTGGACCACCAGGCTGGTGCGGTTCAACAGGTTTAGAACAGGGGTCATGGCAGGTGTTTCTCTGTTTTGTTCAGGGGCGGCGGGCGAACCACGGCGCTGGAGCATGGGGCACCTGGCAGGGCAGGGCCGAGAAAAAGGGCGCGACTTTAGCACAGCAGGGCACATTTGGTATTTGCGCTGTGTCAGACGGTAGGGCGGGCGTGTAGTATGCGCGCCCTTTATAAACGGCCTTGGCCGTTTTTGTTCAGCTGCGGAGTGTAGATGTTATTGCCCATCCTGTTGCTGGCTGCGGCCGGCTTCACTGTGTTGACCACCGAGTTTGTCATCGTCGGCCTGCTGCCGGGTATTGCCCGCGACCTTGAGGTCAGCGTGTCTCAGGCGGGCCTGCTGGTGACCCTGTTCGCCTTCACCGTGGCCTGCTTTGGCCCGTTCCTCACCGCCTGGGCGGCGCGATTCGAGCGCAAGCGGCTGTTTGTTGGCATTTTGCTGGTGTTCGCGGCGTCCAATGCCCTGGCTGCCATCGCTGACAACCTCTATGTGATGGGCGTGGCGCGTCTGGTCCCGGCGCTGGGTTTGCCGGTGTTCTGGGCCTTGGCCAGTGAGACGGCGGTGGATATCGTCGGCCCGGCCTATGCCGGCCGGGCCATCTCCAAGATCAGCTTTGGCGTGGTCTGCGCCACGGTGTTCGGCATTCCGGTCGGCACCCTGATCGGCGATGCCCTGGGTTGGCGCGCGGCCTTTGCGGTGCTGGCGCTGCTGGCCCTGGCCAAGGCCTTGCTGCTGTACGTCTACCTGCCGCGCACGCCCCGGCATAACCAGGCCACTTCACTGCTTGGCCAGTTTGGCATCCTGCGCAGCCGCCTGCTGCAAGGCCATGTGCTGCTCTCGGTGCTGGTGTTCAGCGGCATGTTCACCGCCTACACCTACCTGGCCGACATGCTCGAGCGCCTGGCCGGCTTTGACGGCGCGCTGGTCGGCTGGTGCCTGATGGGCTTTGGTGCAGTCGGCTTGATCGGCAACAGCCTGGGCGGTCGCGCGGTCGATCGTCATCCGTTGAAAGCCTCGGCTGCTTTCTGTGCGCTGATGATGGTCGGCATGATTGCCGTGGTCCCGGCGATCCATACGGTGTACGGGTTGGGTCTGGCGCTGGGGATCTGGGGCATGACCCAGGCGGCGCTGTTCCTGGTCAGCCATGTGCGGTTGATCAAGGCCGCGCCCCAGGCCCCGGCCTTTGCCGCATCGCTGAACATCGCCGGGGCCAACCTGGGCATTGGCCTGGGCGCGGTGATTGGCGGGCGGGTGATCGACACCCTGGGCCTGGCCAACCTCGGTTACACCGCCGCTATCCTCATCGGCCTGTCGGTGCTGCTGGCGCTGGGGTTGATGAGCCCACGCCTGCAAACAGTTACCAGTTGAACAACTGGCGTCGGGCGCCTTCGGTGATGGCGACAATGCCCGGGTGCTTGACCTTGCGCTCCACCGAAATGGCATAGAACGACTCGTTGACCGCGTCGGTCTGGCCGATCAGTTCGACGCCGTACTGCTTGCACACCTCGTCGGCAATCACGCTGGGGGCGATGAAAATGCCGCTGCCGGATTGGCCGAAAGCCTGCATCAAGGCGCTGTCGTCGAACTCGCCGACGATTCGCGGCTGCAGTTGCTGTTCGGCGAACCAGCGCAGCAGGCGGCTGCGCACCACGGTTTCCTGGCCGGGGATCAGCAGCGGCGCGTGTTGCAGGCAGGCCGGGAAGGTACGCCCGTACTGTTCGGCCAGTGCGGGCGTGGCAAAAAAGCTGATCCCGCATTCACCGAGCTTCTGGCTGTAGCCCTTGATGTCCAGGTGGCTGGGCATCGGGCTGTCGGAAATCACCAGGTCCAGGCGCTGGATCGCCAGGTCCGCCAGCAAGCGCTCGAGTTTGTCTTCACGGCAGCTCAGGCGCAGGGCGTCTTCCATGTCCATGGTCGGCGCCAGCAGGCGATAGACGATGGACTTGGGCACCACATCCGCCACCCCGACCCGAAACAGGATCTGCTGTTCATCCGGCCGGGCCCGCAGCATCGCCTCCAGCTCACCGCCAATCTGGAACATCTGTTCGGCGTAGGCCAGGGTTTGCCGGCCGCTCTCAGTCAGTTCCAGCTGGCGCCCGACCCGGCGAAACAACTCGATGCCATAGGTGTGTTCAAGCAGGGTGATCTGCCCGCTGATGGTTTGTGGGGTCAGGTTCAGTTGCTCGCAGGCGCGCACGATGCTGCCGGTCTTGGCCACCACCCAGAAGTAATGCAGTTGCCGGTAATTGAGCATGCTGATTCCCGATTCGTAAAAACCGAAGTATAACCGCTGAAAATACGAATTTTCCTGATGTATTCGTCTCTTTAGAATCCCTTGCCATCACGGTGCCCCTGAATGAGCACCGATCAATTGCACGGAGATCCACAGATGCTGCACGTCAAATCCATCGGTACACCCCTGGTGTTGCTGCTGGCCCTGCTGGCCATGAGCGGTTGCGAGCAGGCGGAAAAGTCCGCCCAGCAGATGCTCAACCAGGCGGCGGAGTCGGCCAAGGAGGCCATCGACAAAACCAACGAAGCCGCCCAGCAGGCCCTGAGCGAAGCCACCGGCTCCGAAGGCAGCGACAAGGCCGGTAAACCCGAGCGCGACGCCAGCGCCCAGGACATCTGACCCACCCCTTACCCCGATGCAGGATTTGATTCATGGAATACTTGTTGGAACTCGCTGCAAGCCCGACCGCCTGGGTCGCCCTGGCCACCCTGGTGGCCATGGAGATCGTCCTCGGTATCGACAACCTGATCTTCATCTCGATCCTGACCAACAAGTTGCCTGAGGCCTACCGCTCCAAGGCGCGGCGCATTGGTATCAGCATGGCGCTGGTGATGCGCCTGGGCCTGCTCAGCACCGTGGCCTGGATCGTCCAGCTCACCGAGCCGGTGGTCGATGTGTTCGGCCATACCTTCTCCTGGAAGGACATGATCCTCGTCGCCGGTGGCCTGTTCCTGCTGTGGAAAGCGACCAAGGAAATCCACGAGAGTGTCGACCCGCGTGCCCAGGCTGAAGCCAAGGCGTCTTCGACCATCACCCTGGGCTTTGCCGCGGCGATCGGTCAGATCCTGGTGCTGGACATCGTCTTCTCGATCGACAGCATCATCACCGCCGTGGGCATGACCGAGCACCTGCCGATCATGATCATCGCCGTGATCAGTGCCGTGATCGTGATGCTGGTGGCGGCCGACCCGCTGGCCAAGTTCATCAACGACAACCCGACCGTGGTGATGCTGGCCCTGGGCTTCTTGATCATGATCGGCATGACCCTGATCGCCGAAGGTTTCGGTGCTCACGTACCTAAGGGTTATGTGTATGCGGCGATGGCCTTCTCGACGGCGATCGAAGTGCTGAACATCATGTCGCGCCGGGCGCGCTTGAAGCGCGAGGCGGTTGAGGGCTGATAACAGCTGAAGTTGAAACTGTGGGAGCCGGCCTTGCCGGCGATGGGGGCGGCGCGGTGCTTGTGACTGCGCGGTGTCTGCATCGCTGGCAAGCCAGCTCCCACAGTGCTTTATGCCTCCCCGAAGCCCCCTGTGGGAGCCGGCTTGCCAGCGATGCTTCTAATGCGCCCCGGCATGCCGGCGACTACGCCGCACCGGCACCGCGTCTTTGCCTTCAGGCTGAATACGATGGTGCGGATGGTGACGCCGGGCGATGCGCAACACCCCCCAGAGCATGGCGGCAGCGACGCTCAACCAGGCGCCGACCAGCATCAGGATTGCCATTGTCAGGCTCATGTCTGCCTCCTCACGTCCGCGCCAAGGCAACAAGGCTCGCCACGCGGACACCTGTTCAGTCTAGCCCTTTGCATGTTGCAGGCTATTGACCGATGGTCTAGCAGCTTGGGCCGCTTTGTTCTAAGCCTGCGTCGGGCTATACCCCGGGCGCTGGCCAGCCTATGATCAGCGCTCAGGGCCGGGCAGTGGCTGCCGGCCGTCATCGAGCGAGTGTTCATGCCTCCACTGACTTCCCTAATCGGCTTCACCCCACGGCGCCTGCTGGCTGCCTGCGCGGTGAGCCTGGCCCTGGCCGGTTGCGCCAGCCAGCCGCCGTCCCAGCTTAAAAGCCTGCCGCAACGGGTCGAGATCGGCTCGGTACCGTTCTACCGTGGCGAAGCCAACCAGAGTGCGTCGATGGCCTTGGCGGCACTGCTGTCGCAACAGGGGGTGCGCATCACCCCGGGGCTGCTCGACAAACCGTTGGGCCTGCCGCACAACATCGACAAGCTTGAAGGCTCGATCCAGCGGGTTGGCCGCGAGTACGGCATGGTCGTCTATCCGCTCGACCCGCGCCTGGACGCCTTGCTGGCGCAAGTGGCGGCGGGCAATCCGGTGTTGCTGCGTTTTCAGGAGGGTTCGGCGTTCTGGAGCGAGCCGCGCTATGCCTTGCTGGTCGGCTACGACCGCTACAAGCAGCGGGTGTTGTTGCGGGCGGGGACGAACCGGCGCCTTTTGATGGAATTCGACGATTTCGAGTCAGCCTGGCAAAAGCAGGGGAGTTGGGCGGTGCTGCTCCAGCAGCCGGGCCAGTTGCCGGCCCAGGTTGACCGTCAGCGCTGGCTGAAAGCGGCCAATGACCTGGCCCAGGCGGGCCAGGAACAAGCGGCCCGGCAGGCCGTCAGCGCCCTGGGGCAATGACGGCGCAGGCCGGGCCGGGCAGGGGAGCTTAGAAGCCCAGGCGGTCGCGCAGGCTGTAGTACCAGGCGCCCAGGGCGCTGAACGGTACGCGCAGCAGTTGGCCACCCGGGAATGGGTAGTGCGGCAGCTCGGCGAAGGCGTCGAAACGCTCGGCCTGGCCACGCAGGGCTTCGGCCAGCACCTTGCCCGCCAGGTGGGTGTAGGTGACGCCGTGGCCACTGCAACCCTGGGAGTAATAGATGTTGTCGCCCAGGCGGCCCACTTGCGGCAGGCGCGACAGGGTCAGCAGGAAGTTGCCGGTCCAGGCGTAGTCGATCTTCACGTCCTTGAGCTGCGGGAAAGCCTTGAGCATTTTCGGGCGGATGATCGCTTCAATGTTGGCCGGGTCACGGGCGCCGTACACCACGCCACCGCCGAAGATCAGGCGCTTGTCGCCGGTCAGGCGGTAGTAGTCGAGCAGGTAGTTGCAGTCTTCGACGCAGTAGTCTTGCGGCAGCAGGCTGCGCGCCAGGTCTTCGCTCAGTGGCTCGGTGGTGATCACCTGGGTGCCGCAGGGCATCGACTTGGCCGCCAGCTCCGGTACCAGGCCGCCGAGGTAGGCGTTACCGGCAACGATGATGAACTTGGCGCGCACTTTACCTTGTGGGGTGTGCACCACCGGGTTGGCGCCGCGCTCGATGCGGATGGCTGGCGATTGCTCGTAGATCTTGCCGCCCAGCGACTCGACTGCGGCGGCTTCGCCCAGGGCCAGGTTCAGCGGGTGGATGTGGCCGCCGCTCATGTCGAGCATGCCGCCGATGTACTGGTCGCAGTCGACCACTTCACGGATGCGCTTCTGGTCCATCAGCTCCAGCTGGGTGTGGCCGAAGCGTTCCCACAGGCGCTTTTGCGATTCCAGGTGGCCCATCTGCTTGGCGGTCAGGGCGGCGAATACGCCACCGTCTTTGAGGTCGCACTGGATGTTGTATTTGGCCACGCGCTCACGGATGATGCGCCCGCCCTCGAAGGCCATGTGGCCCAGCAGTTGCGCTTGCTTGGGGCCGACGGTGCGTTCGATGACGTCAATGTCGCGGCTATAGCTGTTGACGATCTGCCCGCCGTTACGGCCCGAGGCGCCGAAACCGACCTTGGCGGCTTCGAGCATGGTAACCTTGAAACCGCTCTCAAGCAGGAACAGGGCGCTGGACAAGCCGGTGTAGCCGGCGCCGATCACGCAGACATCGGTCTGTACCTCTTCCTGCAGCGCCGGGCGCGGCGGAACCGGATTGGCCGATGCGGCGTAGTAGGACTGAGGGTAAGGGGTATTGGCCATGCTGCGAAACCTCTGTTTTATATTTTTTACGACTGTACCGATGCTATCAATAATAATAAACACCCGCTAGTCGTGTGTTGAAAATCCTTTACCCCGGGTTTTCGCAAATACTTTTGTTATTCAGTGGCTTAGCGTTAAAAAAAGAGTTGACACTGTTCGTCGATTGCGTAGAATGCGCCCCACAGCAGGCACATAGCTCAGTTGGTTAGAGCACCACCTTGACATGGTGGGGGTCGTTGGTTCGAGTCCAATTGTGCCTACCAAATCAAATCCGCCCCTGCTGGCGGTACACAAAAAAGGCGATCCGCAAGGGTCGCCTTTTTTGTTTCTGGGCAATTTTGCCTGGCAAAGCAAAGCTGCTGATTTTTTTATGAAATTTCGCTTTACGAAGGTTAAAGACCTGCGTATTATGCGCCCCACAGCAGGCACATAGCTCAGTTGGTTAGAGCACCACCTTGACATGGTGGGGGTCGTTGGTTCGAGTCCAATTGTGCCTACCAAACAAATCCACACTGCTGTGTGGTAACAAAAAGGGCGATCCGCAAGGGTCGCCCTTTTTGCATTTCGGTCCCAAAGCCAGCTCCCACAGACATTGTTACAAGCCGTCGATAGTAACCATTGCCCTGCCCGCAAATGCTAAAATCCGCCGCTTGCATTCAGGAGATAGACGCGTGCGCAAAGTGGCGGTGGTAATGGCGGTGCTGGCTCTGGCCGGTTGCGAGAACGAAGTCGAAGGCGTGCACAAGCAGGTGGCCGAACACCTGCAGACCCCCAAGACAGCCAAGTTCGCCAACGTGCGAATCGACCAGCAAGGCACCATTTGCGGCCAGGTGCGCGGCAAAGACGACGCCGGCGCCTTTGTGCCGTACCGCAGCTACGTAGCCCTCAAGCAAGCCAGCGGCTATGAAATCATCATCGCCGAGCAGGGCAGCAACCTGCGTATTCGTGAGCAGTGCGGCGGTGCCGACCTGCAGCGCGCCGCCGACGCTGCGGCCGACCAGCCTGCGCCACAAGGCTGGGATGTCGAGATCGTCCAGGGTGCGAACATGGGCGCCCTGAGCGACATGACCGCACGCCTGATCGAAAAGCAGATCCCGTCCTCGGTGGTCTACCGCAACGGCAAGCCGGTGGTGCTGCTCGGCCCTTATCCGGACAAGGCTCAAGCCGAGGCTCAGCAAGCCGACGTCATGGCGCGCCTGGGCACCGACTCGATCGTCATCCAGCACGACGCCCCGCGCTAGCCAGCGGCTTCAAGCGCCTCGTACACTGGCGGCTCATACGCAAGGAGAGCCGTCATGAGTGATTCATCCGCCGCCATTACCCTGCAGCGTTGTACCGAACAGCATGTCGAGGGCCTGACCGCGTTGTACAACGACCCGCGGGTGGCGCGCCAGGTGCTGCAGATGCCTTACCAGTCAGCAGAGATCTGGCGCAAGCGACTGAGCCTGGACAACGAACGGATGCTGTTTCTGGTGGCGCTGCACCAGGGCGAAGTCATTGGCAGTTGCTCGCTGGAACAATACGCCCGCATCCGCCGTGCCCACTGTGGCGGGATCGGCATGGGCGTGGCGCCCGCCTGGCAAGGCCAGGGTGTCGGCAGCCGGCTGCTTGAGGCGGTGCTGGAGGTGGCCGACAACTGGATGGGCCTGCAGCGGGTCGAGTTGACCGTGTACACCGACAATCAACCGGCGCTTGCCTTGTACAAGCGCTTCGGCTTTGCGGTGGAAGGTCAATTGATTGACTATGCTATGCGTGACGGTGAGTTGATCGATGTTTACAGCATGGCGCGTCTGCGACGACATCAATGCTGAGCAGGAGGGCCATATGTCTACGCTGGAGCGGGCCATTGCGGTGGCGGCGAGGGCACATGAGGGGCAGCACGACAAAGGCGGGGCGGCTTATATCCTGCATCCGTTGCGGGTGATGCTCAGGGTCTCGACGCCCGAGCAGCGCATTGTCGCGGTGCTCCACGACGTGCTCGAGGATTCGCCGATGACGCTCTCGGACCTGGCCCGTGAAGGCTTTGCCCTGAAGATTCTCGCTGCGGTGCAGGCGCTAAGCCGGCGCGATGACGAAAGCTACGAAGCGTTCGTTGTGCGTGTCGGTGATGATCCGCTGGCGCGGGTGGTCAAGCTGGCCGATCTTGCCGACAACAGCGACCTGTCGCGCATTGCCGTTCCCGGCCCCGACGACATCGCCCGCCTGGCCCGTTACCAGCAGGCCAGCGCCTACCTGCAGGCGCTGGCCTGAGCTTCAACCGCAGGCGCTGAGGTTCACCGGGCCGACGAACGCGTTGCCGTGGCCCATCACACAGGCCACCCGTTGGTTGCGCTGGCGCTCCCAGGGCTGCGGCGGGTAGGTCTTGTTCCAGGCTTCGTACAGCTGGCGGTCCTGTTTGGACAGCTTGAGGTTGTACTGCTTGCTCATATAGAAGTAGGTGCGCGCGATCATCCCGCGAATCGACGGCCGCGGCATGACCTTCTTGGCCTTGAAGTCCACCTGGGTCAGGCACGAACCGTATTGCCCGCGCTGCTCGGGCAGCCAGCCGAAGCTGAAGTTGCTGCGATCGCCATTGACCTCGCCAATGCTCGGCACCAGGTTGTGCAGGTCGGCCTCGGCGCGCTGGTAGACCTTGTCGTTGCGCGAGCAGTTCTTGCGCCCGCCGCTTTGCCAGCACTGGCGCTGATGGCCGATCTGCCAGGCGGGGACGATATGCTCCCATTCGATGCGCGAGGCGCGGTTGGCATTTTTGCGCGGCACATAACCGCAGGCCTGCAAATCGACCTTGTTACCGGTGTACTTGCAGCCGCAGTAGAACTCGGTGGACTGCGGTGCATACAGGCGCCAGGCGACCTTCTTGGCTTCGCTGAAGGTACGTGGTGCATCGGCGTGGGCGGTGGTGACACTGAACAACAGGCAAGCTACTGCAAAAACCGGAAATCTCATGCGCTTTCAATCTTCCTTCGGCACAACCCAGAAAATCTGCACGCCACCGTCGTCGCGGTAGGCGAGGGTGACGTTGTCGTTCTCGGCGATTTCCTCGAGCAGGGTCGCCCAGTCTTCAGGCGATTCGTGCTCCAGGCGGAAGATCAGCGCGGCGCGGGCTTTTTGCGCGGTGGGGGCGTTGATGATTTTCTGGATGCGGATGCCCAGTTGCTCGTAACTGCTGGCAGGGGCGGAAGTGGTGGCCACGAAGCGTTCCTTTTTTAGCTGTATGCGCATACAGTATTTTACTGTAAACAATTTCGCAACAGCTCGTCGGTGAAAGAGCGCATGTGACCGCAAACCGCGTGGTTTGCTGCGGTCTGTTTAAAGTATTTTTTGCGAGGGTAGGGGAGGCAGGCTTGCCCGTCCTACAGGGCGGGCAAGCGCTTTGGGTTACTGGATCAGTATTCCCAGAAGATCCGCTGCAGCTCTTTGCTGTCTTGGGTCTTGGTCAGGGCGACCATGGCCAGGATGCGGGCTTTTTGCGGGTTCAGGTCGTGGGCGACGACGAAGTCGTTCTTGTCGTCAGGCTGTTCGGCGTTGCGCAGCACGAAGCCGCCAGCATTGACGTGGGACGAGCGAATGATCTGCACGCCTTGTTTGCGCAGTTCCTGCAGGGTAGGCGCTACACGGGACGATACCGAGCCATTGCCGGTGCCAGCGTGGATGATCGCCTTGGCGCCATTTTGTGCCAGCGACTTGTAGGCGGTATCGGTGACGTTGCCATAGCCGTAGGCGATGTCCACGGCAGGCAGGCTGCTGATTTTCTTGATGTCGAATTCCGAATCGGCGGTGTGACGCTTGGCCGGCAGGCGGAACCAGTAGGATTTACCTTCCACGACCATGCCCAGCGGGCCCCATTGGCTCTTGAAGGCTTCGGTCTTGATGTTCACGGCCTTGCTGACGTCACGGCCCGACTGAATCTCGTCGTTCATGGTGACCAGCACGCCTTTGCCGCGCGAATCCTTGTTGCTGGCAACGGCCACGGCGTTGTACAGGTTGAGCATGCCGTCAGCCGACATGGCGGTACCCGGGCGCATGGAACCGACCACGACGATTGGCTTGTCGGTTTTTTCGACCAGGTTGAGGAAGTAGGCGGTCTCTTCCAGGGTATCGGTACCGTGGGTGATGACGATGCCGTCGACGTCCTTGCTCTCGGCCAGTTCCGCAACGCGCTTGCCCAGTTGCAGCAGGTTTTCGTTGCTGATGCTTTCGGAGGCGATTTGCAGCACTTGTTCGCCGCGCACGTTGGCCAGGGTGGCCAGTTCCGGAACGCCGGCGATCAGCTTGTCGACACCGACTTTGGCGGCCTGGTAGGTCGCGCTGTTGGCGGTGCTGGCGCCAGCGCCTGCAATGGTGCCGCCGGTGGCGAGGATCACCACGTTGGCGAGTTTCTGTTGGTTTTCGACTTCCTTGGCGTTGACGCCTGCGGGCATTAACAGCAGCAGGGCCATAGCGCCCGGAACGAAGGAATTAAGCGCAGCTTTCATCGTTGATTTCTCTTCTGGCTGGAGTTTGCTGTGTAACGCGCTTACAGGGAGCAGATTTCATACCAGAACTGCCGTTCGTCGGTTTTCATCTTGATTCTATTGTTTTTCATGGGCTTAGAAGAGTCGGTGATGCGCGGACGGAGCATTTTCCTATTCGGAATTCCGAATATTGTGTACAAGAGGTGTTCGGTTTTCCGGTTGTTTTTAGGATGATTCCTACACGTACTGACCAAGTGGTCTCCGGCAGCGGATTTGACAAAACCGGGTGACGTTCTCATAGTGAGCTAACGCAAACGTTTGCGACCCGATAAAAATCATAAGATCCGGAGTAAACCCATGAAGCTGCCCTTTGCTGGACGCCTGCTGGCGCTCGCCGTACTGTCCTCGCTGTCCCTCGCCACCCCCTTTTCCCAAGCCCTGGCCGACGAAGCCAAGCCCAAAGTCGCGCTGGTGATGAAGTCGCTGGCCAACGAATTCTTCCTGACCATGGAAGACGGCGCCAAGGCCTACCAGAAAGACCACGCCAATGAATTCGAGCTGGTGTCCAACGGCATCAAGGACGAGACCGATGCCGGCAACCAGATCCGTATCGTCGAGCAGATGATCGTCTCCGGGGTCAATGCCCTGGTCATCGCCCCGGCCGACTCCAAGGCCCTGGTGCCGGTGGTGAAAAAGGCCATGGACGCTGGCATCACCGTGATCAACATCGACAACCGCCTCGACCCCGAGGTGCTCAAGAGCAAGAACCTCAGCGTGCCGTTCGTAGGCCCCGACAACCGCAAGGGCGCACGCCTGGTCGGTGAGTACCTGGCCAAGCAGAAGCTCAAGGCCGGTGACCAGGTCGCCATCATCGAGGGCGTCTCGACCACCACCAACGCCCAGCAGCGCACCGCCGGCTTCAAGGATGCGATGCAAGCGGCGCAGATCAAGGTCGTCTCGGTGCAGTCGGGCGACTGGGAAATTGCCAAGGGCAATGCCGTCGCCGCCTCCATGCTCAACGCCAACCCTGACCTTAAAGCCCTGCTGGCCGGCAACGACAGCATGGCCCTCGGTGCGGTTTCCGCGGTGCGCGCAGCGGGTAAGGCCGGCCAGGTGCAGGTAGTCGGTTACGACAACATCAACGCCATCAAGCCGATGCTCAAGGATGGCCGCGTGCTCGCCACCGCCGACCAGTACGCCGCCAAGCAGGCAGTGTTCGGCATCGAGGCGGCGCTGAAGATGCTCAAGGGCGAAAAAGCCGACGTCGACGCCGACAACGTCATCCAGACGCCGGTCGAGCTGGTCACCCACTAAGTAGTCGCATGATGGGCGTCCGCCGTGCGGCGGGCGCCAGGAGAACAGGCAATGTCAGCGACTGCGGATGTCGTACTTTCAGTCAGCGCGATCGGCAAGACCTACGCCCAGCCGGTGCTCGGCGATATCGACCTGAGCCTGCGCCGGGGCGAAGTGCTGGCCCTGACCGGCGAAAATGGCGCGGGCAAGAGCACTCTGTCGAAGATCATCGGCGGCCTCGAAGTGCCCACCACCGGGCAGATGCTCTATCAAGGCCAGCCTTACCAACCGGGCAGCCGCGCCGCCGCCGAGCGGCTGGGCGTGCGCATGGTCATGCAGGAACTCAACCTGCTGCCAACCCTGACCGTGGCCGAGAACCTGTTTCTCGACAATTTGCCCGGGCGTGCCGGCTGGATCAACCGCAAGCGCCTGCGCCAACTGGCGGTGGCGGCCATGGCCCAGGTCGGCCTGGACGCCATCGACCCGGATACCCCGGTCGGCGAGCTGGGCATCGGCCATCAGCAAATGGTCGAGATCGCCCGCAACCTGATCGGCGACTGCCATGTGCTGATCTTCGACGAGCCCACGGCGATGCTTACCGCCCGCGAGGTGGAGCTGCTGTTCAGCCAGATCGAGCGTTTGCAGCAGCGCGGCGTCGCCATCATTTATATCTCCCATCGCCTTGAAGAACTCAAGCGCATCGCCCAGCGCATTGCCGTGCTGCGCGATGGCAAGCTGGTGTGTGTCGAGCCGATGCAGCGTTACAACAGCGAGCAACTGGTCAACCTGATGGTCGGCCGCGAGCTGGGCGAACATATCGACCTGGGCGTGCGCAACATCGGCGCGCCGATCCTCAAGGTCAACAACCTCAGCCGTAGCGACAAGGTCAAGGCGGTGTCCTTCGAAGTACGCAGCGGCGAGATTTTCGGTATCTCCGGCCTGATCGGTGCCGGGCGCACTGAACTGCTGCGGCTGATCTACGGCGCCGACCGCGCCGACAGCGGCAGTATCGAGCTGGGCAGCCCGTTGCGCCCGGTGCGGGTCGACTCACCTGTGGCTGCGGTGCGCCAGGGCATTGCCCTGATCACCGAAGACCGCAAGGGCGAAGGCCTGCTGTTGAGCCAGTCGATCAGCGCCAATATCGCCCTGGGCAACCTGCCGGCGATTTCCCGCGCGGGCGTGGTCGACAGGGGGGCCGAGCGCGAACTGGCCGAACGGCAGATCGCCGCCATGCGCATCCGTAGTTCCAGCCCCGAGCAGGTGGTCGGCGAGTTGTCGGGTGGCAACCAGCAGAAGGTGGTGATCGGCCGCTGGCTGGAGCGCGACTGTTCAGTGCTGCTGTTCGACGAACCGACCCGCGGCATCGACGTGGGCGCCAAGTTCGACATCTATGGCCTCTTGGCGGAACTGGCGCGCCAGGGCAAGGCGCTGGTGGTGGTGTCCAGCGACCTGCGTGAGCTGATGCTGATCTGCGACCGCATCGGCGTGCTCAGCGCCGGGCGCCTGATCGACACCTTCGAGCGCGACAGCTGGACCCAGGACCAACTACTGGCCGCGGCCTTTGCCGGCTATCAGAAACGTGATGCGTTGCTGCATGAAGCGGCGCCCAGGACAACCCCATGAAAACCACGCAACTGGACACCGCCGCCCCGAGCGCCAAGCGCAGCGGCACCTACTTTGGCCTGGGTACCTACCTGGGCCTGGCCGGCGCCTTGCTGGCGATGATCGTACTGTTCTCGTTTTTGAGTAGTCACTTTCTGTCGTACGCCACCTTCAGCACCCTGGCCAACCAGATTCCCGATCTGATGGTGCTGGCGGTGGGCATGACCTTCGTGCTGATCATCGGCGGCATCGACCTGTCGGTGGGCTCGGTGCTGGCCCTGGCCGGGTCGGCGGTCAGCGTGGCGATGCTCGGCTGGGGCTGGAGCGTGATGCCCGCGGCCCTGCTCGGCATGGCGGTGGCGGCGCTGGCCGGCAGTATCACCGGTTCGATCACCGTAGCCTGGCGCATCCCGTCGTTCATCGTTTCCCTCGGCGTGCTGGAAATGGCCCGGGGCATGGCCTATCAATTGACCGATTCGCGCACCGCCTACATCGGCGATGCCTTTGCCTGGCTGTCCAACCCCCTGGCTTTTGGCGTGTCGCCGTCGTTCCTGATTGCCTTGCTGGTGATCATCCTCGCCCAGCTGGTACTCACGCGCACGGTGTTCGGCCGCTACCTGATCGGTATCGGCACCAACGAAGAAGCAGTGCGCCTGGCCGGTATCGATCCGCGCCCCTACAAGATCCTGGTGTTCTCGTTGATGGGCCTGCTCGCGGGCCTCGCCGCGCTGTTCCAGATTTCCCGCCTGGAGGCCGCCGACCCCAATGCCGGCTCCGGCTTGGAGCTGCAGGTGATCGCCGCGGTGGTGATCGGCGGCACCAGCCTGATGGGTGGGCGCGGTTCGGTGATCAGCACTTTTTTCGGCGTGCTGATCATCTCGGTGCTGGCCGCAGGCCTGGCGCAGATCGGCGCCTCGGAACCGACCAAGCGCATCATCACCGGGGCGGTGATCGTCATCGCCGTGGTCCTCGACACTTACCGCAGCCGGCGCGCGCGCAGGCGGAACTGAAACAATGGCTACCATCAAAGATGTCGCGGCACTGGCGGGGATTTCCTACACCACCGTGTCCCATGTACTGAACAAGACCCGCCCGGTCAGTGAGCCGGTGCGCCTCAAGGTCGAGGCGGCCATTGCCGAACTCGACTACGTGCCCAGCGCCGTGGCCCGCTCGCTCAAGGCGCGCAGCACCGCAACCATCGGCCTGCTGGTGCCCAACAGCGTCAACCCGTACTTCGCCGAACTGGCCCGGGGGATCGAGGACGGCTGCGAGCGCAACGGCTACTGCGTGATCCTCTGCAACTCCGACGACAACCCGCAAAAGCAGCGCAGCTATCTGCGCGTTCTGCTGGAAAAGCGCATTGATGGCCTGATCGTCGCCTCGGTCGGCGAAGACCGCGACCTGCTCGACAGCCTGGCCAGCGTGCGCACGCCGATGGTCATCGTCGACCGCGCCCTGGAGGGCGTGGCCGCCGACCTGGTACGCATCGACCATGAGCAGGGTGCTTACCTGGCCACCCGGCACCTGCTGGACCTGGGCCATCGCGAAATCGCCTGCATCGGCGGCCCGGCCAGCACCAGCGTTGCCCAGTTGCGCCTGGCCGGTTTCCATCGGGCGCTGGCCGAGGCTGGCGTTACTCCACGTCAGGACTGGCTGCTGAGCAGCGATTTCACCAGCCTCGGCGGTTATGCCGCGGCGGCGCTGCTGCTCGAAGGCGAGCGGCCGACGGCGATCTTCGCCGGCAACGACATGATCGGCATCGGCGTATTGCGCGCCGCTGCCGAGCGCAATATCTGCGTGCCCAGCGAGCTGTCGGTGATCGGCTTCGACGATATCCAGATCAGCCAGTACGTGTTCCCGGCGTTGACCACTGTCGGCCAGTCGATCCGCGAGCTGGGCGAAAACGCCGCCGAACTGCTGCTGCGGCGTATTGCCGAACCGCTGCGCGGCGCGCCGGAGCAGCGCATTGTCGCGCCGAGCATCGTCCTGCGTGAGTCGACTGCGCCGCGCCCCGACCTTTTCAATGATTACCGCTGAGAACGAGCCCGCACATGCACGCCAATGTAGTAGTGGTAGGTAGCCTGAACATGGACCTGGTAACGCGCGCCCAGCGCTTGCCGCGCGGCGGCGAAACCCTGGTGGGTGAAACCTTCGTCACGGTGCCCGGTGGCAAGGGGGCCAACCAGGCGGTGGCGGCGGCGCGCCTGGGGGCGCAGGTGGCGATGGTCGGCTGCGTCGGTGACGATGCCTATGGCCAGCAATTGCGTCAGGCCCTGGCCGATGAACAGATCGACTGCCAGGCGGTGAGCGTTGCTGCCGGTGTGTCCAGTGGCGTGGCGCTGATCGTGGTGGACGCCGCCAGCCAGAACGCCATCGTCATCATTGCCGGTGGTAACGGCCAGTTGCTGCCCGAATCAGTGCAGCGTTTTGATGCCTTGCTGCAACACGCCGACGTGATCATCTGCCAGTTGGAAGTGCCCATGGCGACCGTCGCCTACACCCTTGAACGGGGCAGGGCGCTGGGCAAGACAGTGATCCTCAATCCGGCGCCCGCCAGCGGCCCGCTGCCGGCCGAATGGTTTGCCAGCATTGACTACCTGATTCCCAATGAAAGCGAAGCCGAGGCCCTGAGCGGTGTGCCGGTCACTGACCCGGAAAGCGCCAAGGTTGCCGCCACGCGCTTGTTGGCATTGGGCGTGGGCAAAGTGATCGTCACCCTGGGGGCCCAGGGTGCGTTGTTTGCCGATGGCCAGGCGTTCAGGCATTTCCCCGCGCCGGTGGTGCAACCCGTGGACACCACGGCGGCCGGCGACACCTTTGTCGGCGGTTTCGCCGCGGCCCTGGCGCGCGGCGAAGAGGAGGGCGCAGCCATCGCCTTTGGCCAGCGCGCGGCGGCGCTGTCGGTCACCCGTGCCGGTGCGCAGCCTTCGATTCCACACCTTGCCGAGCTGCAGCCATGAAGAAGACCCCGTTGCTCAACATCGCCTTGTCGCGCCTGGTCGCCTCCCTTGGCCATGGTGACATCCTGCTGATCGGCGACGCCGGCCTGCCGGTGCCGCCAGGGGTGGAACTGATCGACCTGGCGTTGACGCCGGGTGTTCCGGATTTCGCCAGCACCCTGCGGGTGGTGCTGAGTGAAATGCAGGTCGAAAGCCACGTGCTGGCGAACGAAATCCTCCAGCATCAGCCGCCGGGCCTGACAACGGTCGAACAGTTGGCTGCCCAGGGCGAGTTGGGTGCCCGGCGCTTGCTCAGCCATGACGAGTTCAAGCAATTGAGCCGCAGCGCCCGCGCCATTGTGCGTACCGGTGAATGCCAGCCCTACAGCAACATCGCGCTGGTTGCCGGGGTGACCTTCTAGCGCTTTTCCCTCTGACCATAAGGACGTGTCTTATGTTGAGCTGTGCCAAACGATTGCTCCAAGGAGTACTGCTGATGTCCATGCTGTCGGCTGGCGCCCAGGCCGCGCCCATTGACCTGATTATTGATACCGACCCTGGCGCCGATGATGTGGTGGCGCTGTTCCTGGCCATGGCTTCGCCTGATGAGCTGAACATCCGCGCCATCACCACCGTGGCGGGCAACGTGCGCCTGGAAAAGACCTCGCGCAATGCCCGCCTGGCCCGGGAGTGGGCCGGGCGCGAAGAGATTCCGGTGTATGCCGGGGCGCCCAGGCCGCTGCTGCGCACGCCGATCTACGCCGCCGACATCCACGGTGAAGAAGGTTTGCCCGGTGTCACGGTCAGCGAGCCGCAGAAGGGGCTGGCCAACGGCAATGCGGTGCGCTACCTGATCGACACCTTGAGCAGCGCCAAGCCGCACAGCATCACCGTGGCCATGCTCGGGCCACAGACCAACCTGGCCCTGGCGCTGATCGAGGCGCCAGAAATCGTCAACGGCATCAAGGAAGTGGTGGTCATGGGCGGCGCCCACTTCAACGGCGGCAATATCACCCCGGTGGCCGAGTTCAACCTGTTCGCCGACCCCCACGCTGCCGAAGTGGTGCTCAAGAGTGGGGTCAAGCTGACCTACCTGCCGCTGGACGTCACCCACAAGGTGCTGACCAGCGAGGCCCGGCTGAAACAGATCGCCGACCTGAACAATGCGGCCAGCAAGCGCGTGGTGGATATTCTCAACGCCTACGTCAAGGCCGACATGAAGCACTATGGCATCCCTGGTGGGCCGGTGCATGACACCACGGTGATCGCTTACCTGCTCAAGCCCGAACTGTTCACGGGCCGCCAGGTATTCATGCAGGTCGACAGCCGTGATGGGCCGACCTTTGGCCAGACCATCACTGACTGGTACGGGGCCTTGAAGCAGCCGGCGAACGTCACCTGGATCGCCGACGGCGATGCCCAGGGCTTTTTCGACCTGCTCAGTAGCCGCCTGGCGCGTCTGCCGTAGCCGTATGGGCGTAACGTTCGAAGACCTGGTCGATGTAGCTGCGTGCGCCGTCGTGGCCCAGGTCTTTGACCAACAGGTCGACTGCGATCAGCATCAACTCCTCGGCGCTGGCCGGGCTGTAGGCGCTCTGGCCCTCGGGCCATTTGACCTTGATGTCGGCATCGATGGTGTGGCTTGTCATGATCAATCTCGAAAGAAAACTGCGCGCGCTGTCGGTTCAAATGCCGGGCCCTGGCGTTTGAAGGGGAGGCTGGCCTGCGCTCCGCCGATGTTTGCAGTAAATCATGGGCGCCACCTGCAGCGCACTGCGACTTAGGCATAAGCACAGGGTCGTGGCAAACTAACGGTGTTTTAGCTTGCCGGGACAGCGCAGTGCAGATCGATTTGACCAACCCCAACGACTTTACCCTCGACAACGTGCGGGCTCTGCTGGTGGCCGGAAATAGCGCGGTACACAATCAGCTGCGGGTCAGTCGCGCCGGCATTGCCTGGTTGTCCCAGGTCACCGGTGGCCGTGAGCTGGACGGCCTGGCCTTTCGTCTGGAAACCTGGGCTGCGGGCTCCGGTTGTGTCGGCCCGCAAGTGGCCGACGACGAGCGCTGGATACGGCAGGTGTACAACGCCCTGAAGAATAACTGGCCGAAACCTGCCAGCGACTACATCGACCTGTATTGAGATCGTGCAAAATCCGGTCACGATTGCCCTTGGCCCTGAGCGCTCTGGCTCGGGCACAATGGCCCGGTTTTGCAACGAAAAACCAGGAGTGCTGTCACATAGGCAGCATTCAAGTATTTAAGGAGGATTCATGTTCCGCACGCGTGCATCATTGGCAAGCCTGTTGGCCATCGCCGTACTGGCAGGTTGCAGCAGCACGGGTGGCTCTTCGTCGAAGGTCCCGGAAGACGTTGCCGCCAATACCGATGGCCGTTGCCAGGCCAGCGGCGCCGAGTTCGCCATCGGCAAGCCGGCCACCCCCGAGTTGCTCGAGCAGGCGCGTAAAGCCAGCGGCTCGCAGCTGGCCCGTGTGCTCAAGCCTCACGACGTCATGACCCTGGAATACCGCTCCGAGCGCCTGAACCTCAACGCCGACGAAAAAGGTGTGGTTACCCGCGTGAACTGCGGCTAAGCCCGGGGCCTCATCGCTGGCAAGCCAGCTCCCACAAGGGCGGTGCATGCAGTCCCTGTGGGAGCTGGCCTTGCCAGCGATGGGCTGCAAAGCAGCCCCAAAATACAGGCACAAAAAAACCCGCCACAAGGACGGGTTTTTTTATTCGGTCAGATCTTACTCTGGACGAACTTGTGCAGCCTGCATGCCCTTCTGGCCTTTTTCGGCAACGAAGGAGACAGTCTGGCCTTCCTTCAGGCTTTTGAAACCGTCGGTTTCGATAGCCTTGAAGTGAACGAACAGGTCGTCGCCGCCACCTTGTGGAGTGATGAAGCCGAAGCCTTTCTCATCGTTGAACCATTTTACGGTGCCGGTTTGGCGATTAGACATGGGTGTATCTCCAGGAAACATGATTTTCAGTAGTGCGGTGTTGCCGAGGCCAACAGGGTGCACGCCGACCATCATAGTCTAATTATGGGCTTGTAGCCCCTTTTACCTTCGCAGATTGCTGATCTGGAGCAAATTAGCGATGGATAACTGGCCCAAAGGCCTATTTTTTCGGGCCGCAGACCGCTGCGACCTTTTTTTGCGCGCGCTCCATTACAGCTGCATCTACGCCATCTTGCAGGGTATCCAGGTCCTTGATCTCCTTGTCGCTGAGGTTTTTTTCGAGCACGTCTCCGGCGCATTTGCAGTGCTGTTCGGCTTTATCCATTGCCAGGCCTTGCTTCTGCGCCTGAGCTACGCAGGACGTCTGGTAGTTGGCGGGTAGCTTGCCGGCATGGGCTCCCAGCGGCAGCAGCAGGGCAGATGCAGCCGCCAGGGCCAGAAGAGACTGAAGAAGTCGCATAACCAACACTCCTTGGGGTCGAGTCTCACAAGAGTAGGACGCTTCACCAACTCTGAGCGGAAAAAATCCGCGCAAGTTCACCGCCAAGGCATATTTTCCGAATATTTCTGCCCAGCCGGTCAATCTGCCCGCAATCGCCCGAAAGCTTTGTGCTAGCATGCGTGGCTTGAGCTCGCCGCCGGCTTTTTCTTGCAGCTTGCGGCTTGCAGCTCCCAACTGTTTTTTTACTATTCCAGTCACTCTGGTTCGTTCCCTGGCAGGCCTTCGGGCTTCTGCCACTGTGAGGCAGGCTTTGCTTGTGCAAAGACAGGGGCGGATCGCGTACTGGCTCATCCCAACCCACGTGACCTTTGGTAGGGGTCACCACTAGGAGAGGAGGCGCCATGCCCATTATTACTCTTCCCGATGGCAGTCAACGTTCATTCGACAAGGCAGTTTCGGTTGCCGAAGTCGCCGCATCCATTGGTGCGGGCCTCGCTAAAGCCACCGTCGCCGGCAAGGTCGACGGCAAGCTGGTCGACGCCTGCGACCTGATCGAAAACGATGCCAGCCTGCAAATCATCACGCCCAAGGACGAAGAGGGGCTGGAGATCATCCGTCACTCGTGCGCCCACCTGGTCGGCCACGCGGTCAAGCAGCTGTACCCGACTGCGCGCATGGTCATCGGTCCGGTCATCGACGAAGGCTTCTATTACGACATCGCCTACGAGCGTCCTTTCACGCCCGAAGACATGGCGGCGATCGAACAGCGCATGCAGCAACTGATCGACACCGAATACGACGTCATCAAGAAGGTCACTCCGCGCGCCGAAGTGATCGACGTGTTCAAGGCCCGCGGCGAAGACTACAAGCTGCGCCTGGTCGAGGACATGCCGGATGAACAGGCCATGGGCCTGTACTACCACGAAGAATACGTCGACATGTGCCGCGGCCCGCACGTGCCGAACACCCGTTTCCTGAAATCCTTCAAGCTGACCAAGCTGTCCGGCGCCTACTGGCGCGGCGACGCTAAAAACGAGCAGCTGCAGCGCGTGTACGGCACCGCCTGGGCCGACAAGAAGCAGCTGGCTGCTTACATTCAGCGCATCGAAGAAGCCGAAAAACGCGACCACCGCAAGATCGGCAAGCGCCTGGGCCTGTTCCACCTCCAGGAAGAAGCGCCGGGCATGGTGTTCTGGCACCCGAACGGCTGGACCCTGTACCAGGTACTGGAACAGTACATGCGCAAGGTGCAGCGCGAGAACGGCTACCTGGAGATCAAGACTCCGCAGGTTGTTGACCGTTCGCTGTGGGAAAAGTCTGGCCACTGGGCCAACTATGCCGACAACATGTTCACCACCCAGTCGGAAAACCGCGACTACGCCATCAAGCCGATGAACTGCCCATGCCACGTGCAGGTGTTCAACCAGGGCCTGAAGAGCTACCGCGAGCTGCCGCTGCGTCTGGCCGAGTTCGGTGCCTGCCACCGTAACGAGCCGTCGGGTGCGCTGCACGGCATCATGCGTGTACGTGGCTTCACCCAGGACGACGCGCACATCTTCTGCACCGAAGAGCAGATGCAGTCCGAATCCGCCGCGTTCATCAAGCTGACCATGGATGTCTACGCCGACTTCGGCTTCAAGGACATCGAAATGAAGCTCTCGACCCGCCCTGAAAAGCGCGTCGGTTCCGATGAGCTGTGGGATCGCGCCGAAGCCGCACTGGCCGCCGCCCTCGACAGCGCTGGCCTGCCGTACGACCTGCAGCCGGGCGAAGGTGCCTTCTACGGGCCGAAGATCGAGTTCTCGCTGAAGGATTGCCTGGGTCGCGTCTGGCAGTGTGGTACCCTGCAGCTCGACTTCAACCTGCCGATTCGTCTGGGCGCCGAATTCGTCTCCGAAGACAACGGCCGCAAGCATCCGGTGATGCTGCACCGTGCAATCCTCGGTTCGTTCGAGCGTTTCGTCGGAATTCTCATCGAGCATTACGAAGGTGCATTCCCGGCCTGGCTCGCGCCAACCCAGGCGGTGATCATGAATATCACCGACAAGCAGGCCGAATTCGCCCAGAATGTTGAAAAAACTCTCAATGAAAGCGGGTTCCGTGCCAAGTCCGACTTGAGAAATGAGAAAATCGGCTTTAAAATCCGCGAGCATACTTTGCTCAAGGTCCCTTACCTTTTGGTTATAGGGGATCGCGAAGTCGAAACGCAAACCGTCGCTGTGCGTACTCGTGAAGGCGCTGACCTGGGCTCGATGCCCGTCGCTCAATTCGCTGAATTCCTCGCTCAAGCGGTTTCCCGGCGTGGTCGCCAAGAATCGGAGTAATTACTATTAAGCGTGAAATGAGAAACGATAAACGAGCTGCACCGAAGGCCCCGATCAACGAGAATATCTCGGCACGCGAGGTTCGGTTAATTGGCGCTGACGGCGAGCAGATTGGCATCGTCTCGATTGATGAAGCGCTTCGTATCGCTGAAGAAGCGAAGCTGGACCTGGTAGAGATCTCTGCCGACGCAGTACCGCCTGTCTGCAAAGTCATGGACTACGGCAAGCACCTCTTCGAAAAGAAGAAGCAAGCTAACGAGGCCAAGAAGAATCAGAAGCAGGTCCAGATTAAAGAAATCAAGTTTCGTCCAGGGACGGAGGAGGGGGATTACCAGGTAAAACTACGCAACCTGGTACGTTTCCTGAGTGATGGGGACAGGGCCAAGATTTCCTTGAGATTTCGTGGTCGTGAGATGGCCCACCAGGAGCTGGGTATGGAACTGTTGAAGCGGGTCGAAACTGACCTTTTGGAATACGGTTCCGTCGAACAGCATCCTAAGATGGAAGGACGCCAGCTGATCATGGTCATCGCACCCAAGAAAAAGAAATAACCACCAGGGCACGGCAGGCCTTGCGGTTATGTTTATCAACTGAATGCGGAGTATCCGAACATGCCAAAAATGAAAACCAAAAGCGGTGCAGCCAAGCGTTTCTTGAAAACGGCTAACGGCATCAAGCACAAACACGCTTTCAAGAGCCACATCCTGACCAAAATGTCGACCAAGCGTAAGCGTCAACTTCGTGGTAGCAGCTTGCTGAACCCGTCGGACGTGGCAAAAGTCGAGCGCATGCTGCGCCTTCGTTAATTTTTGGTTCTAGATAGAGGAAGTTACTCATGGCTCGTGTAAAGCGTGGCGTCATCGCTCGTAAGCGTCACAAGAAAATTCTGAAACTGGCTAAAGGCTACTACGGCGCTCGCTCGCGCGTATTCCGTGTTGCCAAGCAAGCGGTCATCAAGGCAGGCCAATACGCCTACCGCGACCGTCGTCAGAAAAAACGTCAGTTCCGCGCTCTGTGGATCGCTCGTATCAACGCTGGTGCGCGTATCAACGGTCTGTCCTACAGCCGCCTGATCGCTGGCCTGAAAAAAGCGTCGATCGAAATCGACCGCAAGGTTCTGGCCGATCTGGCAGTGAACGAAAAAGCGGCGTTTGCTGCGATTGTCGAGAAAGCTAAAGCCTCGCTGGCTTAAGTACCCCCGACAATCACCAGGTGTCATTTCCGGCACCTGGTGTTAAACGTCTTAATAGGGGAAGAGCCTGCGCTCTTCCCCTATTTCGTATCTGGAGTCTGTACATGGAAAACCTGGACGCGCTGGTCTCCCAAGCCCTGGAGGCCGTGGAACGCGCTGAAGACATCAATGCCCTGGAACAGATCCGGGTGCACTTCCTTGGCAAGAAAGGCGAACTGACCCAGGTGATGAAGACCCTGGGCAATCTGCCTGCCGAAGAGCGGCCAAAGGTTGGCGCGCTGATCAACGACGCCAAGGAACGCGTCACCGAGGTCCTCAACGCGCGCAAGGCGGCGTTTGAAGAGGCCGAGCTCAGCGCCCGTCTGGCTGCCGAGTGCATTGATGTAACCCTGCCGGGCCGTGGCCAGACCTCCGGTGGTCTGCATCCGATCACCCGTACCCTGGAACGCATCGAGCAGTTCTTCACCCACATCGGCTACGGCATCGCCGAAGGCCCTGAGGTCGAAGACGACTACCACAACTTCGAAGCGCTCAACATTCCCGGCCACCACCCGGCCCGGGCAATGCACGACACCTTCTATTTCAATGCCAACATGCTGCTGCGTACCCACACCTCGCCGGTGCAGGTGCGGACCATGGAGTCCACCCAGCCGCCCATCCGCATTGTCTGCCCGGGCCGCGTTTACCGCTGCGACTCGGACCTGACCCACTCGCCGATGTTCCACCAGGTCGAAGGCCTGTTGATCGATCGCGACATCAATTTCGCCGACCTCAAAGGCACCATCGAAGAATTCCTGCGGGTGTTCTTCGAAAAAGAGCTGGCGGTGCGTTTCCGTCCGTCGTTCTTCCCCTTCACCGAGCCTTCGGCTGAAGTCGATATCCAGTGCGTGATGTGCAGCGGCAAAGGCTGCCGTGTGTGCAAGCAGACTGGCTGGCTGGAAGTCATGGGCTGCGGCATGGTTCACCCCAACGTGCTGCGCATGTCGGGCATCGACCCCGAAGAGTTCCAGGGCTTTGCCTTTGGCATGGGTGCCGAGCGCCTGGCCATGCTGCGTTACGGCGTCAACGATTTGCGCCTGTTCTTCGACAACGACTTGCGGTTCCTTGCGCAATTTCGCTAGGTCGCGCACCCGTAACGAATCTTTCAGGAGAGCAGGATGAAATTCAGTGAAAAGTGGCTGCGCGGTTGGGTCAACCCGCAGGTATCCCGTGACGATCTGGTCGCCCGTCTGTCGATGGCAGGCCTTGAGGTCGACAGCGTCACCCCGGCCGCCGGCCAGTTCAGCGGCATCATCGTCGGTGAGGTGCTGAGCACCGAACAGCACCCCGATGCCGACAAGCTGCGCGTGTGCCAGGTCAGCAGTGGCAGCGAGACCTTCCAGGTAGTGTGCGGCGCGCCTAACGTGCGCCCTGGCCTGAAGATCCCGTTCGCCATGATCGGCGCCGAACTGCCGGGCGACTTCAAGATCAAGAAAGCCAAGCTGCGTGGCGTTGAATCCAACGGCATGCTCTGCTCGGCGGCCGAGCTGCAGATCAGCGAAGAAAACGACGGCCTGCTGGAGCTGGCTGCCGACGCCCCGGTTGGCGAAGACATTCGCGTGTACCTGGACCTGGACGACGCCAGCATCGAGATCGGCCTGACCCCGAACCGTGGCGACTGCCTGTCTGTAGCTGGCCTGGCCCGTGACGTGGGTGCCTTGTACGACGTACCGGTTACCCGTCTGCAAGTGCCGGCTGTTGCCGCCGCTCACGACGAAGTGCGTCCGGTTGAAGTGCTGGCGCCCGCTGCCTGCCCACGCTACCTGGGCCGCGTTATCCGTAACGTCGACCTGTCCAAGCCGACCCCGCTGTGGATGGTCGAGCGTCTGCGTCGCTCCGACGTGCGCAGCATCGACGCTGCCGTCGACATCACCAACTACGTGATGCTCGAACTCGGCCAGCCGATGCACGCCTTCGATCTCGCCGAGATCAATGGCGGCATCCGCGTGCGCATGGCTGAAGAGGGCGAGAAACTGGTATTGCTGGACGGCCAGGAAGTTACCCTGCGTCCCGACACCCTGGTGATCGCCGACCACAGCCGCGCCCTGGCCATTGCCGGCGTGATGGGTGGTGAGCACAGTGGCGTTGCCGCTGGCACCCGTGACATCTTCCTCGAGAGCGCCTTCTTCGAGCCGATCTCCGTCGCTGGCAAGGCACGTTCCTACGGCCTGCACACCGATGCCTCGCACCGCTACGAGCGTGGCGTCGACTCGCAACTGGCGCGCGAAGCCATCGAGCGCGCGACTGGCCTGCTGCTGGAGATCGTTGGCGGCGAAGCGGGTCCTGTGATCGACGTGACCAGCGAAGCGCACCTGCCCAAGGTTGCACCGATCACCCTGCGCGCCGAGCGCCTGAGCCAGATGCTGGGCATGGAAATGGCCAGCGCCGACGTCGAGCAACTGCTCAACGGCCTGGGCCTGAAAACCACCGCTGGGGAAGGGCAGTGGCAGGTCGAAGTACCTAGCCATCGCTTCGACATCAGCCTGGAAGTCGACCTGATCGAAGAACTGGCGCGCCTGTACGGCTACAACCGCCTGCCGGTACGTTACCCGCAAGCGCGCCTGGCCCCGCAGGCCAAAGCCGAAGCGCGTGGCGACCTGCCAGCGCTGCGTCGCCTGCTGGTGGCCCGTGGTTACCAGGAAGCCATCACCTACAGCTTCATCGACCCGAAACTGTTCGAACTGTTCAGCCCGGGCGTCGAGCCGCTGCTGCTGGCCAACCCGATTTCCAGCGATATGGCGGCCATGCGTGCCTCCCTGTGGCCGGGCCTGGTCAAGTCGCTGCAGCACAACCTCAACCGTCAGCAAGACCGCGTGCGCCTGTTCGAAAGCGGCTTGCGCTTCGTCGGCCAGCTGGGCGACCTCGAGCAGCAGCCAATGCTCGCCGGTGTCGTCTGCGGCAGCCGCCTGCCGGAAGGCTGGGCTAACGGTCGCGACAGCATCGACTTCTTCGACGTCAAGGCTGATGTCGAGGCGCTGCTGGGCTTCTCCGGCTCGCTGGCCGAGTTCAGCTTCGTGCCAGGCAAACACCCGGCGCTGCACCCGGGCCAGACGGCACGCATCGAGCGTGACGGTCGCGAAGTCGGCTACCTGGGTGCCATCCACCCGGAGCTGGCCAAGACCTTGGGCCTGGATCGTCCGGTGTACGTCTTCGAGCTGGTCCTGGGTGAAGTGGCCGAAGGCCGCCTGCCGAAGTTCAGCGAGCTGTCGAAATTCCCGGAAGTGCGTCGTGACCTGGCCTTGGTGGCAGGACGTGATGTTGCTTCGAGTTCGGTGCTTGAAGTAATTCGTGACAATGCAGGCGAATGGCTCACGGACCTCAGGCTGTTTGATGTTTATCAGGGTAAAGGTATTGATCCTGATAGAAAAAGCCTGGCCGTCGGCTTGACCTGGCAGCATCCATCGCGCACTCTTAATGATGAAGAGGTGAATACTGCAACCCAGAACATCCTCACCTCGCTCGAACAAAGGTTGAACACCACGTTAAGGAAATAGCGTATGGGTGCTCTGACGAAAGCTGAGATGGCCGAACGGCTGTACGAGGAGCTGGGCCTGAACAAGCGCGAGGCCAAGGAATTGGTCGAGCTGTTCTTTGAGGAAATCAGGCACGCTCTTGAAGACAACGAGCAGGTCAAATTGTCCGGATTCGGCAATTTCGACCTGCGCGACAAGCGCCAGCGGCCGGGCCGTAACCCCAAGACTGGGGAAGAAATCCCGATCACGGCGCGTCGGGTTGTCACCTTTCGTCCAGGGCAGAAGTTGAAAGCCCGAGTTGAGGCCTATGCTGGAACCAAGTCATAACGACGAGCTTCCGCCGATTCCAGGCAAACGCTACTTCACCATTGGTGAAGTGAGCGAGCTTTGCGCGGTAAAACCGCACGTGCTCCGCTACTGGGAGCAGGAATTCCCGCAACTCAACCCGGTAAAGCGCCGCGGTAACCGGCGGTACTATCAGCGCCAGGACGTGCTGATGATCCGCCAGATCCGCGCGCTGCTGTACGACCAAGGCTTCACCATCGGCGGGGCGCGCCTGCGCCTCTCTGGCGATGAAGCCAAGGACGACACCACCCAGTACAAGCAACTGATCCGGCAGATGATTGTCGAGTTGGAAGACGTGTTGGTGGTGCTGAAGAAGTAACCCTTATCGGGCCCGGAATTTTGGAAAAAATGCTTCCATAATTCAAAAGGTTAGGGTACATTCTTCAACGTTCTCAGCAACAAGGGGAACATGCTTCAAGCCCAGTCGGGGCGTAGCGCAGCCCGGTAGCGCACTTGCATGGGGTGCAAGGGGTCGAGTGTTCGAATCACTCCGTCCCGACCATATAATTCAACGACTTAGCCACCTTCGGGTGGCTTTGTTGTTTCTGGGATAGGGCACTTTTTGGTTGAATTGGCCTTGTCCAATATCCCGATCTTCTCCTCAGAATAGTCAGTGCTGGTCCTCGTGAAGCAGTGGCTCACATCGTATTTGTCGCCTCTATCAACTGGTAAGCCCGGCTTCCGAGTTGTGGCTGCTGGTGCTCCCGTTCTTGAGATTAACCTTAATGAAAGGCCTGAGGTGCTTGGGCATCAATGTGCCGGGGTAATTTGAATTGGATTCTTAGATATTTGATTTAATTGACTAATGTGAGTTTGTAAGTTTCTTTGGAATACCAACTGGAATACCGCGAGGAGTTGGATTGAGCAATATGCTTCGTATCCGTATCTTTCCGAGGACGGCCAAAAGCAATCTCTGTTTACTCGAAACCGGGCAAGCTGAGCATGCCTCCTGAGGTGCGTTTGCCAAAGCCGCTGGGCATGAGGATTTTGTGCTTCTTCATCTCTTCGAGTACCGCCAACCATTCGGTTTTGCCAAAGCGCAGCTTGGTGTCGTTCCAGCTATGCATGACTTCGTCCACGATGGCTTCATCGGAAACCGGGCGGCCTTCGAGGATAAAGTCGTTCCAGGCGGCATAGAGCGTCACAGTCATTTCGCAACGATCCGTATCCCAGTCCCGCATTAGCTCGATCACCTGCTCAATGGTGACGCGCTCAACGGCCGACCAGGCGCTGCTATACGCCTGCCGATGTTTCCCTGCTTGGGAAAGCGGGCGGTAAGCATGGCCAACAGTCTCGCGCTCGATGCGCTCGTACCACTGTCGGTTTTGCAACTCACCTTCGATCTGATTCATCAACTGGCGATCGTGGGGACCCGCGGCATCGCGCAGGTAAGCGCCCTGGATAGCGGCAAGCTTGACTGCATGCTCGGCCAGGTAAATCACTTTCTGCAGCTTGCGTTGGCCGAAGGTACGTTGGCTATGTAGCCGGTGAGTGATTTCTGCTGCGAGTAGGGTGCGAGCTACTTGCCGATCTGTGGCAATTGGAGCCTGCTGGCCATCTTCGGTAAGGGCTCGTTCGACTAGAGTGCTGGCCAACTGTTCGTTGAGCTGCCGGGCCTGGGTTAGTCGGGTTTTGAGTTGGTCGCAGAGGATCATCAGTCGATCGACTTTGGCGACGATGCGGTGCTGTTCAATAACTGGCGGTAGAGGTAGAACAGTGTCTTTAATTTTCCCCAGGTTCAGATTCGGCTGCGCGCCTCCAGCCGCGAGCAAACGAATATCGTCATAGCTCTTAACGAAGAAATATTTCACAAACCGCCGGTGCGACTCGTCTTGATCAAGGAGTTGAATTGCGGCACATGCTTGATTCGTACAAGCATCTATCAATAACTCGGAAATCTGGCCTCGTGTTTTTCCTTGACCGTACATGGCGATGATCAGCGTATGTGGTGGGTAAACGGTTAGGTTTGTCTCCGTTAGTGCAAGGGGCGAAACCTTCTGCTCTGACTCATGGATATAGTCTTGTGATGTCTCGCCGCTCGTCACCCAGTTAATCGTTGCCGGCGCAAAATACTTAGGATTTGTTCTGAGTGGGGTTGCCCCCGTTCCTACTTGCGCAATTTCTTCTAAGCGGACCCACTCCCAGTTTTCCGGTAACTCAAACGATTTTTCAGTCTCAGTGATCTGCGCTGGCGGCCTCTGTTTCTTGAGCTTGCCTTCCGCTACCAGCCGCGCCTTCTCTTCTGAAACCCGCTTCAGTAACTCGCTGGCCGGCTCATCGCAGGGCTCTTGTGGAACCAGTTTGCCCATCACGGCTAGTTGCAGAATTGTTTGCTTGAGGGCATCAATGCTGTGTTCGGTTATGAACAGGGTTTGGAAGTGTTCCACCAGGCGCTGCCAGTTGGTGGCGAACCCGGCGGCGTCGCTAGCTTGGGTCAGACTGCCGAGCAGCGCTTGCACTAGTTGGGCGTGGGCGTTTCCGGCGTCGGCCTGCTGGGCTTCCAGGCAGTCGCACAGAGCCATTAATTCATCGACTTTGGCGACGATGCGGTGTTGTTCCTCCATGGGGGCGAGCGGGATTAACAGCCCTTTTAGCGCAGTTCCGTTTACATTTGGTTGCCCGGTGCCCATTGAGTTGGCATAAAGCTGCTTCCAATAAAACTGAGACCCCAAAAACACCTTCGTGAAGTCAGGGTATATAGAGTCAAGGCGGCCAATTCGTATCAGATATGAGGCAAACACAGCTGAATGGATAAGCCCTGAAACAAGATACGACTTTCCAATGGTCCCTCCTGTTCGAGCAATAACGATATCGCCATCTTTCAGCTCATAACCGGTAATTTCGCTCGGGGAAATGTCACATCCAGGAACGTTATCCCAGTTGACTCCATCATTTTGGATGTCAGTGATCCTGAGAAGTAAGGGCTCTCCGCCTTGGTGATTAGCGGATGCAGTGAAGCCATATTGAACATCACTAGAAATCCGCCCAAGCTGGGACCACTCCCATCCTGCCGGTAGCTCAAACGGCCTTTCCTCATTTGCAATCTCAGCCAGCGGCTTCTGCTTCTTGAGCTTCCCCTCAGCCACCAACTGCTCCTTCTCCGCCGCAATCCGCTTCAGTATTTCACTGGCCGGCTCATCACTTGGATCTTGCGGCACCAACTTGCCGCGCACTGCCAGTTCCAGAATCAGCTCGCGCAGCTTCTTAATGCCATTCGGAGCGCCGGCAAGCAGTGGGAGGTTGTCCGTGAGCAACGCGGTCATGCCTGACGCCCCAGCGCTTCGGCCAGTACCACTTTGAGCTGATCGCGCAGGTCGCTGATTTCGCCTTGCAGAGCAACGTAGTTGTGTAGCAGCTCGAGCGGGTCGTGGCTGATCTGTTCGCCGATATGCGGGTTTTTGCAGTCCAGGTTCCAGTTGCGCGCTTGCAGATCTTCGACACTGACCTTCCAGGCGAATTCGTTCTTCACTCGTGCGGCAAAGCCGTCGGCCTCGCTGCCCCACCAGGCTTCCTCGACGGCGAACTCTTCGATACGCATGGGACGGGTCTTGGAGTAGTTCTTTACGCCTGTCGGGTACTGGTGTTCGTAGAACCACACCTGTTTGGTCGGTGTGCCTTTGGTGAAGAACAGCAGGTTGGTCTTGATTCCGGTGTAGGGATTAAACACGCCGTTGGGCAGACGAACGATGGTGTGCAGGTTGCACTCAGTGAGCAGCTTTTCCTTAATGCGGCTTTTGATGCCTTCGCCGAACAGGAAGCCATCGGGTAGCACCACGGCGGCGCGGCCACCATCTTTGAGCAACTGCATGATCAAAACCAGAAACAGGTCGGCAGTTTCACGGGTGCGAAAGGCGGCGGGGAAGTTGGTTTCAATGCCGTCTTCTTCCATGCCTCCGAACGGTGGGTTGGCGACGATGCAATGTACACGCTCGCTCGGGCCCCAACTGATCAACGGTTTGCTCAGGGTGTTGTCATGGCGTATCTGACTGGGCACCTCAATGCCGTGCAGGATCATATTGGTGGTGGCTAACAGGTGCGGCAGCGGCTTTTTCTCCACGCCGAAGATGCTGGCCTGCAGGGTGCGTTCGTCCTCGGCGGTTTTTACATAGCGGCTGCGCTTGTGTTCGATGGCGCAGGTGAGGAAGCCACCCGTGCCGCAGGCCGGGTCCATAACCTTTTCGTCCAGCTTGGGGTCGACCATGCGTACCATAAATTCGGTGACCGGGCGCGGGGTGTAGAACTCGCCGGCGTTGCCCGCGTTCTGCAGGTCGCGCAGCAGTTGCTCGTAGAGGTTGCCGAACTCGTGGCGTTCCTGAGCCTTGTTGAAGTCCACACCTTCCTGAATTTTGTTGATCACCTGGCGCAGCAACTGGCCTGACTTCATGTAGTTGTAGGCGTCTTCAAACACGCTACGTACCACAAAGGCCGAAGGCGTGTTGCTGTACTCATTCAGATTCTGCAACTGGGGGAATAGGTTGTTGTCGAGAAAGTCTTTGAGCGCATCGCCGGTCATACCTTCCGGATCGGCAGCCCAGGTACGCCAGCGGCAACTATCGGGAATGGGCGAACGGTAGTTGTCATCCATTAACTCCCATTCCAGCTCGCGGTCATCGAAGATTTTCAGGAACAGCAGCCAAACCAACTGGCCGATACGCTGGGCGTCGCCGTCTACGCCAACGTCTTTGCGCATGATGTCCTGGATGGACTTGATGGTGGAGCTAATGGACATGAAGTTCTCTCAACGCGTACCGCAAGGGGGGCGAAATTCTACAGGATAGTGTGGACGGCTGCTTTGGCAGGTCGTCGGCTGTTGGCCGTTAGCTTGCGTAAAGTTCGTCTTCCAGTTCGTGGATAGCCTTGTTGTAGCCAGCCTTGCCGCCAAAGGCTTTGACCAGCTCGATGGGCGCACCGAACTGGCTGAAAGGGTCGAGCTGCAGGATCTTGATGTCCTCAATATGCTCGATGCCGGTATCGGCGTATTTATCCAGCAAGGCCTCCAGTACTTGGCGGGCTGCGCCAGAGTACTTGGCGAAATAGTTGCGTTTTTTCACCTGCTCGGCTCGCTCGCGCCGTGATAGGGCGGGCTGATCGAATGCGACATGGCAAATAAGATCGAACGGATCGAGCGGCTTGCCCTGTTTCTTTTCCACTTCTTCGGCCAAGGCTTCCCACATCACACCCTGGACTGCCATCTCCTCAATGATGACTTTCTTTTGGTCGGAATCACTCCAACGCCGAAGGAAGTCATCCAGAGAGGCGAATTGCTTTTGCACGCAGGTGCGGGTGTAGTCGTGCAGCGATTCGGTGATCAGTCGGCCATCTGGGCCGTAGTACTGCACACGCTCGGCGATGACGTAAATCGGGACGTTGTCGATGACGTATTTTATGCGTTTTTTGCCCTCATCTTCGCCGGTAAATTCCAGGTCATCGCTCTCGTTATCGTTGCCTGCGCTGATGCCGTCTTCATCGGCAAGCGGATCGTCCGGCGGTACGGGCGAGTCATCACTGTCGGGGGCGTAGATCACCACCGGGTCGCCGTCGAAGGCTGGGTCCGCAAATAGCTCGGTAGCCTTTTTGAAGTCCATGATGGTGAACCAGTACTTGCCGTAGTCCTCGTTGATGCGAGTGCCACGACCGATGATTTGCTTGAACTCGGTCATCGATTTGATGTGCTGGTCGAGCACGATCAGCTTGCAGGTCTGAGCATCGACGCCGGTGGTCATCAGCTTGCTGGTGGTGGCAATCACCGGGTAGCGTTCTTCCGGGTTGATGAAGTTATCCAGCTCAGCCTTGCCTTCCTGATCATCGCCGGTGATACGCATGACGTATTTGCGATTCTCGGCCACTCGCTCGGGGTTTAGGTTGACTAGTGCCTGGCGCATGCGCTCGGCGTGGTTGATGTCGTCGCAGAAGACGATGGTTTTCTGAAACGGATCGGTAGCCTTGAGGAGTTCGGTGACCTTCTGCGCAACCAGTTGGGTGCGCGCCTCGATAACCAGGGTGCGGTCCATGTCCTTGAGGTTGTAGATGCGGTCTTCGATCAGCTCGCCATTTTTATCGAGCATGCCTTTGGGTGGCCGCCAGCCTTGCAGGTCTTTGTCGAAGTCGATGCGCACCACTTTGTAGGGGGCGAGAAAGCCGTCTTCGATGCCTTGCTTCAAGGTGTAGCTGTAAATAGGCTCACCGAAGTAGGTGATGCTGGATACCTCTTTGGTCTCCTTCGGTGTGGCGGTAAGGCCGACATGGGTGGCGCTGGAGAAGTAGTCTAGGATTTCACGCCAGGCGGAATCCTCGGAGGCGCTGCCACGGTGGCATTCGTCGATCACGATCAGGTCGAAGAAGTCGCGGGAGAACTGCTTGTAGATGTTCATCTCTTCATCAGTACCAGTGACGGCCTGATAGAGCGACAGGTAGATTTCGTAGGAGGTATCGATCTGGCGTTTGGCGATTTTGGTCATCGCCTGGCCGAAGGGCTTGAAGTCGTTGTTTTTGGTCTGGTCGACCAAGATGTTGCGGTCGGCCAGAAACAGGATGCGTTTCTTCTGTTTCGATTTCCACAATCGCCAGATGATTTGGAAAGCGGTGTAGGTCTTACCGGTACCCGTGGCCATCACCAGTAGGATACGGTCTTGGCCACGCGCTACGGCTTCGACGGTACGGTTGATAGCATTCATTTGGTAATAACGCGGCATACGTCCGGAGCCGTCGTCGTAGTAGGGCGCTTCGATCTTGTGCTGGGAAGTATTATCCAGCCCCTTCCACTGGCAGTAGCGCTGCCAAAGTTCGGCAGGGCTGGGGAATTGATCAAGGGTGAGTTCGGTTTCTACCTGGCTGCCTGTGCCACTGCGGTCGTGAAACAGGAAACCATCGCCATTGCTGGAGAACACGAACGGTACGTCCAGCGCCTCTGCATAGCCCAGGGCTTGCTGCATGCCGGAGCCAACGGAGTGTTTGTTGTCCTTCGCTTCGATTACAGCGATAGGCAGGTTGGCTTGGTGGTAGAGGATGAAATCTGCACGGCGGGCTTCGCCACGGCTGTGAAGTTTACCCCGGACGATAATGCGGCCTTTGGTAAAGCTAACTTCCTCGCGCACCTGCTTGTGCATGTCCCATCCAGCTTGTTGAACGGCTGGGGCTATGTACTTGCTGCAGATGTCCCGCTCGGAAAGTGATTTCTTGTCCATGACTGGCTATGTCCCTATGACGTCCAGCGGACTTTATCAGAAGGGCTAGAGGCATGCTGCCAGTATCAACAGCGGGGTTCTCAGGATTCGGCTATCAGGCTAGCGTATGCCTGGTAACGGCTGAGACTCTATGGGTTTTCTTCATGCATGATGCAAGCGTTTGCATCGTTGGTTCGTCAGTGTGGATAACGCCTTGGCTCAGCATCGCTTCATGCAGTGCATATAACAGCGCTGGAGTTGCCGCGGCTAAGTCAGACTCACTTCGCCAGTGTCGTGCATGCAATCGGCAAGTCTGTGCAGAAGATTTTTTACTCAGCAAATAATTCTACTTGCGGCATGATCAAGGGAGAACTACTATCTCTTCAACTTGATGAAGTAGAGTTATTTGCAGTGGAAGCCATTGAGCTCAGCAATCACGCCCAAATTCGCACGGCCATGGTCTTCAGGACTCAGGCTCCTCAAGAGTCGCCGGACGGAAACGTGCGGGCTTTGGCCATCAGGGATTTGGTATCGGCCAAACCACTTCAATGGGATGAGCTTCCGCGCATTTCCATTGACGAAAGCCTGCTCGGCCAGTGCTTACAGCCTGGCGATGTTGTCATCCCTTCCAGGGGCGACTATTACAGATCGTGGGTCTACGAAGGTTCGAATGCGCCGGTATTCCCGCTGGGTCAGCTGAATATCATCACACCTGATGCCAGGCTGGATGCGCGCTATCTCGCATGGTACCTGAATAAAAAATCGACTCAGGCAAAGCTGGGCTCAATGTTGACCGGGACGAGCATCAAAGCGCTCACTAAAATTGCGCTGCTTAGCTTGCAGGTAGAGCTGCCAGACTTTGCCAAGCAGCTGCTGATCGCCGATTTGGATCGCACCACCCAGCGGATTGGCGCCATACGCCATCGTTTGAATGAGTTGGATAAAGAAGAGATGGCGTACCTGACGTCGACTTTCCTGCACGCAGAGGACAGCAGTCATGGCTGATCATAACAGGGACGCTACGATTCGCATGGCTATCGCTAAAATCTTTGACGTCTTCCGAGGGGGCAGTCCTTGCGAAGAAAGCAAACACTTTGTCCTGCCCATGCTGGTACTGAAATACCTCTCTGACGTCTCTGACTCCGATTGCGGCGTTCGCTTGAGCTATCGGGTACCAAGGCAGGCGCATTTCCAGGAGCTCAAGCGCGCCCGCTTTGGACCTAATAACGGTGAGCGCATCAATAGCGCACTGCGCTTGATCGAGCAGGCGAACGACGATCTCTACGGCATGTTCGACAGTGTCGATTTCTGTTCAGCCAAGCTCGGCGCGACGGAGCGGGCAGACATCTTGCTTAGCCGGTTATTGGAAGCATTCGACGTTCCCGTCCTGAATTTCGCTGTGGGGCATCGTGAGGTGCCAGGTGCCGCTGCGGAGGTATGTGATGCGCTGTGGGCCTTTGTAGATGAGGCTAGTGGCAAGCGCGATGGGGAGGCCGTGACTCCCCCAGACGTCTCGCGAATGCTGACCCGACTGGTGCGCCCTGCAGCGGGTGAATCCGTTTATGACTCGTGCCTCGGCGTGGGCGGTTCCTTGATCGAATGCGGCAAACAGGCTCGCCTTTCCAATGTAGGGCAGGGCGCAAGTCTGTATGGCCAGGAAGTAAATGCAGACGCTTTGGCATTTGCTCGGATGAATATGGTTTTGCATGGCGAGGATAACTACTGCCTTGAATGGGGTGACAGCCTGCGAAGCCCTACGCTGCTAAGTCCGGTTGGTGACCTGATGACGTTCGATATCGTAGTGTCACAGCCTCCCTTTTCAATGCGGGAGTGGGGGCATGAAGATGCAGCCCATGATTCGTTCGGACGTTATCTGCGCGGAATCCCGCCTCGCAGCTCGGCAGACTTCGCATTCATTAGCCACATGCTCAAAAGCCTGAAGCCCAATGGCCGTATGGCAGTGGTGGTGTCGCTCGGCGTACTGTTCCGCAGTGGGGTGGAAGGCCAGATTCGCATGCACTTGGTTCGCGACAAGTTGATTGATGCGGTGATAGCACTTCCTCCCAAGCTTTTCACTCACACGGGGATCCCGACGGCTATTTTGCTGCTGCGTAAAGACAGAAAAGCAGATGACGTGCTGTTCATTGATGCTAGCCGCACGTTTGAGCCTGGAAAGATTCGCAATCGCTTGAGCGAGAGGGACTTGAGTTTCATTGACGCCGCCTACCAGGCGAGGAGCGACGTGCCTCAGCTTGCGCGAGTGGTGTCACAGGCTGAGATTGCGCAGCACGATTACAACCTCTCGGTTGCGCGCTATGTCGAGCACATCGAAATGGAGGAACCGGTTGATGTAGGTGTGCTACGGGCTGAGCGGCTGCAGCTCGAATGTGAGCTGGCGAGCCTTGAAGAAAAGCTGGAAGGTTTGCTCGCGCGGATCGGATATGACTACCGAGGTGTACCCAACCCATAAAAAGCAAAAACCCCGCAGCTCGGCGGGGTTCTTACTCTGGGTACACGGGCACGACCGGAAAGCCGGAAAACCCGCGTGTCGAATAACAAGATAGTAGAAAATAGATCTGCTGACAAGGTGCCTTATGCTCGTCCATCTGACCGCTGCCCGGCTCAATACCCTCGAAAAATTCTTTAAAACCACCAGCGAAAGCGACCTTTATGGTTGTTATGCGTGGACCCAGGCGGTAGGTGCGGCGCTGTTGCCGATTCTCGGTGACCTTGAGGTGAGCTTGCGTAACGCGTTGCACCGAGGGCTGTCGCAGTTCTACGGGAAGACAGACAGCTTCGAATGGATGCTCAAGACGCGGCCCAACCATTCTAGCCCAGGTGGCCTAACTTCCTGGCACAAGCTGAATCCCCGTACCTACGACGATGTGCTCGGCGCGGTCGAAAAAGTCAAAAAGAGCAAGGGAAACGGCTGCAGGGTAACCGTGGACGATATTGTCGCGAAAGTCGCCTTTGGCTTCTGGGAGGTAATCGTTAACGGGTTGAAACATAAGTCTCACCCTAAAGATATGCAAGCACGCGTTTTGGCCGTTGCATTCCCCAATATTCCTGATCTGCATAAAGGCGTCTTCGGTGATCCGGCGCTTGTTGACCGAATAGCTAGCCTGCTTTACCAGATGCGTGATGTCCGAAATCGGATTGGCCATCACGATTCACTGTGGAAAACAGCAGAATTCGATGCCTATGGGCGTCGAGGCTTCGTTCCCCGTCGGCCTCGGCATACCGTTACCAGCATGCGCTTGCTAGCCGATCAAATTGCTTGGTTTGCAGGATGGATCGACCCGCAGATTAGCTTGTACATTAAGGCGACGCCCCATTGGCGTCATCTACAATGGTTGTTGACTAGAGATGCGCTGTTCTCATATAGGGAAAACGGTGGCAAAGCTGTCAACTATGAGAAGACCATGCTTCGAACGCCAGTCTACAAGGCCAAGAAAGCTTCAAAGCGCAAGCAGAATAGCCATCCCAAAGCGCTTGGTATCAGTAGGCGTCGACTGTTGCGGGGCATGTTTTACTGAGCAAGGCTTTCAGTCTATACGCATCACTTAGTGGTGCGTAAAGCCGACTTACCCATTCGCTTCCAGATCAAGACGACGGTGAGTCGATAGTAATACCGGGTGGTGTCGGAATGGTCTTGCAGATGCTGAGTGAGAAACCAGCGCACATGCTTGAGCTGCCAGGTCCAGGGATTGTCGCGCTGCCATCGCTGTTGAATGGCCGCTTGCATGATTCGGGCTTGGCGTAGGTGGCGTTGCTGGGTGGCATTCGAACCAGTCAGTACGCCGCTCAGGAACAGCGCCATATCGATGGGCTTGGTCACACTCGACCTCCAATGTAGGCCGACATCACATCGATCCGGTTATGCCCGAGCTCAAGGCTGATTTGTTGCCGCGCCTGTTGATCCAGGTCGCGTTCAAGGCGATAGCAGTGACCACCATTGACTGGTGCGGCGTGGCCCGTGAGCTGTTCGTAACGCTCGCAGGCGTAGGCCGCGCGCAGTTCATGGAAACCCTTCAGCCCGTGTGCATGCAGCGCTTCGCGGGCGGGAAGCACGGTCTGTTGCAGGAACACTGCGTAGCTTTCGTCTCGGGCCAGCAAGTTGCGGCTGCCAGTCGGCGACGCATCACAGGCCAACTGCAATGCCGCCTTCACCACTGCATTGGCCACGACCCATCGCGGCGCTGAGGCCCCTGAGCGGCCACCTTTGGTGCCGTCCTGGATGTTGATACGCCCTAAGTGTTCGGCTTCGCGGTGCAAGCGTGGCAGGTCGGCCAGAATCGCTTCGCGCAGGCGCATGCCGGTTGCTCGGGCCAACAGGACAATCGCGGCCACCCGCTCGTGTTGCTGTTCGCCCAGTACCTCAAGCACTCGCCGCACCTGTTGGTAGTTTTGGCCATCCGGCGCGCGGGTGCGTACGCTCGAGCGCTGCTGTCCCAGCGCCTGGCTCGGACTGGCGACCCTCACGTTCTGATCACCGCGCAGCGCAGCGAGGGTGCGATTGACGCTGCTAAGGCGGTTCTGCGCGGTCGCGATGCAGAGTTCACCGTGCTGGATCTGCTGGCGCAGGTAAGCGGCGTAGTCCTGCAGCGTCCGTCGATCGATCTGACGCGCATCGTTGTAACCGGGGCCGTCCTCTGATCGACACCAACGCACGAACGCTTGCCAGCGATCGCTATGCGCTTTGACCGTGGCGAAGTGGCCACCGGCAAACAGGTCCTTGAGCGCTTGCGGGCCGGCGTAGCTCAGCTGGCGGCCGTAGCCGAAGTTGCGACCATCACGCCGACCGACCAAGGCCATCATCATCACCGTCTTCGTTTTTTTGCAAAAAGAGCAGTAAGGCTTTCCAGTGGAGGCTGAGCCTGTCTACCTGCTGCCAGTGTGTTGGGCGGAACAGGAGGGTGTTCTCGTGGTGTTGCAGCAGTGCCCCTTCCTCACGCAGTTGCTCAATCAGCAGGACGAGGTAGGCAGGATCAAGTGGTGTTATGGCGACAGCGGCGACAGTGGCGACAACCCGAGTCGTTTCTGGCCCGGGGCGCGGCGACAGGGTGGCGACAGAGGTGGCGACACGCCGCGATTCTGGCTGCGGTTGATGTTGCGCTTGGTAGCGGCGCACCGCGTCATTGAGGCGGAACATGGCGTACCTCGAAGGTTCTTCCATCGCGACTGCTCAGCCAGCGATGAGTGATCAGTACGACCAGTAAAGAGGCGGTATGGTCAGCGCTCTTGCGGGCAAAACGAGGGCCGTTGCGATTGACGTCTCGGATGCTGAAGTGGGTCCAGCCTTTCTGCACCAGCCAGCGCAACAGCCGATCCGCCTCTTCGCGTCGGCTATTGACTGGCTCCTGTTCGGTCAGGCGCTGGATCTCGGCCAGGTAGTAATCCATCAGCGTGGAGGCGCGCTGGATGTGTGCTTCATCCAACTGACTGGCCTCTTCAACCATGGCCAGCACGCCTGCGATGCGCAGCACATTCGCCGGGGCTTTGCCCGCGAAAGGCTGGACGCCGGCTAGCTCGCCGAACTCGCCAGACTGGCACTCGATGGTGTCGTGAATATCAATCCAGGCACGACGGGCACGGGCAGTCAGCTCGAGCGTGGCGGGATTGAGTGAGCCATCCTTGTGAAGCGACCAGGGCTTTTGCAGCAGGGCGGTGATCCGCTGTTGGTAGCTCTGGACTTTGCCATCTCGGGTCAGGTCGATTGCCTTGTAGAGTCGCTGGCCAGCCAGGCGCTCGGGCCAACTGATCAGGCAACGGCCGAGGATGCCTTGGCCATTGATCACCGGGTTTTTGAACAGTTGGTTGGCGAGGTAGGGTTGCAGCATCAGATGCAGACTGAGGCGCCGGTCATAGGCGCGCAGGCTTTCTCCGGCCATGGAACGCGCCCGGTCGATCGGGCTACCATCCCACAGTGTCGACAAGGTGGTGATCGCCTTAAGCAGATTCTCTTTGCTCATGGTGCTGCTGCCCAAGAACTGGCCACCTTCATCATTGAACAAGCCCATGCTGGGCAAGCCATGGCACAGACTTTTGACTAGGGCCTCAATGGTGGGCTCGGCAATGATCAGTCTCGGCGGTACCGGCTCGGATAGTTCACCGCCTTCCGCCTCCGCGTGCTTCTTTGAGGTTTTGGGTTTGGCCATGATGCTGGTAGCGGCGCGATAGGCTTTGAGCTTTTCCGCATACAGGGTCCACTTTTGCCGCTCCCAGTCGCGCGCGGCCCTTAATGCCAGGTGATCCACCGCGCTTTTGCGATCCCCCGAGGACGCCACCGTCAGTAGGTAGAGGGACAGCGGATAGGTTCGACCGTCGAGTTGGGCATTGGCGTGGCCCTGACTCACCAAGGCAGTGGTAGCCAGCACCGACTGTGCAGCCATGGCGCAGGGCACGCCGATCACCTCGGCCAGTCGCTCGACCGCAGGGCCCAACAGATCCCCGAGTGCTTCGACCGGGTAGGGCAGTGGCGCCTGCTGGTACTCCAGCAATGGTTGTGGGGGTTCGAACGCTTCGCACAGTTGCATCGAAATTCTCCTGAGATTATCGACTTCGTCCTCACTCATCCCGCCACGGTTGTTGAGTGTTATCAGGGATCAAGGCCCCTGCGACCTGTGAGGTTTGTCCACTAACGCGGGACTGGCGGCTCCTTACGGCCGGGAGCTTGGGCATCTCATGATCTGGCCTCCTGAACACCAATAGCGGTGGGCGGGTGGAGGCTGCACTGGCTGACGAGGCCGGTGTCGCGAGATCCTGAGTCGGGTGAAGGCAGTGATGCGATGACTGGGGCATGCCTGACTGTCAGTCAGGTGCAGTCCATTTCATGGGCTGCGGCACCATCATCGGCATCGCTGTGGCGAGTGAGCATTCGGTGTTTGTCACGCCGATTGTCACGAGGGGGAAAGCCGCAAAGGCCCGTGCGAGCAGGGCTGCAGCAGTGTGATATGCGCCCGTCTCTTTAGAGGGCAAAGAGACGGGCAAAAGGTTGGCGCAAGAAATAGCCAAGCGGATAAGTTGCTGCAGAGCAGCCAGGAGGGGGCATGAGTTGCCGCAGTGGGCATTCTGGAAGAAGTGGCATCCATCACATCGCTGTGACTGTGCGAGCCGCCGGACGCTAATCGCACTTGGGGTGAACCACCACGATGTGGCGTAGCCTCAAAGGTTCTGGCTACCTGGGTGCTGTCGAGGACAGCGCTGGTACGGTTCTGGTTTAGCGCTCGTTCTACTCACGGTCAACCATATTTTGGAGGCGACTCTTGCGCCAATCGGTAGTGCTAGAAGACCTTGGAGTCCAGTGGTTTTCCATAGCCGGGTGGTCGTTTGTCGGTTTTTAATGTGAGCCTGCGTAATTGCATGGACATGACCGCCCATTTGCATCATCACTGACCAGTCAATTGCATTCGTGCTGATCAACCGTTTGCATTCGACTTGACCAGCAAACGCCATAGTGACAACCGGCGGAGAACGGCCAATAGCAGCCACTCACGACTGGCTTTTCGCGACCCAAATCGGACGATCGGCAGAACTGAGCAAGATCCATGACTATGCCGACCGTCACAGTGATTCAAGTTGCCTGAACGAAATCTGACGCTGTTACCGCGCCACAATTTGCCCAGGTGCTATTTCGTGGTGGATCACCAAGTTTGTCGCATAACTTGTTGCGAGCTTGCAGTAACGGGTCGCCAGGCGGCGATGCTCCTTCAGTCAGCCAAACAGCCGCTCGATGACATTGCGTTCCCGATACTTGAGTTTGTCGAAGATTCGCCCAGGCGCTGCCGAGAATCCGTTCCCGGAGCGATTGCAGTTGCGCAACTGGTTTATGATCGAATTGCTGCTGGAGACTGGTATCCGTCGCGGAGAGCTAACGTTAAAGGGAAGCTCTGCAAAGAGCGCCCCTGAAGAGGAAGGTGGGATTTTTCAGAGAGCAGCGCTCGACAGTGCTCACATAGTCCACCCCATCCCATTGCTTCAGCTCGAATCCCCACTAAGCTGGTTGCGCTTCAACTTCACGCGCCAATGGCTCTGCTGCATTTTCAACGTCGAGAGATTCATCAAAAACAATCGCGGCCAAAATAGATTCAAACTTTTCTACATGCCGAACACCACCTCCGCGCAAATAGCAAAGCCACAACTCAATCAATTGCTCGCAAATCTCTTCGCTGATACCAAGAGTTCCTGCCAGAGCATCAACCGCTTGCTCCAAGCTGCACACTTTATCATCAACGTGGCCTGCCAAGCTTGTAAAAGCAGTCCTTACATTTTCCGATCGTTTAGCTTGTATTAATGCACGGATAGAAAAACGAGATGCAAGGACTTCAGCCTTATCCAGCTTACAAACCCTTATCACCGCCTCCCCCTGGGCACTCAATCGCGTATATGTCCAATTTTCCGTGCGACCAATATGATCACTGTAACGATGCGAATAGGGATAATACCACAGGATGGAGCCGAGAACAGGGTAGTCGTCGCTCTCATAAGCCATCGAACGATCAAGTAATGGATCATGGCTCTTTTTAAATGCATTACATATCTTGCAGGTCACAATTAGATTAAGCGGCTCAAATGTGAACTGTGGATACCCAAATGTGTGCTGACGATGATTATCATCATTGCTCCGCCCCTTATCCACACCGCAGTCTTTAGTGGTAGACTTAGGGAAAATATGATCTAACTCACGATGACCAACCTCGTCAAGAGCGATTGCACCCTGACAGTAAGCGCATCGATAATTCTGCAACTCAAGCAATCTTTTGCGATATCGTATGATGTCAGCATTCGCAGACCACGCTTTTCCTTTGTGGCCACGGACTGCTTCAAGCAGCGCATCGTCATCATCCGAAAAATCGATGATTTCAAACATCAATGTTCTCCTGAGCCAACCTGGCTTCAAGATCTTTGATGATACTGGCTAGCACATTTCTCAATGGGTCGGTGAGCGGCAATGTCTTCAAGTCCCGAGATAATTCGTATTTAAAAAATCTGTACTCGTATGGACTGACTGGTTCACCACTCCTGAGTAGCCCTAATGCAATATCAGCGGTTTTCGTAAAAGCTGGAGCTCGAGAAGAGGGCACTTGGAATACTTCTTCGTAAACGTCAGAAGCTCGCCAGCCGAACGTATTGTTGACGGTTTTTGACCTGACGACCTGGCGCCCGCCCTCATCAACGCCGTGATTCACCAACGCTTCTACTCGGCCCCACTCAGGGTCCACCCCTGATGCGATCAGAGGGGAGTGTGTAACGATGACTGCCTGAGAGCCTTTAAATTCCCGAAGGATCTTATTCAGTGTTGGTACATAGGTCTGCTGCCAGATCGGATGCAGGCTGTTCTCAGGTTCATCGACGAGAATTAGGCTTTCTTGTGTTATTCCTGCACATAGGCCAGCAAAACCCGCAAGCCAGCTCCATTGCCCCGAGCTTAGATCCTCTCCGTTAAGTTCTACATCACTCGCAGCACTTGCAGCGTCATGGACAACATCACCTTGAACTTTATAAAATGTGGTATTGCCAACTAAAATAACACCCGCCCGTATATAGACCTCAAGTTCATCACCTCCGATTCCATGCCCATCCAAAGATGGACTTTCCAGCTCGAGTCTACCATCCCTAAAGACAAATACAGGAGGCTCATCAGAATGAAAAATTTTAACCAGCTCAAAAAAGCCATAATAATCAAGATTCAAAATTCTCCCGAGTGCTGCCTCTAGTCTACCCCCGAGATTGTGAACATGACCAGAATCTAAAAATGGGCGAAGTGAGTATTTGAAAATGCGCTCCATTGCCCGTTCAGGAAGGCTAGGAGTGAGGGCTGGCTCCTTTGCATTGTATCTTCGTCCATGCATTGACAGCTCTCTTTCCAAACGCAACAAGATTCTTATTTTAGGCCTAAAGCCAACCTCACTGAAAATGGCGTTAAATAGGTGAGCTCGCCCAGCCAGCTTGTCAGCGTTTAAAAACAAGGCGGTCATCAACGCCCTTTCGCTGGGGGCAGTTCCCGTCATGCCGTTTGAGGCCCTTGGCCCTAGATATAAAAACTCATTACGAAGCCCTTGCTTCGCTTTTGAAATAGATATGCCTAATGAGTAATTCCGCATCCGTGGAAATCGATCGAGCGGCGTTCCCGATATACACGTTATAGAGTCAGGAAAAAATCCGTCATCCCAGTTGGTGCCTTGGCTTTCAAAGTTTGCTGCTTTCGCCCCAATTTTATTTGTCTCACCTGTCGCCGCATCGAGGATTTGCCTCAATATGAAGCTTTTCCTGCTCCCGTTCTGACCAATCAGAACAGAAATCCAAGTGTCGTACGTTGAGTCTTCACCTTCGTAAAGATTTACTTGAGCATCTAAATTGCTAGTGGTTATTTTAAAGGATCGCAACATGCCGTATTATCTTCCATGTCCAGTCAATACAGTTGTATTTTCAAAAAATCAACAGTTGCGCCGCAAACCTAAGCCCACCAACAAACTCTCCGCCTACGCCATGACTTCAGCTACTCACTCGGCAGAGACGCAGTGAACAACGATGACTCGGAGCACTGGTTAGAGAAACTTTGACGGTTTCTTTATGAGCTACAGCAACATCCGTGCGTATCATGCAAAAACTCTTCCTCCCACCGGAACGGCGCGAGCTCTACTTGCCCAGGATTGCTCGCTCCAGCGGCGCCCATCAAGCATGATTACTGAATCGCCCCGGATTTTCCAGGGAGAACCGAACATCAGCTTTAGTCCGGGGCCGATTGAGGATGACCGTCTGCTGTAGGCCTACTCCCGCCTGAGCCATCGGGCAGAGAGCGGCCAAAAGCGGTCTATCTAGACAGTGCATATTGGCAATCGCGAGGCTTACCCAAGCCCCCGTATACTGTTCCAACACTTATCGAGGTGGCTGCCCAAAGGGTCTGTATCTGATTGGGAACATTCCTGGGGCCAGTAGGCTCTCCAGGAAAATCTATAGCCCGCCTCGTGTGGGCTTTGACAGCACCTGAATGTGAATTTCGCACACGTGAAAACTGACAAGGAAATCGGTATGACTCAGCTGCAAGAAACTCCACAGGACATCGTTGATACTTTTCTGCCGACGATCTTTGAGAATGATGCCAAGGGTATTTTGGCTGATTTGTTGGCTCAACCTGGGCTCGCCATGCATTTCATGGTCTTCTCAAAAGCCGAAACAATGAAAGCCATTCGACACGTTGTTGGGATCCTTGAAGAGTGCTACCGCGCAGGTCACCTTAAGGTTGCAGTGAGTCATGAAAACGGTCGGCTGTACGGTTATGCCATATTCTTTGTACACCCAGATCCCTCCATCTCACGTTACTGCCACAAAATCTTCGTGTTCGAGCCCTATAGGGGACATGGCATTGGCACTCAGTTGCTGAATGGCGTATTGGACTATTCGCAAGGCACTTGCCTGCTTTGCAATCACGATTTGATCCCCTTCTATGAACGTGCGGGCTTAGAGTTCAAAGGTGACTTTACTCCCCCCTCCGCTCAACAAGGCTTTGCCCTCACGAGGGATATGTACGTTGCCCTCGCCATCATGGGGAGCCCTGGGATTGAAGGCTCGTCTCCGGTATTCATGTTGAACGATGATGACATCAAACAGCTTCTTAACATCTGAGACGTAGCCGGATGCTGGATGCTGGATGCTGGATGCTGGATAGGGTTCACCACAAGCAACTAGCCCTAGAGGCAGCCGTGATGGAGCTGACGTTTTGGGTGGCGCGATGAGGTCCAGCAGAAGTTGGAGTAAATGTTCGCGGCGCACTGGATACCATTGGTGAAAATGCTAGCCATATCAAACAGGATCTGGCTCGGCTTGGGGTTGATGGATCTCGGTTAAGGGCCAGTGACTCAAGGCGATTTCATGGTCGTCTTTCCTTCTTCACGAACCACAATTTTCATAGCATTTACCTCGTCATTGGATAAACCCCATTGTGGCCCCCAAAAAACACCCTTCCTGGACGGGTTTGCCCCCTGGTGCGTCGCCTGGCGGACGCAAAAAAGCCCGCAAGAGCGGGCCATTTTTGGAGCAGTGAGCGTAAAGGCAGTTAGTCGCGGTACGTTACTTTTTTCAAGACTTCGCTTTTTTCGACTCAATCAGATCAAGCACCTTTTGCCCGTCCGGCATGCCCGACATGGTCTTCAGGAACACCACATTACGATCCAGCGCTTTCTTGATCGCGGCAGCGGAAAGAGGTTGCTCAAGAATCGTGAACCCCTCCAGTGTCTGGTAATGGCACTCGTCCTTTTCACCCTCATGCTCGCGCATTTGCACCTCACCGGTCCCTCGACCAAAGGCCACGATGCCTTTGCCGTTCTCGTACAGAAACACCACCTCATCCTTCTTGATACGGTTGATGTTCAGCTTCCAGGGCGAGTAGAACGCCGCAGCTGCTCTGTGAGCCAACATCCATTCATGGTCATCATCGGTATGGGCCTTGTTGGTGTTCAAAATGTGGAAGCCGGCGGCTGGTTGTGGCTCGGCTTGCTCCGCCAGAGCTAACTGAGCTAACTCGGCCTTTTCTACCTCGTCTAAAGCCGTTTGGGCAGCCTCGGCACCCTGTTCAAGCAATTTGAGCATGATCTCTTGCTTCGACAGCTCTAAATCATTGGCCAGCGTTTCGATGAAGGTATGCAGCGACTCGGGCATTCTGACGGTGGAAGCGATCGACTCTTTTTTGGCTTTTTTGGAGTTTTCGATCAGAGAGAGGATGCTTGTCATTGGTGAATCTCCTTTGGTTAAGTAGATGCACCATATAGTGATTCATTATATGAATCAACAAGAGCTCTAAAATAAAACCTGATTCTGAATCGAATTGGTAAACCTCTTAAAACTAACGATAGAATTCGTTATCACCACTTTTAGACAGGATGCTTTTATGGCCCCACGTAAGCGATTCGTCATGCCGATCATGACTGCTTTCGATAAGCGCTACTTCTGCACCACCTGCGCGACCGATAATCTGGACCGTCACAGCTGAGTGGCATCCGCTGACATCCATCAACTGCAAACGGTTGGTCAGCGCGAATGCGAATGACTGGTCAGTGGCAATGCATTTAGGTGGTCAAATGAAATGTAATTACGCAGAGCCCATGCGAGTGGGAATGCGGAGCCTTCCCGCTCGCGTGGGCTTGGCCGAGAAAGCCCCAAGAGTGAGGCTTGCAACGGCGACAGTCGCCACTTCTGTCGCCATGCTGCAGGCGCAGGTATTGCGCGGGTTGTCGCCGGTGTCGCCGCTGTCGCCAAATCAACCATCACTCCATCTAGGGAGTCATTCTCGGTTACCGGCGGCGTCCGGTGAGCGCTCACCGTATCGGCACGACATTGTGGTCCCTGGTTTGATTGATCGCAGATGCCGACAGGTTGCCAGTGGCCGCTTTCTGGATGTGCTCACTCCACCAAGCCATCATCGGACGCCGGCGCTCGATGTAGTCAGCTCGGTTGTAAGCGCTTCGGACTTCGTCCTTGTCGACATGCGCCAGCGCGACTTCGATGAGCTCCGGATCCCACCCATGCTCGTTCAGGATAGTGCTGGCCATGGAGCGCATGCCGTGGCTGACCAAGCGGTCCTGGAAGCCCATGCGTTTCAACGCCATGTTGGCGGTCTGGCTGTTGGCGTGGGTGCGCGGATTTCTATCTGCCGGGAACACGTATTCCCTATGGCCGCTGAGGGACTTGAGCGCCTCCAGTAACGCGAGTGCCTGTTCGGTCAGCGGGATGGTATGCGGACGCCGCTTTTTCATGCGCTCCGGCGGGATGGTCCAGATGCGTTTGTCGAAGTCGATATCTGCCCATCGGGTGGTAGCCGCTTCGGCAGGACGGGTCATGGTGTGCAGTTGCCATTCGATCAGGCAGCGGGTGATCCGCTTGATGCTGGCGTTCGCGATTTCGATCATGAGCTCGGAAAGCTCATCGGGTCGTAGCGCGGCCATATTCTCTTTCTTGGGCTTCTTGAATACCGCTCGAATACCACTGAGGGGGTTAGAGAAAATCAGCCCGGAGTTTACCCCGTAGGTCATGATCTCGTTGAGCCGTTGGCTCAGTCGCTTCACTGTCTCGAGACTGCCTTTGGCTTCGATGGGACGAAGGAGCTTGATGACCATCGGGGCGCTGATCTGCGAGAGGGGCGTTGTTTTCAAGTCGGGAAAAACATGCAGCGTTAGCGAGCGCCATATATCTTCGGCATATGCTGGCGTCACGGAGTCCTTCTTTAGCTCGAACCAAGCGGTGGCCACCTTCTCGAAGGTGTGCTCGGTCTCAGCGAGTTTGGCTTGCCTTACCTCATCGCGTTGAGCTTTGGGATCAATGCCCAGAGCGAGCAACTCACGCGCTTCTGCGGCTTTCTTCCGGGCGTTGGCTAACGAGAGGTCGGGGTATGGACCGAGTGCCATATTGATACGGCTTCTGGTCAACGGTTCGCGGTAATTGAAATTCCACATCATCGAGCCGCTGGCGCGTACTCGAAGCTGTAGGCCGTCGCCGTCGCTAAGGACGAAGTCTTTACCAGTTGCTTTGACCGCCTTGAGCTGGCGATCGGAGAGACGGATTGCTTGAGTAGGCATGGGAACTACCTCGGGCACCGTTTTGGTATCCTAAAAATAGCACCGGGTAGCCCGGGATACCACCTGGGATACCAAACTGTCTGGAACTCCAAAAACTTCGTTGGCCCCCAATAGCGCTTAAAACCTTGATTTCACTGGATTTCAGGCACAAAAAAAGACGTCCGTGGACGTCTTTAGATGATGAAGTGGTGGAGCCGGGGGGATTTGAACCCCCGTCTTCAGCTAATTACTCTACGAGAGCCCAAGCAAACCACTTCTCGCACAGAGCTAAGCAGGCCAATAGAGTCTCTTCAGGGGGACAATCCTCTTAGTCTCAGCATCCGTGGCATCGTAATGCTCAATCAACGCTCTAACTACATGGTCCAGCGTCCACAGCGATAACGGAATAGAGGCGCGATCCGCTTCGTAAAGTGCGTCCTTACTGAAACCGCCCGTACTGACGTACAAGCCACGATCGTCTTTATGCCGGCCACCGAGGAAACTACGAATATCCTGGCTACCCATCTGTCCCTTGCGGTGTTTCACCTCGACAACTATGCGAGGGTTCTCAAAGCCAAATCCGTCTGGGGAAGCAACGATGTCTTTCCCACGGTCTGACCCCGGTGGTGAAACCTGAGTTTTGTAGCCCATCGCACGTAGAATCCCCGCAACCAGATGCTGCATTTCGTCCCAATCAATCTCGCTCACCCGGTCTTTGATGCGCTCGACTGCTTGAGATTCGATGTCAGCGAGTGGGTCGGCAATGGCTTCATCGGTGACGTCATCGGGCTCTGGGGCTGGGCCACCTTTTAACGCAGCCAAGACTTCTGCTGCAGCTCGGGCTGGCACTTCGAAAACGGTCAGGGTAGAACCCAGGCTGTTTTTGGTGGTTACACCCAGTTTCTCGCGTGACAGTTCTAGCGGTTGCCAGTGTACTTTTCGAGCCAGCGCCATGCCTTGTTCTGCCCACTCTGGGTGGTGTTCTGCCGCGCCGGTGAATGTGCCCACCTGGTAGAGCCGGTTTGCAGGAGAGTAGGTGATGACCCAATCTCCACTCTGGATTTCGTTCACGAAACGCCAAACCTGAGATGCACCTGAGACGATGGTGCCTTGCTTCATCTGAGGTTCGATTGACTGATACAAGGACATCAACTGTTTGCGTCCGACGCCTGGTTTGGCATGTGGCGCTAACTGGACCCATCCGATGGCCGCTACTTCTCTTTCGCGAAAAGCGTCGTACAAGCTTCCCCCTTCGCCGCGAACCATCCACATCCGTGTCATATCATTTGCCTTGTCAGTTGATTTTGATGTCGGGCCACTGGGGCCGTGCAGGTCAAAAAGTCTATAGTGCGGAGTTTACTCGATTTGGAAAACGCCCCCTACGCAAAACTAAATCGCTTGCGGTGCTTCTCAAGGTAGTGGCGATTGCCCTCACTCAAGGTGGGAATCGATGTGTACTGGTCCAGCCCTAGAATTTTGTGTTCCTCCACTGCCAACTCGTCGCTGATCAGCAGTTGCCCATCCTCACCAAAAGAAATCAATCCACAATCGAAGAGTCGATCAATGTGGGTGGCCAGCAGCAATCCGTTGTCTGTATCCAGTCGGGCTTTGTTGTCGGCTAAGGCCCAAGCTTGAATGTGCGAGGCGACTAGGAGGTTGGGATTTTTTAGCCCGGTCAACGCACACTTTTTCTCCCAGCGTTTGAGCAGCTCTGTTCGAAACGCGCCTTGGCCAACACGAGCCTTTACGAGCGCTTCTCGAGTCGTAACGGAAGGGCTTTTTCCTGGCGATCCGGCATCAACGAGCTGGTCTTCGTAGTCAGCAACAACCTCGGCTTGCTCCAACAAATACAGCGCAGCATCGGCAGGCAACTGCGCCATGTAGATCTGATTCACACTGCCTTTGTTGTTGAACAACGATGGCTCTGTGCGGGCATCGAATTGCGCCTGGTAGGTGGGTGCAATGTCGTCGCTGCGTAAGAGGTGCTTGAGGTCGGTGAGGGTGATATCGACTCGGTGCCCTTGGTTGCTCCACTCGTTGAATGAGCGAGTTGGAGGGCGTTCGGCTTGATAGGCATCGCCTTCGGCTTTAGCAATCGCACGTAGGTAGTTGTCGTGGTAACAGAAGATCAAGTCTCCGGCTTTGACTTTACCGACGTTGTCCCAGTGGCGACGAGTTTGTACTTTGCCGGATTGTGTACGCGAACTCAGCGGTGCCCAGAGAAAATTGCCGGCCCTGGCCTCCTTGTGCGTTGTACCTAGGTTCACCCAGAAAAATTGCATCTCGCGTCCTTACAGGTCTGGCATATCGCCAGCAACCATACCGCGAGATCCTACGAAAATGAAGGATTGGTCCTACTTGCTGTTATCAAATTGAGCGCAGGAAGGAGGTCCTCTGGCCAAGTCCTGACCTTGTCCACCATGTCTGCATCAGGCACGGAAATAGTTGGGGATCTTCGTGCCTGATGGAGCACTTAGCTAAAGGCGCAATTACAGGTGGAAATCGCCCGCGGCCTCCGGCTGGTACAGCACTTTCCTGATCCCGATCCGGCGGGTGCGGTCAGAAACTCGCCAGTCGATGGCGTCCCCCTCCTGATAGCCCAGGATGGCGGCGCCGATGTCGGAGCACACGGAGTACTTTCCGGCGCTGCTGTCCGCGTCTTCAGGGTAGACCAGGGCTACTTCGATCTCTTCGTCGTCCAGCTGCAGCAAGGCCCTGGAGTTCATCGTGACGACATTGCGCGCCACCTGCTGCGGAGTGACGACAATGGCGCGCTCAAGCTCATGTTCGAGTTCAACAACCGCCGGGCCTTGCTCGAGCGCGATCAGGCTCTCGAGCCTGGCCTTGTCGATTTCGGTGATGTAGATCTCAGTGGAGTCGGCCACGGCACCTTCGCGCAAGAACTGTAGATAGCGCGCCGCCGTCATGGAAAATGACTTCAATGTCGGCGTTTCGCTTTCAAGCAGAAAACCGCTGCGCACAAAGGCTTTCAGCGAGCGGGTGTTATCCGGGTGGATCTTGGCGATGAGTTTCTCGGCGCGCATGTCGAGGAAGGCCAGTTTCATACCTTCACGGATCGTGCGCGCGCCAAGGTTTCGGCCCCATTTGTCGCTGTCTCCAATAACCAGGACGATCTCGCAATTGGAGCCGGTCTTGATCAGGCGGACAAAGCCCACCGGGGCGTCATGCCGGTCGTAGGCCATGAAGAATCGACCGCCCCGGTTGAATAGATGGGTCAGGATTGGCAATTGAGTCCGATCGATGACTTGCTCGATGGAGCGGGAGACATGACGCGAATCGCTCAAGTAGCAGGTAACGCGCTCATCTTCCAACCAATCCATGAGCGTCAGTGCGTGTGCCCGAGTAATTTCCGGGCACAGCGAAATGAAAGGCTTGTTCATCTTCACCACAGTTATTTGTAAAGAATGAAAGCCCTTCATGGCTATGGCCATGACGGTTCTTTCGGCAACCGGCCATTTTATGGCAAAACGCTAGTAAATGGCGAACAGCCTGCGCACTCTGGCAGGCTCTTGCCGTTCTTTTCGATGACCTTGCCGATGAACATCCGCCCCAGCCCCAGTACCGGCGGATTTACAATCCGTAGCATCAAAATCTTCAGAATTTCCTGATTCCCTGTAGTCCATTTCCCAATCATACTCCCACCGCCTTTAAGCCATTGCAGCGGTTCCTTCAGCGCTCTAGTCTCCGCCAGTCGTTGCCAATTCAACGACCGGTTTTGACAGACCGCAACAAATGAAACCATCTGTGCACCTGCGTAATGGCGGCTGTGCGTGGGGCACCTTCGTGTGCGCCGGGTTTCTTCGTTTACCGGTCTGTCAACCCGCGTATAGCTGCCACCTCTTTGTTTGACAGCTTGGGTGTGGCAGCTCCATCTAAACGGAGCAATACCTGATGCTAAAAATCGTCCCCGACCCACCCCTCAACCCCAACCAATCCCTCGAAGACCTCCTGGTCCGGACCTCCGAATACCTGGTCCGCGCCCTGACCATCGCCCGACAATCCGTCCTGCTCCACCCCAAACCTCCTGGCCAGGTCCTCACCTTGGCGACCATGCATGAAATCGAACACGCCCGTGTTCTGGTCGAAGTGGCCTTGAGCAAGGTTCAGTCACGCCACTGAGTTGCCAATAAGCAGACGCCCGCGTTGCTGACGAAACCGCTCAGCAATGCGGGCTAGCGATTTCAGCAGGGAGACCTATCAATGGATGAGGATTTGAATGCAGCCAGCACCTTTGAGACAGCCGGCATCGCCGCCTTCGGCGAAGGCGAAAGCGGGCATTCCACACAAAGGCTGTTCCGCGTCGAGCCCGGCCACAGTGCGGCGTTCGCGTTGGAGCAATCGGCCGTGCTGATGGGCTGCGTGCATCGGCTGACCTTGCAAGCCGGGATCGAGCATGACGCGGCGTTGGTCTGGGCGGCGCATTACCTCAGCGGCATGGCCAAGGCGCTGGTGGAGGATGTGGCGCATGGCGTGCGCGGGTAAGGCGTTTTGAGCTGGACGGTAGGAAAGCGCCCCACGCAGGCGAAGGCCGGCGTGGGGCGTTGTTGCTTACTTGATGTCGACTTCGTTGAATTTCACCACGCTTTCTTCACCACGGCCTACGCGCACTTTGAGTTTGAGCGCCGGCGCCTGCTGCAGGTCGCCGCGGCCTTGTTCGAAGGCCAGGGTCACGCGGGTGGGTACGCCACGTACCAGGGGGAAGGCGTCGCGGTAGGTGAATTTGGATGAGCCGACCTGCATCTTGTCGATGCTCAGGGCGCCGCCGCTTTCTTCGAACAGGGTGGTTTGCGATTCGAAGCGGAACTCGCTGTCCAGCCGGGTGTTGGTCAGCTCGAAGGCGCAGTTGGGCTGACGGCCGATTTTTTCACAGCCCAGCAGTTCGATGCGCACGCCATCGATCACTTCCAGACGTTTGCCCAGCAGGTTGGCACCGCCGTTTTCGATGAACTTCTGTTGATCTCGGGCGAAGTCGAAGCTGGGCTTGGCGTATTCCCCGCCCAGGGCGAAGAAGATGACTGCCAGGCCTGCAGCCAGGATCACCAGCATCGCGCCTTTGAGCATCTGCGGCAGGCGGTTGGCGTACCAGCCGAGCAAAATCACGAACAAGAACACGAAGGCGCTCATGAACAGGATGAGGTTCTTCCAGTTCAAAAAGCTCAGGCCGAACACGGTCGGGTCGGGGAACACATAGGTGATCAGGCCCCACATGGTGGCCAGCAAGGCGCTGATGCCACCCATGATGCGGGTAATCAGGCCAGAGATCTTCTTGGGTGGGAGGGCAGCTTCCATTCTTGAACCTTAGGTGCGGTAGTCGACAGGTGGGTAAGCCCGGTCGAGGGTGTGCAGGCATGGGCACCGGGTGCCGCGTCGGGTTGGCTTCCATGCGTCGCGATCATCCTTGAGCAGCGAGCGAAGGCGAGTGTGAGTGAATCAGTGGGGGATGGCAATGTGCTTTGGTTCTAACCTCCATCGCGGGGCAAGCCCGCTCCCACAAAGGCCTGCGAGAGGTTAGTCCTGTGCCTCGTCTTCAAGCAGGCGCAGCAACAGCGGCTCGATATCCAGGGTGCCTTTGTCGGTAGCGTTCAGCAACGCCAGGTTCAACACCCAGTGCTTTTTCCCACGGCTGACTAGCTGAATCACCCCGAGGTCCTCAAGGATGGCCGCCAGGCGGCTCGACTCCGGAACCCGCTGTTGCCGGTTGATGGCCTGGTAATAAGCGGTACCGATGCCTTCTTCGCTGGTGCCGGCCGGCACACCGTCGGCACTGTTGGCCAGGGGGAACTTTGCGCGCCCAAACTGGCGCCACAGGTAGTTGAGGGTATTGTTGACCACTTGCAGCGGGTAGCGGGTGATGCTCTTGCCGTGGGTCTCGAAGCCCTGACCGGTCACGCGGTAGTGAAAAGGCTTGCGATGGCTGGGCGTCCAGCATTCGACCCATCCCGCTGTTGGCGCGGGCATCGCGCTTTGGCTGACCTCTGTCTCCATAGCGGTCGCAGCGCCGCCGCCCAGGTCATAGCCAATCATGAACAATGCCGCTTCCAAACGCCGCAACGGGCTGCTACCCGAATCGTCGTGCTTGTTGAAGCCGCTGTCCTTGGCATTGGCGTGGGCGAGTACGGCGGCCAGTATCCGGCTGGCCTGAATGTTCCACTGCGCATGCACCGTACCGGGCTGCAACGATGGGAACCGCAAGTTGCCTTGGGACGGATCGCGCTGTTTGGATATGCCCTTGGTCGGCCTGGCCGCAGCCCAGGGGAAGGCCAGCTCAGGCGGCACCTGGGTAAGTTTGGGGTTCGCCTGCTGGCAGAACTTCACCACTGCCCAACCCAGCGCGGCTGCAACGCGGCTGTCGTAGATCACCAATTGCTTGCAGATCAGCGAGTAGACCTTGGTCATGCCGGCATTGAAGCGCAGCTCGGGGTCAACCAGTACCGAGTGGTTCAATTCACCGCTGTCGATCGCGTCGCGGGTGCTGATCAGTAGGTTGGCCAGGCCGTCACAGTTGTTGGTCAGCCAGCTGACGTTACCGTTCTGTACGCCACCCCAGATCATCACATCGATGGCTGCGCGGCTGGCGGCCTGGTCTTCGGGCGCGGGCGCGAGGGCGCGTTGCAGTTGCTGCTGGAGCGCCGTCAGTGCGCGGGTGTTGCTGGTGATGTTGCTGCCCTTGTCGACGTCCAGGTGCTCTATTGCCGGGTGCGGCCAGTGGTACTTTTCATACGCATTGAACAGGCTGCTGCAGTGCCAGGGCTTGTCACTCATGCGGTTCTGGTACTGATGAGTGAAGGTGGCGTTGTCCAGGTTGGCGCTCATCCATGCAATGAAGGCATCGAGCAGGGGCTGGGCCATGGCGGTTTCCTTGTAGGGCAGCTTGGGTTTGCTGGGGGCGGGATTTTGGGCTAATCGTCCAGTAGTGGCAATGTAGTATTATCGGCAGAGGTTCGTACAAGGAAGCCGACGATTGAAGTTCACTAGCAATATCGTGCCGCTGATAAAAACGCAGCTGCAAAACGACAAGGTAGATCTGAAGATTTTCTCGCCGTACCTGACCGGTTCGGCAGCGCTGGAGATTGCCCAACTGGGTAAAAGCGCCAAGGTTTATACGCTGGTCAATGTGCAGGTGCTTGCGTCTGGCGCCTCCAGTTATAGTGCCATCAAAGCCCTTCTGAAGAAAAAGATCCCGGTTTACTACCTGCCCAATCTTCACGCGAAGATGGTTGTTGCCAAGGACCGCTTTGTGACCTTGGGCAGCCAGAACTTTACCGAGCGGGGTGCGAGTGCGAATTTTGAAACCAACGTTCGCGTTCGCGGGGTCAGCAAGGGCGTTGAGGCGCTGGTGGCGAAGATGGAGCGTAAGGCAACCTTGTTGACACCGGGCTTTCTGGAGTCGGTTAACAATGCTGCGCAGGCGCTGGTTGGCAAATACGATGCGCTGCGCAAGCAGGCCGAAGAACTGGATCGCGACTTGATTGCTACCGAAAAATCGCGCGCGAGTGCGCAACGCGGCGAGCGGGCAATCGATGCCGAGGTTCGCTCGGAACTGGCCAAGCGGCCGCAGTCCAATCCCAGAAAGTGCACCATCGTTTCTCGCTACGATGAAAAAAACGCCAAGCTTCAACATTCGTTGAAAGGCGAAGAGCTGTTGAGCTGGTCCATCGGCAAGGCCCCCCACGAGCTCGAACCTCAGCACCGCTATTTGTGTATATCCGGTGCCGGGAAGCTCGGCTGGGTCAGGGTGAACAGAACGGTGTACTCGTTCATCGAAAACCAGATCGATATGGAAAGAGGCGAAATCAGAGGCCAGGTGCACTGGGAGGTTGGCGTTGATGCAACCGAGCAGGCGTGCAAGGCGAGGAGGGGCGGGTACAACTTGCGTGTGGCGGTTGCTGACCACCAGGGTAAGGAGCTGTGCCATGTGTTCATGCGCTACAACACCGAAGACCTTGATATCGATCCTGCCGTCTTGCTCAGGAGCACAGGCACGCCCAAAGCGCCGATTGCCGAGCGACGCAAGGCAGCCGAATGGATCAACGCCAATACTGAGAGCTTCAAGGAGGATATCAAGCGGATTATCACTACACCGTTCAAGTTCCAGGAAAAACTGACCGGTGATCGAGCGGACAAGTTCTTCGGTGGTGATGGAACTTCGCACCTGCTCTGCCTGGTCGAGCTGAGCTCAAACGTTGCGTTACGGGTAATTGACCCGGTGGAAACAACGGCTGGGTAATACGTCTACAAGAGCCTCAATGGTTTCCTCCTACAAGGCGTTGTTTTTATTCTTGTTTTGAATGTGTAGGACGACATACCCGGCAAAAATACGCTTCTGAAACGTTGATTTTTAGCTGCTAAAACTAGGCCGCTCAAGCGCCTGCAGCCTTCGGGTTTGCGGGCGCTTTCACGTTTCAGGAGACCCCATGAACGACTCAAGGATGAGCGGGCTTGGCGCGAGCCCGTCGCAGTACTTTGCGCGCCAGCGGATTGAAAGCCTGGTCAATGTGCCGAGGTTGTTTGCAGCGATTGATGCCGACCCCGGGATTGTCGGGGCAGGGGTGGTGTACATCGATGCGGACTACAACGTGGTGACATTGCGGGAGTTTCGGCCGATTTGTAGTGTGTTGACTAAGCGGGTGGTGTTGCGGGAGGTAAAAAGGTATTTGGCTCCTGCACAGTATCTGGAGCAGCTCAGCAGCGATCCACGAGAGCCTAGAGTTTTCGAGAGGCTATTGGGTACTGCTGCAACCTGCGTGAGTACATACATCAGTTGGCGGGTGCTATACAGCGGTTCCATTGCAGTGGCTTTCGGAGGGCCGGTTGGTATGGCTATCGGGGCTGTGAGCATAACTGCCCTTTGGGCTGGTGCCGGATTATGTTTTGTTGCGGGTGGCAGAACCGCTATTGAGGTTGTTAATCCGGAATGGAATGATTTCTTGGATGATCTGGTTGCCATGCGTGTTGTTGAGTCGCTGCTTGAAACCGTTTCGTTAATGGGCGCAGCTACCGCCTCGATGAACATCGTTAAGTTTTTGCAGATTCGTAAGGCGGCTACAGGGAGAGGTTGGTTTGACTTATTCAGGGGGTTGAGTCGCCAACAACGCAAGAGACTGACTGCAGAATTACTCTCGATAAAACATCCCTCTTTGACAGCGAAGCAAATTAAACTGCAGCAGCGATTGGGCACGCTCCCCAAACAATTTACTCCCGCGGAAATCCAACATTCAACAATCACGTTGATTAAGGACGCGTTAGGAGTGGTACTGGGAGTTGGCAGCAGTTCTTCCGTCCAGACAATTGCATTCGGTCTTTATGAGGAAGTAGAGGAATGAACCTCGTCCCTGCAGTCGTTGAACGGATGAAACGATATTTTCCCCGTTTCGTCACCGGGTTTTTTCTTATAGGTTTTTCCATGACATTTGCGGTGGTGCACGTCATTGGCGTTTATGTGTATGACATCGAACGGTTATTTCTTGTATTACTGGCGGCTACATTCGTGTTGTGCGTGGGCCATTACATGTTGCTACGCGGCTTTACCAGCACGGTCTGGATCAGCGTCACATTTGTTGTAATTAGCCTGCTGGCAACGCTCTCGACATACGGACCCTCCACCCACCGGATGTTTTTCGCAGTGTCGTTGGCCACCTCCTTGTCTGCCCTGCTCACGATCAACAGCCGCCGCTACCGGATGATGTGCAAACGTCTGGTGGTGATACGTAAGCAGCGTAAAAAGTGGAGAGTCCGCTGAGATGAGCATTCTTCCGCGGTTTTCACAGCGCTACTTCCCCGTGTACGCCGCAGCATTGATGCTGAGCTGTTTTTCCTTCTCACTGGCGATAGCACTCGCGAGCCTGCTTCATTTCAAGACCCATCCCGACCTACCCGAGTACATCATTTCTTCAATCGTGGTCTGCTCTTTGCTGCTGAGCGTGGGCAACATGCTTCAGCTTCGAGGGCGGCGTTCTGGCATGTGGCTTGTCGTCATGGTGCTTGGCGCGTGCATGCTGCTAACCCTTTCCACATATGGCCCACGCACGCCCATGCCACTTTTTACATTGGCGATGTTAGCACCCTTGCTGGCTCTGCTTTTGTTCAACAGTGAACGACACCGCGAGATGCGACGGCGGTTGATGAGGTTGCGGCAGAGGGAAAACCGATGAAGGGACGGGGCCACTTAGCAAGTCCGGCAAGGAGAGCGAGCCAGTGCTAGATCTAACGCAATTGCCGGCTTTTATACGTCGCTACTACCTCACGCTGTGGACCGGATTTTTCCTCGCAGTTATATCCCTCACCTGCGCATCCATTCACGCAGGTGAGACCATCTTCGCAGGCAACCCCGCCGAGCCGGGATACATCGTCGCTTTTATCATGCTGGGTTCATTCACCCTCGGCATCGGCCAATTCGTCGTAATCCGTGGCTATTCAGCCGGAAACCGGGCGGTAGTTGGGCTGTTGCTCATTTGTCTGATTGCCGGCGTGGTGACCTATCCCTTTTCTCACGATGCACTCCTGGCAGTGGTTTCGGTAATCGCTCCCTTGTTGGCGTTGCTGGCGTATAACAGCCGACGCTACCGGGAGATGAGCAAGATCCTGTCGGAGATCCGTCGCAAGCGCTTCAAGCCCGTGTCTGGCAAACGATAAAAAGATCACCACCAACAAAGGTTCACGGATGAATCACCAAGAACAAATCAACGCCTGTCTACGCCGCAATTTCCCGCTCCTGACCTTGAGCTGGTTGCTGGCAGTTGCCTCCCTCATGAGCCTGATGCTGGTGATTAACGGGACACACTCACTGAGCGCCATGAGTTCATCCGACATCCTGCGCAACGTGAAAAACGGTGTGGTTATCCCGACCATGCTGCACCTCTTGCTGGTGTGGGGGAGCACTCGGTTGATTTGGTGGCTGGCGGCGTTGCTGGTGTGTTGCTTGCTGGTCACTTTGGGGTTGTATACCCAGCGCCCACCTGGCGTGATTTATTACCTGGCGCTTTTCTGTCCCCTGGCTGGCCTGCTGGTGCTCAACAGTCAGGGTTATCGGCGGATATATGCAAGGTTCGTCGAGATCAGCAAAGCTCCCCGAGCCAAGCGCTTGCCGGGTGAGCCTGTGGATGTGCTGCGGTATCCGGGGATGGCGGCGTTCATCAAGCGCTATGCGGGCCGCTCATTCGCTGCCTTTTTCTTGACCATGGCCTCCGTCGTGTTGGCATCGGTGCAGGTGGAATACGCCTATTTTGTCCAGCATCTCGCGAATATGGAGTATGTAGTTATTGGGATTTTGCTCGGGGCGGCAGTGTCTAGTGTTGGCGCTGGCCTGATCGCCAACGGTTTTGCCTGGGGAGTGTGGTGTCTCGTCGCGGTTGCGGTGACGAGTCTGCTCATGGCCATCGCAAGTGTTGCAGCCGGAATCCATCCGTTGTTTACAGCTTCGTCAATTGCGCTGCCGTTGGTGGCGCTGGTTTTGCTGAACAGTCATCACCATCGGCAGTTTTGTAAGCGCTTTGCGGTGGTTCGTCGGTTGCGGTTGCGTAAGGCTGGCAGGTGATCAGGGCGGTGTGCGATTGGTGGCCTAGCGCATCTGGAACAGCTCCTGATGGAAATCTTTCGGCTTCAGCCCATGGGCCACCAGGTCTTCACACAGGGACTGACCCAGGTCCACAGGCCCGCAGTACCAAATACTCGCTTCCTGCCAATCGGCAATTTCCTTGCGCAGGCGTTCGCCGCTCAGCCGGCCATCCTGGCCAGACACCAATAGGTGCAAGCGCACACCCGCAGCCGCCACGTCGGCCCGCAAGTTATCGATGACGTCGGGCGAATACACGCTGCAGGGATGGAACAGGTCAATACGGTGTTGCCGGTCAGGCTCCAGCGCCAGCTGCTTTAACCGGGCCACAAAGGGCGTGATGCCAATGCCGGCACCGATCCAGATCTGCCGCGGCTTTTGGTCTTCGAAGGTGAAGCAACCGTAAGGGCCTTCTATCGTCACTCGGTCGCCTTCTTTCAGGCGCGTTGGCAGTCGGCGGGTGTGATCGCCCAGGCCTTTGGTGATAAAGCGCAGCTGCGCGGCCTGCGGCTCCCAGGCCGAGGCGATGGTGTAAGGGTGCGGCCCCTCGGACTCCGATGAGGTCACGAAGGCGAACTGTCCGGCCTGGTGCCCGGGCCAGCCCGCTTGCAGGGCGATATGGGTTTCCAGCAGGTTCGCCTCTGGGTAGCGGATCAGGGTCTGGATTTGGCCCTGGACCTTGCGCTGCTTGCCGATGCGCTTGAACAACGCCTGCAACGCCGCCAGCGTGCCGCCGATCAGCAGCAGGGCGGTGACGATACCGATGGGTTGCAGCCAGTAGTCGAACTTGAGCAGCACCACGGTGTGGAACACCAGCACCAGATAGAGTGCCGCCAGAACAGTGTGGGTCTTGGCAAACCAGTGGTACGGGAAACGCTTGATCAGGGCCAGAATGATCAGCACCCCGATGACGTAGAACGTCCATTCCCCAAGGGTTTCGGCCAGGCCGCGCTGGCTGCGTAGCGCCTGCTCGATTGCGCCCAATTCTGGCGCCACACCGCCGCCCTTGGCCGGCTTGGTCAGCCAGCCCCAGCCGACGGCCCACTTGGTGCCCTTGGCCCAGACCCAGTGCACGCTACCGAACACCAGGGCGCTGATGCCGAGCCATTTGTGCAGCCGGTACATCTTGTCGAGCCCGCCTAGCAGCGGTTCCGGGCGGCGCGGGCGCGCGGCCAGCATCATCGCCACGCTCATGGCAGCGATGGCGATGATGCCGGTGTATTGCACCAGCACCGAACGTAGTGAGAAATAGGTCAGTGGGGTTGGCAGAAAGGTATCTGCCAGTGCCCATAGCAGGGTTAACCCGATGAACAACGACCACAACACTATCTTGATGCGTTTCAACTCTACTCTCCGCCGTAAAGGGTGGAGACATTCTCGGCATTAAGTGGGCACCTGCGGGCACCCCCTAACTGGCTAACTAGTTAAATATTGATGTGGATCAATTGGTTAGCGAATAAAGTTGAATATTTCACTGGACTTTGCTGTGAATGTTACTCATTACGCCTTTAGGGATGCGCCGATCAAGTCAGCACAGGCCATCTGACCTGTGCTGCATGACCCCGACACCGCCAAAAAGCGATCATTGGCAATGCTCGACCCACTTCCGAGGGAGCGTCATTTCAACGACTGCACGCCCATATATACCGCCAGGGAAATGAACGTCACGCCGACCGCCACGTTAAACGTATAACTGTAACGTACCAATATGTCCTTCAGGTACTTCATGAAATACGCATAAACGAGATGAACCAACAAGGTGATCAGCAGCAGTAGCGCCAACAGCAACAGCATTTGCGAGAGTGCACTTTTTGTCGGGTCGATGAACACCGGGAAGAACGACGTGAAGAACAGCAGCGTTTTCGGGCTGGCAAAGGTTACAACCGCTCCGTGCCTAAAATTTCGCCAGTTACCACTGTCGTCATGCTGGGCAATGATTTCAACACCTTGCCGGGCATAGCGGATGGAGGAAACGCCCAGATAAGCAATGTACAAGGCGCCCACCAGTTGCAGGGTAACGAACAACAGCGGAGACGAAATCAACACAGCGGCAACACCGGAAAGTGCCAATCCCGCCATGGCCAGCATGCCAACCTGAATACCGAGGATGACCGGAAGGGTTCTACGCCACCCGAGGAAGGCGCTGTAGGTAATCACGCTGATTGTCCCGGGGCCTGGGGTGGCTGCCGCCACCGCACAGGTCAGGAAGTAGGTCAGAAGTGTTGACGCAAGCATCATTCGTAACCTGGCAGCGCAGAGCTGGTCATCATCGTCATCGGCCAATCCAGGCTCAAGCCGTCATCGGTATCACGCACGCCAAGATAGTGCTTGGCCGCAGCGACCGAGTCTGCCTCGGAGAAGGAAGCTTTATTGGCCAACAACAGCCCGAGAAAACGCCCCAGGTGCTGTTCGCTTTCAAAGCTCCACCTCAAGTCGATGTCATGAAACTCGGGTTCACGCCAGCCGGTATTTGCACACAGGCTGGTCGCGAAGTCTTTGCTTAGGTAAGAGACTTCATGGCCCGTCACGCAAGACCTCGCGACGAACCCATCGAAGAATCTGGCCGTGCGGTTATGGCTGAAGATGTCGAAAATGGCCATCCTTGAGTTTCCGTGAACCAAACGCCTCCAGCGAGAGAATGTTTCGGTCTTGTCACGCACGTGATGAAACGCACCCCGTGACCAGATCTTGTCGATGGCGGGCGCACCTTCCCCCAGAGCAATCTCTTCCGCGCCCTGCGCCAGGATGATCATGTTGGCCGATTGTTGTTCCAGCACAGATTGAAGTTGCTCAATGGAGGGGTCTGTTACATACAACAGCCCTTGCTCCCCAATCACACGCGAGATGGGAAAGCTAAAGAATCCAGAGCCTGCTCCAACCTCCAGAATTTTGTCACCAGGTTCCGGATCGAGATACGCATACATGGCATCCAGATCCTCATCCCACACACGTCCTATCGACCCAACGGCCGCTCTATAATTATCGGAACGTGACTTTGCAAACTCGTACCCTGCACCATCTGACTCAATGTACATAAGTGTTCCTTCACTTGTATTGAGCAACATCGGGGATATATCGCCGGCTTACCCTGGTAAATACCTCCATTTTTAGCGCTTGACAGAAACAAGGGTTAGGCCATTAGGGGCGATAGAGAAAACGGAAATAAATTTACCTGAATTCACAGAATAAGTGCAACGCGGCGTTTTGCAAGGTAATTGCCGTGACCCTGTATCTGGAGAAGCCCGAAAGCGAGTTGGCCTGTGTCAGGAAACCGCTCACTGCCGTTTGCTGAGCAACGTGTTCGGAGTTTCCTCCGCGGATCGCCACTGGGTTGATATTCACCAGGGGCGAGCCTGTTTTGCTGTGCTAAGGCAAGGCTGATAGCATTCGGCCATATTCTAGGGAGGGAGTACTGTGGCGCGTTATTTTTCCGGGCGGGTAGGGTTGGCCCTGGTACTGGTGTTGGCGGCGTCCACGGCGTTGGCGGCCAATACGCCTTGCTCCGGGCGCAAGGGTGGGATTGCCGGCTGTGATGGCGACCTGTTTTTGTGTAATGACGGGTCGATCAGTGGTTCGAAACGCAGTTGCACGGCTTATATGGGTGGCAGTGCTGCGCGGCCTGCGCTGCAGCCGCTGCGCGGGGCGAGCGAGGGCTGTGGTTGTGGCTCTGGGTCGTTTTGTACCGGGCCGCGGGGTGGGGTTTATTGCCTGACGCCCAGTGGCAAGAAGAGTTATCGGCGGCGGTGAGGGTGGTTGAATAGGCCGGGATTTTAGCTGGTTGTACCGGCCTCATCGCGGGTCAAGCCCGCTCCCACAGTTCGTATGCCAATCTTGAAAATTGTGGGAGCGGGATTCAGGCAACGCCAAATGTGCTGGCTGTACTGGCCCAGCTCCCACAGGTCATGCGTCAACCGTGAGAGTGCCGGCGTACTGGTGGGAGCTGGACTTGCCAGCGATCGAGCGCAAAGCGGTCGCAGGCGCTATTGCCCCCGCCGCCCATGCTTGACCAGCAACTTCTCCAGCTTCTCCCACAACGCCGCCTCGGTACTGAACGCGACGTTGAAGCGCATCCACCCGGTCGCCTGTGAGTCGACCATGAACAACTGCCCAGGGCCGAGCATGATGCCTTGCGCCAGGGCGTCATCGACCAGCGCCGCGCTGTCGGCGATGGCCGGGTGGCGGGTCCACAGGTACATGCCTTCGTCGCCTTCGATAAAACGCTCGAAACCCAGCCGGGTGAGGTGTTCGCTGACCTGCTGCTGCGCCTCGGCCAGGCGCTGGCGCAGGCGCTTGAGGTGCTTGCGCCAGCGCCCATCGGTGATGGCGGCGTACACCACCCGTTCCATCACCTGCGAGGTGGTCAGGCCGGAGCGCATTTTCAGTTGCAGCAGTTGCTGCATCAATGCCGGGTTGGCCAGCATGAAGCCGACCCGCACGTTCGGCGAGATGCTCTTCGAGTAGCTGCCGACGTACACCACCTGCTGCAAATGATCGAGGCTGGTCAGGCACGGCAGCGGCTCGTTGATCATGTCGGCGTAGAGGTTGTTCTCCACCAGGCGAAAGCCGTGGCGCGCCGCCAGTTGCAGCAGGCGGTGCAGTTGCGCCAGCGGCGTGCGCGAGGCGGTCGGGCTGTGCAGGTGCGGCTGGGTGAAGAACACCGTCGGGCGGTGGTGTTCAAGCAGGCGCTCCAGGTGGTCGAGATCGTAGCCATTCGGGGTACGCGGCACGCCCAGCAAGGTGGCGCCCTGAAAGCGCAGGATGCTCATCAGGTTGGGGTAGCCGGGGTCGTCCACCAGCACCACGTCACCGGGGCGCACCAGGGTGCGCACGGCCAGGTCCAGGGCCTGGCTGGCGCCGTGGGTGAGCATCAGCTGGTTGGGGTTGGCGACGATGCGCAGGTCCTGTTGCAGGTTCTGCGCGGTCAGGGTGCGCAGTTCCAGCAGGCCCATGGGGTCGCCGTAACCGCTCAGTTCCAGCACGCTGCTGGCGACCTGGCGCATACCCCGGCGCAGGCCGTCTTCGAACATCCAGTCGTTGGGCAGCCAGCCGCAACCGGGCTTGAACTCAAGCTGACGGCTTTCGAAGATCTGCTGCAGGTACCACTCGGAGTTGAATTCCGGCTTGCCTGGCGCCGGTTCCTGGGTCTGGTTTTCGATCAGCTCCACGACCGCACGGTTGACGAAGAACCCGGCATTGCCACGGCTGACCAGCAAACCCTGGGCGACCAGGCGGTCGTAGGCCTCGACCACGGTGAAGGTGCTGACCGAGTAGGTGGCGGCGAAGGCGCGGATCGACGGCACCTTGGCGCCGGGTTTGAGGGTCTGGTTCTCGATCAACTCTCGCAGCCCGTTGATGATCTGGTTGACCAGCGGGGGCGATGCGTCGGCTCGTAATTCAAGCATGGGGAAGCTGTGCCTTCAGGTGTGCGTAACGCCGGGCGCCTGCAGGAAATCGCGGTGTACTGCATCGGCGGCCTGTACAGTGCAGTGGATTTTTCATCGCGCTGTGCATGGCTCTATGTGTCGGACATTTTTACATTAGGGGTCTGTTATCGCTAGCTAAAGCACGTTGAAGCAGTATGAATAATCACAATGACACTGATGCTTTCACCCTTGGGCGCCGCCCAACCGCTCCTTGCGCACAGATGGCACTGATCCGCCATCGCGCCATTGCACCGTTCAATCCGACCAGAGGCACTCCGCTGGCCCCGTGAGCACCGCCGCCGACCCGGCCACCTGGGCCGGGCGATGTCGGCTGCCCGCACTTTCACACGTTTGAATGGGTGAGACCGCTGTAGCAGGCGGTCCCACGAGTTTCCTTGCATAAAAAGAACACGAGGTAGCTACTGATGGACGCAACATCCACTTCCACTTCCACTGCGAAGGTGGAGCACGAGAGCAAGCTCAGCGCTTCGCTCAAGTCTCGCCACCTGACCATGATGTCGATCGCCGGGGTCATCGGCGGCGCATTGTTCGTCGGCTCCGGCAGTGTGATTCACAGCGCCGGCCCCGCGGCCATTTTGGCTTACTTGGCCGGCGGCATCCTGGTGGTGCTGATCATGCGCATGCTCGGTGAAATGGCGACCTCGTCGCCCGACACCGGCTCGTTCTCCACCTATGCCGAGCGCGCCATTGGCCGCTGGGCGGGCTTCACCATCGGCTGGTTGTACTGGTGGTTCTGGGTCATTTTGATGGCCTGGGAAGCCTACGTCGCCGGCAAGATCCTGCACGGCTGGTTCCCCTCGGTCAGCGTCAACGTCTTCGTCCTGGCCACCACCCTGGTGCTGATCAGCGTCAACTTCTTCAACGTCAAGCACTACGGCGAGTTCGAGTTCTGGTTCGCCTTGATAAAGGTCGTGGCGATTATCTGTTTCCTTGTGGTGTGCGGGTTGGCGGTGGTCAACCTCTGGCCCACAGGCGAGGTCCATGGCCTGAGCAACCTCACCGCGCAAGGCTTCATGCCCAATGGCATAGAGACGGTGGTCGTCGCCATGCTCGGGGTGATGTTCGCCTTCCTCGGCGCGGAAATCGTCACCATCGCCGCCGCCGAGTCGAAGAACCCGTCCGAGCAGATCGTCAAGGCGACCAACTCGGTGGTCTGGCGGGTGTGCCTGTTCTACGTCGGCTCGATCTTCCTGATCGTCGCCCTGGTGCCATGGAATGACCCGCTGATGGGCACCTCGGGCTATGGCTCGTACCGCCGGACCCTGGAGCTGCTGGGCATCCCGGGTGCCGAATTGGTGATGAACTTCGTGGTCCTGACCTCGGTGAGCAGCTGCCTGATCTCCGCGCACTACACCGCGTCGCGCATGCTGTTCTCGCTGTCGACCCGTGGCGATGCGCCGTCGTTCTTCAAGATCACCCGTGCCGGTACCGGCGTGCCGGTGTTCTCGATCATCGGTTCCTGCTCGGTGGCGGTGTTCGTGGCGCTGATCAACTTCAGCGAAACCCTGCGCCCGAAAGACGTGCTCGATGTGCTGATGAACACCACCGGCATGATCGCCTTGCTGGTGTACCTGGTGATCGCCTTCTCGCAACTGAAGATGCGCCGCAAGCTGGAAGCCGAAGGCAAGCCGATCCGCCTGAAAATGTGGCTGTTCCCGTGGCTGACCTACCTGGTGATCGTGTTCATCATCGGCTGCCTGGTGACCATGGCCTTTGTGCCGGACTACCAGGTGCTGGTGTTCTCCACCGGTGCGGCGGCGATTGTCGTGGCCTTGATGGGCGCGGTGTTGCACGTGCGGGCGGCGAAAAAAGCCCTGTCCTGAAGCATCTGATCGCGGGTCAAGCCCGCTCCCACAAAACCTGTGGGAGCGGGCTTGACCCGCGATGAGGCCCGCAAACAACCCGCAAAATCTCCCCGGTCCTGTCCGCGCAGGGCCAGGTGCGCCGCCTGCAGGCCTGCTCAGGGCGTTGCGCCGCCCTGGCGCTCGGCCACTGCGCGCAAGGTGCGCAAGGAGATGGTCGGTGCATCGAGGACGAACTGGTTGGCCAGCCACGAGGGGATGTCCCCGGCCGGATCGGCCTGCAGTTCATAGGTCACTTCGGTGAGGTGTTCGCCTTTGGGCACCAGGGTCCAGAGCCCCTTGAGCTGGCGCACGCGGATCTGCCCCGGCACATGCTTGACCATGCCGGGCACCGCCTTGAGGTGACGCACCAGGCTACCGTCGTCGCGGCGCTCGCTGTGCACCAGGATCACCATGTCGCGGGTGCTGGCCGGCCAGGGCAGGGCGGTGGTCAGGTAGACCCAGGTGCGGTCGCCCTCGACCTTGAGCAGGCGCATGTCGGCGCAGCCATACAGCCATTTGCAGGCGACCCGCAGGTTTTCCTGCAAATCGCTCAGGGTGCGCACGCTGGCTTTGATCAGGGCAACGCCGCGAAACTGCTGGTATTGCGAACCTGGCACCTCGCTGAGGTAGACCTTGATACCGTCTTCGTCCTGGGCCAGATGCCAGCGTTCAGCGGCACCGGCCCAGGTGCTGAGGGTCAGCAGCAGGCACAGAACAAGGCGACGGCTCATGAACAGGCTCCAGCGGCTGGGCGACTGTTCAGAGCATAGTGCCTGGCATCAAATCTGGACGAGCCGGCCCTTGTGCTCGGGCGCCAAGCGGTCACCGCGGCCAAACAGCTTGTGGCGCAAGGTGCCGTCCTCATACGCGGTGCGGTAGCGGCCACGGCGCTGCAGCTCGGGCACCACCTGCTCGACCACCGCTTGCAGGTCGTCCGGTACCACTGCATAGGTGAGGTTGAAACCGTCGATACCGGTGCTGTCGAGCCAGTCTTCCAACTGGTCGGCAATGTGCGCGGGCGAGCCGAGCAAGACCGGGCCACGGCCGCCGAGGCTGACGAACTCGGCGGCTTCGCGCACGGTCCAGCGCCGCTTCGGGTCGGCCTTGGTGAACACCGCCAGGGCGGTGCGGCCGGCGTCGTTGTCGATGTACTCGATCAACGAATCGGGGTCGACGCCTGCGAAGTCGATGCCGGTCCAGCCCGACAGCAGGGTCAGCGCCGCCTCGACGTCCACGTACTGGCGGTACTCCTGCAGTTTGGCTTCGGCAGCCTGGCGATCTTCGCCAACAATCAACAGGGCCTGGGCGTAGATCAGCACCTCCTGCTCAGGCCGCCCGGCTTCACGGCTGGCCTTGCGAATCGCCTCGACGTAGCCGCTCAGCGCCGTTTGCGTGGGGGCGCTGATGAACACGCATTCGGCATGATCGGCGGCAAAGCGCAGGCCCCGTGGCGAAGCGCCGGCCTGGAACAGTACCGGCGTGCGCTGCGGCGAGGGCTGGCTGAGGTGAATGCCGGGCACCTGGAAGTGCTCGCCCTGGTGGTTGATCGGGTGCACCCGGGCCGGGTCGAGGAACTGGCCGCTGGCGCGATCCTGCACCAGCGCATCGTCGTCCCAGCTTTTTTCCCAGAGCTTGTACAGCACCTGCAGGTATTCTTCGGCCAGCTCATAGCGCTCGTCGTGGCCCAGTTGCCGGGCCAGGCCGAGGTTGCGCGCGGCGCTGTCGAGGTAGCCGGTGACGATGTTCCAGCCCACCCGGCCGGCGCTCAGGTGATCGAGCGTGGACATGCGCCGGGCGAAGGGATAGGGGTGCTCGTAGGTCAGTGAAAAGGTCACGCCAAAACCCAGGTGCTCGGTGACCCCGGCCATGGCCGGGACGATCAGCAGCGGGTCGTTGACCGGCACCTGCACGCCGCCGCGCAGGGCACCGTCGGCGCTGCCCTGGTACACGTCATAGATGCCCAGCACATCGGCGATGAACAGCGCATCGAACAGCCCGCGTTCGAGCAGGCGGGCAAGGTCGGTCCAGTAGTCCAGGCGATTGAAATCGACGCTGGTGTTGCGCGGATGGCGCCACAGCCCGGGGGACTGGTGGGTGGCGGCGTTCATGCTGAAGGCGTTGAAGCGGATGGTCTTGGACATGGGCTGTACTCAGGGCAGGACCGACACCGGGTAGACCGCGTCGGCCACCTTCAGCGGCTTGGGGATCAGGCCCAGGCCCTGGAAGGTGTCGGCAAGCTTCTGCTGCTCGGCGGTGATCTGCGCGTCGATGGCCACGGCGTTGTAGTTGCGCCGCTCGCTGGCCACCTGCAGCACGTCGGCGCCGATACCCAGTTGCGGCGCCAGCAGGGCGGCGACTTCGTCGGGCTGCTGGTTGGCCCAGGTGCTGACCTTGGCCAGTTCGCTGAAGAAGGTTTTCAGCAGCGCGCGGTTGTTGTCGGCAAAGGCCGCCGACGACAGGTAGAAGGTGCGGTTGTTGGACAGCCCGCTGCCGTCACGCAGGTTCTTCAGGCCCGGTTGTTTTTCCGCGGCGGCGAGGAAGGGGTCCCACAGGGTCACGGCCTGGACGCTACCCGACTGCAGTGCGGCCACGGCGTCGGCGGCGTTGTTGACGTAGGCCGGGGTGATGTCCTTGTAGCTCAGGCCTGCGTCCTGCAGGGCCACGGCCAGCAGGTACTGGGCGTTCCAGCCGCGGCCGGTGGCCACGCGCTGGCCCTTGAGGGCGGCGACGCTGGCGATCTTGTCCTGCTCGCGCACCACCAGGCCGATGCCTTTGGGGTAGGGCTGTTCGGCGGCCAGGTAGACCACCGGTTTGCCGGCGGCCTGGGCGAACACCGAGGGTGCGTCGGCGGCGTGGCCAAGGTCGATGGCGCCGGTGCTCAAGGCTTCGAGCAGTTGTGGGCCGGCGGCAAATTCGTACCAGCTGACGTTCACTCCTTGCGGTGCCAGGGCTTTTTCCAGGGCGCCGCTGCCTTTGAGGATGTTGATGCTGTTGAACTTCTGGTAGCCGATGCGCAGGGTCTTGCTCGGTTCGGCATGGGCCAGCGAGCCGGGCAGTAGCAGCGCGGCAAAGGTGGCAAACAGGCCGCCGGTGAGCAGGCGGCGCAAAGGGGAATGGGGCGTGTGCGACATGGGCGGACTCCTGGGATTCAAGGGCAAGGCATGCCCGAAAATATAAGGAGCCCGCGCAGGCCCTTCAATTTGTTTATTCCAAATTGTTAGATTGTTTTGTTATTTTTATATCCTTTTGTTGTGGGAGCGGGCTTGCCCCGCGATAGTGGTCTGTCAGTCACACCGCAATCGCGGGGCAAGCCCGCTCCTACAGGGTTAAAACTGCCATTGCACGCCCAGCGAGTAGCCGGCCTGATTACCCTCGCTATGGGCAAAGCGGCTGTTCACTTCGGCAAACACGCCCAACTGCTCGGTGAACATCAACTGCGCACCCAATTGCGCACGGCCAAAGTCCTTGTCGACGCTGCCCATGTCGGCCACCCGCACGCGGCCGTCGGCATGGCTGGTCAGGTCGATTTCATCCAGGCGGCCATCGGCCAGCTCGCGCACCCAGCGCACGCTGGCGTAGGGTTGCAGGGCCATGTTCGCGCCCAGGCCGACGCTGCCATGCAGGCGCCAGCCGAGGCTGGCTTCGAGGGCGTCGTAGTTCTGCTGCTCGTAGCCCAGGGCGGTGCGCAGGTTGTCGTCTTCGCTGAAGTCGTCGATGCGGTAATGCATGTAGTCCAGGCCGGCGACCGGGCCGGTTTTCAAGGCGCCGAAGCTGAAGTCATAGCCGCCGTCCACCCGTGCGCCCCAGAACCACGCCGAGGTGTCGCCGCTCAGGCGCTGGTCGAGCAACACTGGGCCATTGTTGGCCTGGATGTACACCGAACGCTTGCTATCGAAGCGGGTGTGCCCGGCGCTCAGCTCGCCGGCCAGCCATTGCGGGCCGCCGTCGTTGAGCAGGGCGAACAGCCCGGCTTGCCAGGCATCGCCTTCGATGCGTCCGCCATGCTCGAGCGAATCGCGGCTACGCTGAAAGCTCAGGCTGGCACCGACGCTCAGGGCTTCGTTGAGGCGGTAGTCAGCGACGCCATAGACCCCCACCCGTTTCGACTCCGGGTTGCCCGGCGCATCAAAACCGCTGTCGGGCGAGACTTCGCCTTCCACACCCACTTCACCGTCAACACTGCCGACCGCCCGTGACGCATCCAGCAGGCTCAGCCATCGGCGGTCATGCAGGCGGGTCAGGGCCTGGTGCTGGCGTTGCAACTGGTCTTCCATCTGCCGCGCCATGGCCCCGCCGGACGCCGTGGAGGCGAGCAGGTCGGCGTTGGTCAGTTCCAGCACCAGGCGGGTCAGCAGCCGCGAGAAGTCGCGCAGACGCTGGTCGATGCGCTCCTGGCCGAAAGCATGGGTCAGCACCTGCTGGTTGTCCTCGGCCGGGTCGTGCCAGGTCGAGCCGCCGGGGATCGCCGGGTTGTCGGTCTGCTCGTAGCCGTCCAGCTCACCCAGCTCCCAGTTGGTCGCCTCGATGAACAGCACCGGTACGTTGAGGCCCTTGAAGCTTTCGCCGTCGCTGCAGCAGCCGGTGCCGGCCGGGTACTCGGGGTTGAGGCCAGGGTTGGTGAACAGCGGGATGTTCATCTCCTGGGCGATGCGCAGCAACTGGTCGCGGTAGGCACCCAGGGCCGGGTTGGCGACGCTGTTGCTGGCGGCGTGGGCGTACATCTTGTCGCCGGTGATCAGGCTGTCGAGGTTGATCATGCCCAGCAGGTTGGCGCGCTGGCTGTCGCTCAATGATGCGACATAAGCACGCGAACCGCGCAGGCCTTCTTCCTCGGCACCAAAACCGACCACTTCCAGGCCGTTCTCCAGGGCCACGCCGCCGAGGTTGCGGGCGATTTCGGTGAGCACCGCGGCGCCCGAGGCATTGTCGTCCAGGCCTTGCAGGGTGGGGCGGCCGAAATAGGTGTCGTAGTGGGCGCCGAGCACCACGTAGGTGCTGTTCTGGCCCGCGGCCGAAGCGATGACGTTCTGCGAGCTGCGGTTGCCGGCCCAGGTGAAGTCCTGGCGGCGGGTCTGGTAGCCAAAGCCCAGTTGCGATTGCATCAGTGCGGTAGCACCTTCGAAACTGGCGGTACCACGGTAACGCCCGGGGTAGTCGTTGATCAGACGGTCCAGGGTCTGCCCGGCAAACTCCCCATACTCATAGGCGCTGGCGCCTGATGACAACATTGCGCAACCCAGGCTTACAGCGACTGCTAACGGTTTGAACACGGCACTTTTCCTTATGTGTCGTTACGATAGGCGCATCATAGGATGCGCCGCCTCGCAGTAAGCAGGATGTGTACCGTTTTGTGACTGATGTAGGAAATTAGCCGCATGAAAGTTCAGATAAAGCCCGCACTTGAGAATGAAAAAGCCCACTTTGAGGCGATGCTTCCGGGGTATTTACGCGAACTCGGTGTCGAAGGGGAGTACCCTTATTTACCGCTCTACTGGCAGGAGCCAGGGCGTTTTGCCTACCTGCTGCTGGTTGAGGACGACATCGCAGGGTTCGCCCTGGTTCGCCAGCAGCAAGAGCTCACGGTGTACGAACTGGCCGAGTTCTATGTCGCCAGTGACTATCGCTTGGCGGGGGTTGGCCATGCCGCCGCGCAGGCTTTGTTCGCGTTGCACAGCGGCCGATGGGAGCTATCGGTATTGGCGGATAACCTCGCCGGCCTGCGCTTCTGGCCAAAGGTTCTGCCGGCGGGGGCACAGGCGCAAACCATTGAAACGCCCGAAGGGGTGCGATACATCCAGTTCGAGTTTGTCAGTGTCCAGGGTCGCCAGTAACGCGGCGATCGTCACCTGGTAGGCGTTGCCGAGTGTTCCTGCCACTGCCTGCGACAACAGGCCGCACCCCGTAAATACTGGGATACAGACGTACGGGGCGCTGCGCGCTGGAACCTGCGTCCACCGCCATGACAAAATGCGAAGGTTTCTCGACATGCCCTCTATCCAGGGGCTGGCACCTTCCCAAAAGGATGGTTACATGACTGATTTACTGACCCGGCGCCAGGTTGTTGCCGGGATCAGCCTGCTGGGCCTCGGCGCCCTTGCAGGTTGCGACCCCCGTTCCGGTGGCGCGCTGGACTTCAAATACGGCAAGGACATGAGCAACAAGATCCTCGGCCGTTCGTTCAAGCTCAAGGATACCCAAGGCAACGTCCGTACCCTGTCGAGTTTCTGGGGTTCGATGCCGATGGTGTTCTTCGGGTTCACCCAGTGCCCGGCGGTGTGCCCGACCACCCTGGCGCGCGCAGCGCAGATCAAGAAGCTGATGGGCCGCGACGCAGGCTTCTTGCAGGTGGTGTTCATCAGCCTCGACCCCGAGCGCGATACCCCCGAAGTGCTCGACGCCTACGTCAAGGCCTTCGATCCGTCGTTCGTGGCGCTGTCCGGTACCCTCGAAGAAACCGCGGCGGCAGCCCGGGAGTTCGGTGTGTTCTATGAGAAGGTGCCAGCCGGCGATACCTATACCATCTCGCACACCTCGACCAGCTACGTCTTCGATTCCCGCGGCCAGTTGCGCCTGGGGCTGTCCCATTCGCTCAATGCAAAAGAGTGCGCAGAAGACCTGCTCACTGTCATGGAGGTGTGCTAATGCTTCGTAACCCTGTCAAACGTACCCTGGCCGCGCTGGCCCTGATTGGCCTGGCCTTGCCGGCCGTGGCGCAAACCACCGTCAGCGACGCCTGGGCACGCGCCACCGTGGCGCACCAGCAGTCCAGCGGTGCCTTCATGACCCTCACCGCCAGCACCGACAGCAAGCTGATCAGCGTGGCCTCGCCGGTGGCCAAGATCGTGCAGGTGCACCAGATGACCATGGACAACGACGTGATGAAGATGGGCGAGGTCGACAGCGTCGCGCTGCCGGCCGGCAAGGCGGTGACCCTGGACCCCAACGGTTATCACGTGATGCTCATGCAACTGAACCAGCAGCTCAAGGAAGGCGAGCAGGTGCCGCTGACCCTGGTGGTCGAGGATGCCAAGGGCGTCAAGCAGACCATTGAAGTCAAGGCGCCGGTGCGGGCGCTGAATGCTGAAGCCATGTCGGGCCACCAGCACATGCATTGATCGCCGCCACGCGATCGACAACAAGCCAGGCTGCAGTCAAGGACGGCAGCCTGGCTTTTTTGTGCGTGGCGTCAAAATATTTAAAACGTAATAGTATTTAATTCTCAATTACAAATCGTTACCATTTGCGCTTCTTTACAATCCTTACAAAAAAAGGAACGCATGGTGGCTCTTTCGCGCATTCACCCGGCCTCACTCTCCGTGCTCAGCGTGCTGGTCGCTCCAGCGCTGCACGCCGAAACCCTGGCTATTCCGGCAACCTCGGTCAACAGCAACTATGAAGAACAGAGCTACAAGGTCAGCGAAAGCCGCAGTGCTCTGAAAATCGACGCGCCGCTGCGTGACATCCCGCAAACCGTCAACGTCGTGCCAGCGAGCGTGATCAAGGATCAGGGCGCGCAGTCGATGGAGGACGTGCTCAAGAACGTGCCGGGGATTGGCTTGTCCAACGGCGACGGCCAGCGCGACCAGGTGACGATTCGCGGTTTCAGTGCCATTGGCGATATGTATGTCGATGGCATGCGTGACGACGCCCTGTATTACCGCGATCTGTCCAATGTCGAGCGGGTCGAGGTGGTCAAGGGCCCGGCGGCCGTGCTCTATGGCCGCGGCTCTTCTGGCGGCCTGATCAACAGCGTGAGCAAGAAACCCACCTTCAACCCGGTGCAGGAAGTGGGCGTCAGCTTCGACAGCGAGGGCAAGCGCCGTACCCAGTTCGATACCGGCTGGGCCGACCAGCAGCAGGGTGACAAGGCCTTTCGTCTGACCGGCGCCCTGGAAGACAGCGACACCTTCCGTGACGATGGCTACATCGACCGCAAGGCCCTGGCACCCTCGGCCTATTTCAAGCTGTCCGATGACCTGGAGCTGAACCTGGGCGCTACCTACCTGTACGACAAGCGCCTGATCGACTTCGGCATTCCGGCCTTGGGCAACCGCCCGGTCGATGTCGATCGCGACAAGCGCTTCGGCGCCGCCGACCCGGATGACGATTACGCCCGCAGCGAGGTGTTTTCCTTCAGCGCCGGTGTCGACTACCGGATCAATGACAACTTCACCTTGAGCAATACCAGCCGTTACTACCACTACGACCTGGACCGCAACAACACCTTGGCGGACTCCAGCCCGACCCGCTTCGTCACCGCCGCCAATGGTGAACTGCTGGTCAAGCTCAACCGCGGCAACGTGCAACGCAGCGAAGACGGCTGGTTCAACCAGACCGAGCTCAAGCAGCAGGCGCTGCTGGCCGGCATGAACCACAACCTGTTGTACGGTGTGGAGCTCGGCCGGCAGGTCAAGGACCAGAGCGTGTTCAGCCAGAGCAACGTGGCCCAGGTCCCGGTGTTCCGTGACGGCCTGGTCGATGTGCCGTTCCAGGCCAACCGCCAGACCGCCAAGGGCACCACCACCCAGGACACCGCAGGTTTCTACGTACAGGACCTGATTGAGCTGGCGCCGCAGTGGAAGGCCCTGCTCGGGGTGCGTTACGACGTGTTTGACCAGGAGTACGCCGACGACCTGAGCGGCACCGAGCTGTCGCGCACCGACACCACCTGGAGCCCGCGCATCGGCCTGGTCTACCAGCCGGACGCGATCCAGTCCTACTACGTGTCGGTCAGCCGCTCCTACCAGCCGTCCTCGGAAGTCTTCGCCCTCAGTGCCGGCAACCAGGGCCTGGAACCGGAACAAACCACCAACTATGAAATCGGCGCCAAGTGGGACTTGCTCGATAGCCGCCTGGCGGTGACCGCGGCCTTGTTCCGCCTGGAACGTACCAACATGAAAACCACCAACCCGGCCAACCCGGCGCAGTTGGTGCTGGCCGGTGAGCAGCGTACCGACGGTTTCGAAGCGACCGTGAGCGGGCAACTGACGGACAAGTGGCAGGTCTATGGCGGCTTTGCCTTCCTCGATGCCGAAATCATCAAGTCCACCAACCGCACCAATGGCGTGGCCAACGAAGGCCAGACCCCGACCCTGACCCCGCGCACCAGCGCCAACCTGTGGCTGGTTCGCTCGTTGACCGAGCACTGGCGTGTGGGCATGGGCGCCAACTATGTGGACGAGCGTTACACCGCGCTGGATAACGTCGTGGTGATGCCGTCCTACACCACCGTGGACGCTGCACTGCTGTACAACCAGCCGAAGTGGGACATGGCCCTGCGCCTGCGCAATGTCTTTGACCGCGACTACTACGCCTCGGCCCACGGCTCGGTGGACCTGATCACCCCCGGGGCACCACGGACCCTGGAGCTGAGCACCAACTACCGCTTCTGATACCCGTGCCGGGCAACGCAGCAGTGGCTGCGTTGCCCCGTTTCAACGCTGGCGCCGCCGGCCGGTGAGCATCGACAGCGGCAGGTTTTCCTTCAGCCGCCAACTCTCGACCAGCGCCGCCGCAATGTGCAGGCACACCAGCGCCAGCAGGGCATCGGCCATGAACGCATGGACATCGCGCAGGCCGTCTTCACCCCAGAAGTAATAGATCTCTTCCATCATGAAGCCGCTGACCCCAAGGCCGGCCATCAGCAGCAACATCAGCACCATCACCAGGGCGCCCAACGGCGAATGCCCGAGGCGGTGGTAGTTTTCGCCGCGGTACAACGCCTGCAGGTGCCACTTCAGTCGCGTTGGCGTCGGCCAGAAGTCCGCCCAGCGCGCTGCCGGGCTGCCGATAAAGCCCCATACGCTACGTAGCAGCACGATCGCCAGGCCGTAGTAACCCAGCCAGCGGTGCCAGCCATCGCCTTCTTCGGTGAAAAAATAACCACCGATAAACACCAGCACCAACGACCAGTGGCACACGCGCACCACCGGGTCCCAAAGGCGCAGGTTATCGCCGCTCACCTCAGTCGATCTCTTCTTTCACTTTTTTGCCGGTCACCGGATCGAAGTAGATCTCGACCTTCTTGCCTTCTTTGTTCTTGCCATAGATCTCGTAGCAGTTGCCGTCGGTGACCTTGAATTTCTTGATCTCATAGCCCTGTTTTTTCAGTTCTTCCTGGAAGTTGTTCTGGTCCTGCCATTGCACCTTGTCGGCGCTGCTGCATTCGGTCTTGGCCAGAATGGCGGGGCTTACGACGAGCAATGAGACCAGTAGAAGCTGACGCATGACGAGTCCTCGGGTTGTCGAAAGGGGCTGCCCGATTGAGCTTATGCCAGGGTTGGCGACTTCGCTAGCGCCTCGTCCAGCAGCTCGATCCAGTGCCGCACCGGCGTGCGTCCGGCGCCGTCGAGGTGGGTCTGGCAGCCGATATTGGCGGTGACGATCAGGTCTGGCTGGCCGCTTTCCAGGGCATCGAGCTTGTTGTCGCGCAGTTGCCTGGCCAACGCTGGCTGGGTCAGCGAATAGGTGCCGGCCGAGCCGCAGCACAGGTGGCCGTCGGGCACGTGGCTGAGGGTCAAGCCCAGGCGCGAGAGCAGGGCCTCGACGCTGCCGCCAAGCTTCTGCGCATGCTGCAAGGTGCACGGGCAGTGCACCGCCAGCACCAGACCGCTCTGGCAGGCCAACGGCTCCAGGGGTTCGGCGCTGACGACCTCGACCAGGTCCCTGGCCAGTTCGCTGACCCGCCGGGCTCTGCCGGCGTACTGCGCATCGCCCTGCAACAGCGTGGCGTACTCCTTGACGAAGGCCCCGCAGCCGCTGGCCGTCTGCACGATGGCTTCGGCACCGGCCTCGATCGCCGGCCACCAGGCATCGATGTTGCGGCGGGCGCGCGCAAGGCCGCTGGCTTGTGCATTCAGGTGATAGTCGACAGCACCGCAGCAGCCGGCTAGCGGCGCCGGGGTGACGCTGATGCCCAGGCGATCGAGCACCCGTGCGGTGGCGGCGTTGGTGTTGGGCGACAGGCTCGGCTGCACGCAGCCTTCGAGCAGCAGGACGCGCCGGGCATGGCGGGGCTGTGGACGGGGCGGGGCGCGGGTCACCGAGCGCGGCAGCTTGGCCTTGAGCGGCGCCGGCAGCAGGCGGTCGACGCTGCGCCCCAGCTGCACCAGGCGCTTGAAGGCCTGCGGGTGGCTGGCCAGGCTGCGCAGGCCGCGGCGCAAGGCGCGTTGCAGGGGCGGGCGAGGCACGGCCTGATCGACCACGGCGCGGCCGATATCCAGCAGGTTGTGGTAATCGACCCCGGACGGGCAGGTGGTTTCGCAGTTGCGGCACGACAGGCAACGGTCCAGGTGCAGTTGGGTCTTGGCACTGGCGGGGTGGCCTTCCAGCACCTGCTTGATCAGGTAGATCCGCCCGCGCGGGCCATCGAGCTCGTCGCCGAGCAATTGATAGGTCGGGCAGGTGGCATTGCAGAAGCCGCAGTGCACGCAGCAGCGCAGGATGCTCTCGGCTTCTTCGGCGCGGGCCAGGCGTTTGGCGGCATCGCTGAGGGTGGTTTGCATGGTTCAGACCTGTGCGTACATCCGCCCGGGGTTGAAGATCCCTTGCGGGTCGAGGCGCTGTTTGAGTTGCTGGTGGTAGCGCAGCAAGGCGCCAGGCAGTGGCTGGAACGGGCTGTCGCTGGCGCTGTAGCAGGTGGCATGGCCACCCAGGCGGCTGGCGGCGCTGCGGATGGTCTCGGCTGGCGCCGAGGATTTCAGCCAGCGCTGGGCACCGGCCCAGTCCAACAGTTGCTCGCCGGGCAGTTCCAGCGCCGCGCCGTTGTTGGGCAAGGACAGGCGCCACAGCGGGCGCGGGTCGGCGAAAAAAGCCAGGCGGCGGTTGTTCAGGTCCTGCCACCAGCTGGCCTGGAAGTGCTCGCCGCCAAGCCGCTCGCGGGCGGCCTTGACTGAGCCTTCGCCGCCCTCAAGACGCAGGCGCAACACCGTGCCGTCATGGCAGGCGGCGCTGATCGGGATCGGTTGCTGGCCCCACTGCGCCAGTTTCAGCAGGGCCTGTTGCGGGTCGAGGTGCAGGGCGATGTGCGCTTCGCAGCGCGGTTTGGGCAGCACTTTCAGCGACACTTCGGTGATCAGCCCCAGGCAGCCGAAACTGCCGGCCATCAAGCGCGACAGGTCGTAACCGGCGACGTTCTTCATCACCTCGCCGCCAAAGCGCAGGTGCACGCCCAGGCCGCTGATCACCCGGGTGCCGAGCACATAATCGCGCACCGAGCCCGCCCACGGCCGGCGTGGCCCGGACAACCCGGTGGCGACCATGCCGCCGAGGGTGGCACCGTCGTCGCTGTGCGGCGGCTCGCATGCCAGCATCTGCCCGGCGGCTTCCAGCGCCGCCGACAGTTCACCCAGGGGCGTACCGGCGCGGGCGGTGATCACCAGCTCGGTCGGGTCGTAGTTGACGATGCCGCGGTGGTCGCGGGTATCGAGCGTAACGCCTGCAACCGGGCGGCCGAGAAAGGCCTTGCTGGCGCCGCCACGAATCTGCAACGGCGTGCCAGCGGCGCGGGCCTGGTTGACCTGCTCCAGCAGTGCCTGGCTGGCATCGTTATGGTGGGCCGGCATCAGAACCGCTCCAGGTCGGGGAAGGGCAACTGGCCGGCGTGCACGTGCAGGGCGCCGAACTCGGCGCAGCGGTGCAGGGTGGGGATGTTCTTGCCGGGGTTGAGCAGGCCATGGGGGTCGAAGGCCGCCTTGACCGCATGGAACAGGGTCAGCTCGTCGCTGCTGAACTGGGCGCACATCTGGTTGATCTTCTCGCGGCCCACGCCATGTTCGCCGGTGATGCTGCCGCCGACGCTCACGCACAGTTCGAGGATTTCCCCGCCAAAGGCTTCGGCCCGCTCCAGCTCGCCCGGCTGGTTGGCGTCGAAGAGGATCAGCGGGTGCATGTTGCCGTCGCCGGCATGAAAGACGTTGGCCACCCGCAGGTCGTACTTGTGCGCAAGCGCAGCGATGCACTGCAGTACATGGGGCAGCTCGCGGCGCGGGATGGTGCCGTCCATGCAGTAGTAATCGGCCGAAATCCGCCCCACCGCCGGGAAGGCGTTCTTGCGCCCGGCCCAGAGTTTCACCCGCTCCACTTCGTCACGGGCCTGGCGCACCTCGGTGGCGCCGGCCTGCTCCAGCAGGGTACGCACGCGGTCGCAGTCGTCGTGCACATCGGCTTCGACGCCATCGAGTTCGCACAGCAAAATCGCTTCGGCCGCCACCGGGTAGCCGGCGTGAATGAAGTCCTCGGCGGCGCGGATGGCCAGGTTGTCCATCATCTCCAGGCCACCGGGAATGATCCCGGCGGCGATGATGTCGCCAACCGCACGGCCGGCCTTGGCCACCGAGTCGAAGGCTGCCAGCAGCACCTTGGCCACCTGCGGCTTGGGCAGCAGCTTGACCGTGACTTCGGTGATGATCCCGAGCATGCCTTCGGAGCCGGTGAACAGCGCCAGCAGGTCAAACCCTGGGGCGTCGAGGCTGTCGGCGCCGAGGGTCAGGCATTCGCCTTCGACCGTGAGGATCTCGAGCTTGAGCAGGTTGTGCACGGTCAGGCCGTACTTCAGGCAATGCACGCCACCGGCATTCTCGGCGACGTTGCCGCCGATCGAGCAGGCAATCTGTGACGACGGGTCGGGCGCGTAGTACAGGCCAAAGGGCGCGGCGGCCTGGGAAATCGCCAGGTTGCGCACCCCGGGCTGCACCCGCGCGGTACGGGCGGCCGGGTCGATGGCGAGGATCTTGTTGAAGCGCGCCATCACCAGCAGCACGCCTTTTGCCAGCGGCAAGGCGCCGCCCGACAGGCCGGTGCCGGCACCGCGCGCGACCACCGGCACCTTGCGCTCGAAACACAGTGTGAGGATGCCCTGGACCTGCGCGAGGGTATGCGGCAGTACCACCAGCATCGGCGTGCAGCGGTAGGCCGAGAGGCCATCGCATTCGTAGGGCTTGAGGTCTTCCTCGGCGTGGAGGATATCGAGGTCGGGCAGTTGTGCCTGCAAGGCCTGCAGCAGCGCCGGTTTGTCGACTGCGGGCAGGGCACCATCGACGCGTTCGTCGTAAAGGATATTCATTGACGGCTAATCACCGGTATCTGCCCGAACCTGCGGGAAATCGAAGACGGGAGCCGCGTCGGGCACAGGCGACCCTGGGTCTTGAAAGGATGACGCGCCTGCTGCCCGCCACTAGCCACTGCGGGCTAGCGGAAACGGGGCAGTGGGCGTTCAACGCTCAGCGAGGTGAGGGTTTTTCTGACCAACTGATCGTCGGCTTCGACGGCCTTGAGGGTGTCGCGGATCTTGCCGGCCACAGGCACATCACCCTGGCGGTCGATCCAGTCGGCAATCTCCTTGCACGCCAAAGCGAGCCGGGCCTGGCGCTGGTTGATCAGGTTAAGGGCGGTGGTGATCTCTTTATCGGACATGAGGGAATCCTCCATCTGCGCGAATAAAGTGTAGCAGCGCAGAAAAATCCTGCGCTGGGGCCTCAGCCGGCCAAGCGCTCGCGCACGCGCATCAACGCATAGCCGAGCAGGTTCAGGCCTTGCCACTGGCGTGGGTCAGCCGCTTGCGGCGCCTTGGCGTCCAGGCCGATGCCCCAGATGCGGTCCACGGGGCTGGCCTCGACCAGCACCTGGCCGTCGGTGGACAGCAGAAACGTGCGCAGCCCCGGGTGCTGTTCGAACTTGAGCAGGTTGGCCTGCTCGACGATCGCCGAACGCTCGGCAACCCAGGCCGCCTCATCGTACCCGGCAACTTCACGGCCGAGCTTCTTGGCGTCAGCGGGCGTGTGGGCGGCGAGGATTTTCTCCAGGGTGGCCTGGTCGTCGAACAGCCGCGCCTTGCCGGCCATCATGTAGTGCTCGGCGCTGGGGTAGTGCAGGCGCTGTTCCTTGAACCCGGCCTCGAACCACTGGCTGAAGCAGCTTTTGTCCGGCTTGCCCTCGACTTTTTGCCGGTGGCCCCAGAAGTACAGGTACTGCGGCGCAAGCCCCTGGTCGATAGCGGCGATCAGGCTGGCGTTGTCGAGGACGTTGGCCAGCGCGGCGGGCGTTGAAGTCATACGGAGTCTTCCATGAGCGAATCGGGCCATGGTACTCCAGGCCTGCGCGGTTGTGACAGCCTCGGTGCTGACGTACTATCCTTGCCAGCAAGCGATACCCCGCATACTTACAAATCTTTCCTCAGCGCACACGCTTCACTCAGGCCCGACCGGCATGAGTGTCTGGCGCTGGGCGCGTTTTCGTTCCCGGCAACCGCAAACGACTCGGAGCAAGGCTTTACTCATGAATACATCCGTGGATGCGCGAACCGGCAGTTGGCTGAGTGTCATCGCCCTGGCCCTGGCGGCCTTCATTTTCAACACCACCGAATTCGTCCCGGTGGCGCTGCTCAGCGACATCGGCCGCAGCTTCGAGATGTCCACCGCCCAGGTCGGGCTGATGCTGACCATCTACGCCTGGGTGGTGGCCCTGGCCTCGCTGCCGATGATGCTGCTGACGCGCAACATCGAGCGGCGCACGTTGCTGATCATCGTCTTTGCCCTGTTCATCCTCAGCCACTTGCTCTCGGGGGTGGCGCAGAGCTTTGCCATGCTGCTGGTCAGCCGTATCGGCATCGCCCTGGCCCATGCGGTGTTCTGGGCCATTACCGCTTCGCTGGCAGTGCGCGTGGCGCCGCCGGGGCAGCAGGCCAAGGCCCTGGGCTTGCTGGCCACCGGCACCACCCTGGCGATGGTCATGGGGATTCCACTGGGGCGGGTGGTCGGCGAGGCGCTGGGCTGGCGCACCACCTTCCTGGCGATTGCCGGGGTGGCGCTGGCGACCTTGCTGTGCCTGGTCAAATCCTTGCCGTTGCTGCCCAGCCAGAACTCCGGCTCGCTGCGCAGCGTGCCGGTGCTGTTCAAGCGCCCGGCGCTGGTCACCGTGTATGTGCTGGTGGCGCTGGTGATTGCCGCGCAGTTCACCGCCTACAGCTATATCGAGCCGTTCGCGTTGAATGTGGCGCAGATCGGCGCAGAACTGACCACCGTGCTGCTGTTGCTGTTCGGCGGCGCCGGGGTGTTTGGGTCGGTGCTGTTCAGCCGCTACAGCGAGCGCTTCCCGCAGGGTTTTCTGATCGGGGCGATCGCCATGCTGGCGACCTGTCTGCTGCTGTTGCTACCGTTGTCCGGCAACTTCAGGCTGCTGGGCACCTTGAGTGTGTTCTGGGGCATCTCGATCATGTGCTTCAGCCTGGCGTTGCAGTCCAGGGTGCTGAGCCTGGCCTCGGACGCCACCGACGTGGCCATGGCCATGTTCTCCGGCATCTACAACATCGGTATTGGCGCCGGGGCCTTGATCGGCAGCCTGGTCAGCGTGCACATGGGCCTGGGCAACATCGGTTTTGTCGGGGGCGCGCTGGCCCTGGCGGGGTTGCTGTTGTGCGGGGTGACGACTTACCGCTTTGCCCGGGCTGAGGTGGCGTGATCGCGCGCGCAGCGGTCGCAATGCTGACAAAACCTGATGTGCTGGCTGTACTGGCCTCATCGCGGGTCAAGCCCGCTCCCACAGGTCCGGCGTACGCAGATCCATTGTGGGAGCGGGCTTGACCCGCGATGAGGCCCTGCGATCAATCGCGAATCTTCAGCAGCCCATCGCACTTCAGGCAACGCACCTTCTTCAGCTTGTGCACTTCGCTAAAGCCGACCCGGCGTGACAGCGCGGTCCCGGCCTCGTCCTTGTATAGATGCAGCATCGCCGCGTTGCACAGCGGGCAGCGCACCAGCATCGCCAGCGGGAAGCTCAGAAAGCACAGGCCGAGAATCACCAGAATGCAGGTCGCGGTAATGCTCTTCGGCATCCAGTCGAACACCGTCAGCGCCATCAGGGGCGCGCCGATATAGATGCTGAGGTCATTGATGTAGATGTTCAGAAACGCCACGTGGCGGTAGTCAAGTTGCGGCATGTCAGTTCATCGCATCATGGGGCAGCAGGACGGTGTCGACCGCCATATCCACCGGCAAGGTGACAATGGCAACCACCGGGCAGACGATGGTCGCCCAGCAGAGCACAGTGGCGTAGGCGTCGTAGCCGGCTCTATTGTGCATCGTCACTAGCTCGACGTTGGCCCGGGTGCCTATGTAGTACTCGTAGTGATTGCTATAACCACTGACGCCACGGGCGAGAAAGGTGCCGCAACTGGCCAGGGTCAGGGTTGAGGCCAGGAGCAAAAACGTGAAGATTCTAATGGTGCCATTCCTTAGCAGGTAGAGACGCGGGACAAGCGCGCATTCTCGCACATCACCACTAGTATCCGCGTAACCCGCGCGCAGCGAAGTAATCTTCCAGTACCTCTGGCCCGGCACCGACCTGGGCCAACGCCACATAGCTGTCCGGGCGTATCAGGTACACGCCTTCTTGCTGCAACCCGGCCGCCTCATGAGCCTCGTGCCACTCGAACACCTCCAGCGGCATGCCGCGCTCGCTGCACCAGGCCACCAGGCTGCCACTGGCGGCGCCATACACCTGTACCTGCCAGCACATCCGCGCCAGCCCGGCAAAGTTGTCATGCCTGCCGTCGCTGACCCAGGGCATGCGTTCGCCGCCATGCACCTGGCCAGCGCTACCGACGCTCAAGGGCATGTCGCGATAGTTCAGGGTGATCTGCGACACCGTACGGAACAAAAATGCCCGCGCCGCCTTGAACGCCGCCACCCGCGGCAGCAGCAACGGCGCCAGGCGCGTACGCAGCAGGGCGGCCAGGCGGCCGTCGGCGGTGATGAAGTTGAACACCTGGTCGGTGGTCGACACCAGCCGCTGGGCGAAGGCGCTGCGCTCGATTTCATAGGTGCCGAGCAGGGCGTCGGTGGCGGTGCCTTGCAACACGGCCGCCAGCTTCCAGGCCAGGTTGATGGCATCGCCGATACCGGTGTTCATGCCCTGGCCACCGGCCGGGCTGTGCACGTGGGCCGCGTCACCGAGCAGGAAGGCGCGCTCGCGGCCAAACTGCTCGGCCACCCGGTGGTGCACGCGGTAGGTAGAGAACCAGTTGACCTGATGAATCTCGACCTTCAGGTGCTCCATGGCCCGCTTGCTGACGTCTTCGAAGCGCAGGTCCCGTGGGTGTTCGGCGCGCTCGTCGCGCACCGTGCCGATCAACCGCGCGCGGCCATTGCCGGCCAGTGGGAACACGGCGAGAAAATCTGCCTCGTCCAGGTCCACATGCAGCTCGCCATTGAACGCCGGCCCCGCGCCATCGACATCGGCAACATAAAATACTTGCTGGTAGGTGCCGCCGGGAAAGCCGATGCCCAGCACTTTGCGCACCGTCGAGCGGGCACCGTCGCAACCGGCCAGGTAGTCGGCGTGGCAAACGTGCTCCTCACCGTCGGCATTGCGTAGCCGGGCAGTGACGCCGTCGCTGTCCTGGCTGAAACCGAGCAGTTCGGTTTGCCGTTCGACTTCCACCGCAAAGCGCTGCAAGCGTTCGATCAGCAGCCGTTCATGCTGGTCCTGCGGGTAGATGTGCAGGAACGGGTAGGGCGTAAGGTCGGCGCCAATGGCACTGAACGGCAAGCGTGCGGCGGCTTCGCCCTTGACCCACAGGTTGGCCGCCGGCACCTGGTGACCCTGCTCGATAATCGCCTCGGTCAGGTCCAGCTGGCGATACAGCTCCAGGGTCCGGGCCTGTACCGCCAAGGCCCGGGAAGTGGTGCCGGGGGCGGCGGTCTTGTCGATGATCCGTACCTTGATGCCCAGCTTGCTCAGCCACAGCGCCAGCACCAACCCGGTGGGGCCGGCGCCGATAATCAGTACGTCACAGCGGTTCATCGCAGGCGCTCCTCAGCGCTGAGTGAACGCCAGGTTCAGGCCCAGGCCGGCAAAAGAGGCAGCAAAACTGCGGCGCAGCCAGTTCTGCACCCGCGGCGATTCAATCACCGCGCGGCGAAACAGGTTGGCCAGCAGACCGTACAACACAAACACCACGAAGGTCATGAGCATGAACACCGCGCTCAGGCTGAGCATCTGCCCGGTCACCGAGCCCCCCTCGGCACGGATGAACTGTGGCAGGAAGGCGAGGAAGAAAATCGTCAGTTTCGGGTTGAGGATGTTCAACAGGCAGGCCCGCAGGATCAGGCTGCCAGCACTGCCGACAGCGGTGTTGCTGTCGACCGCAAAGGCCGAGCGGTCGCGCCAGGTGGCATAGGCCAGGTACAGCAGGTAGGCGACGCCGGCGAACTTCAGGCCCTGAAAGGCCAGCGCGCTGGTGTGCAGGATGGCCGACAGGCCAAGGATCGAGGCCAGCAGGTGCGGGATAATCCCCGCCGTGCAGCCCAGCGCTGTATAGAGGCTGGCGCGCTTGCCGGCCACCAGGGCAGTGGAGAGGGTCAGGATCACGCCGCTGCCGGGAATCAGCACGACGATCAATGAAGTAATGAGAAAATCCAGGCTCGGCATTGCGACAGGCTCCATCTTGTCAGGGTTGGTTGAAGACCTGTTTACAGGCGTCCACTGCTTAGTTCAAGTGTAAAGCCGCTGGCAGGATTTGCTCGCCGGTCGTCGGCGCCTGGCTGGTGAGCCTGGGTTATCTGGATTATCCTTGATTCAAAGTATTCGATCTCATCATCAGGAGGTTCCATGAGCCGTGCTACGGATCAGCGTCCGGCGGTTAGCGCGTTGGCCGGGTCCCCCAAAGCCCTGCGCAAGCGCCTGAGCCACCAGCAAGCCGAGCAGGTGGTAGCCGTGGCCCTGGCCGATGCCAGCCCGGGGGAGGCCGATGCCATTGCCGCCACCTTCGCCAGCGTTGCCGAATTGGTCAAAAGCCTGATGGGCCGGCAACAGCAGCACACCCTCGAATCCATCGTCGAAGCCCTGGTGCCCAAGGCGCCGCCAACGCCCAATGCGCTCAAAGAGGCGGCGATGCTGGCCCAGGCACGCACCGCAGTGCTGGAGAGCGGCGATTGGCTGACCGCCGCGCAGATCGCCGGGCTTGCCGGCTTCAGCCTGAGCAACCCCAGCGCCCAGCCGAACAAGTGGAAGCGCGAAGGCGCGATCTTCGCCCTGCGCCACCATGGCGTGGATTATTTCCCGGCCTACGGCCTGGACGCCGCTTACCGGCCGCTCAAGGCCATGGGGCCGGTGCTTGCACGTTTTGCCCAGGCCAAGGACAGCTGGGGCCTGGCGTATTGGTTCATGTCGGCCAACAGCTTTCTCGGTGGCAAGCGCCCGCTCGATGTCATCAGCCGTGCCCCGGAGCAGGTGCTGGCCGCCGCCGACGACGAGCTGCAGGGCGTCGTCCATGGGTGATACACCGGCACCTGCCGGTGTATTGCAGCTGTCGACCCTGACCTGGGCCCAGGGTACGCCGATCCATCGGCTGCACCTGGAGAGTTACGGCCCCGGCCAGTTCAACCCCGGGCTCAAGGGCAATGCCCGTTTCAGCCCGATCCGGGACGCCCGTGGCCAGCCGATCCCGACCTTGTACGGCGGCACCAGCTTCGACTGTGCGGCAATGGAAACGGTGTTCCACGACGTGCCCTTTGCCGCCGGGCTCAAGACGTATGACAAGGGCAAGTTGCAGGGGCAGCTGCATTCGGTGCTGCGCAGCGCGCAGGACCTGCTGTTGGTGGACCTGGGCAGCAAGGCCCTGCGCAAGCTCGGGGTGCCGCGCAACCAGTTGATCGATACCGAGAAGGACCAGTACCCGCAGACCCGCTTGTGGGCCGAGGCGATTCACCGGCAGAGCCCCGAGGTGCAGGGCCTGTGCTGGACCTCACGGCAGGATGACAGTGCGCGGGCGATGATGCTGTTTGGCGATCGGCTGGCGGGCAAAATGCTCAAGCCCCAGGGCGAATCGCGCAGCGTGCTGCAGGACAGCGGCGCTTACGCCGAGCTGCTGCACCTGGCCGAGCAGATCGGTGTGCTGCTGGTCGCCGGGCGCATGGGTTGATTACTCGGCTTTGCCGCGCACGATGCGCCCGCCCTTGATCTCGTCGGCGTAGGCCTTGAGCTTGTCGGAGTCTTTGTACAGGCGGTTCATCAGGTGCAGTACGGCAACCACGTCAACGCCGTCGATGCGCTCGGCCAGTTTGCTGATTTCACCGGCGGTGCGTTCCAGGTTGCTGGCGACGGTTTTAAGGTCGCGCTTGAGTTCGGCGGAGGATTTCTTGATGCCCATGGGGAGTCTCTTGGTGGGGTAGTGCTTGTCAGAGGGCTGCTGTGCAGCCCATCGCCGGCAAGGCCGGCTCCCACAATGCCAAGGTGCACACCGCACCTGTGGGAGCCGGCCTTGCCGGCGATTGCTGTATCAGCCGGGAAACAGAAACGGGCTGACACCACTGCGCCCATACCCCTCACGCTCCACTTCGGCGTCCAGCGCCAGGGAGGCCAGGTCATCGGCCAGCACTTCCTGGTCGCGGTCCTTTTCCGGGTACAACACTTTCAGGTAGCTGTGACAGTCGTTGCAGCTCTCGGCCTTGATCGGCGCATCCTGCCGTTCCAGCGACCAATAGTCCAGGGCGCCGGTGGCTTCGCAGTTGCTGCATTTTACCCGAACCATGTGCCAGCGGCTTTCGCACAGGCTGCAATGCAGGTAACGCAGCCCGGCCTGGGCGCCGGTCATGATCACGCTGGCCACCGGCGCGCTGGCGCATACCGGGCAGTGCTGGCGCTGCTCGCCCAGGGCGGCCTTGGCCGAGGCCGGCAGGGCATTGGCCAGCTGGGTGAAGTACAACGACAGCGCGCTCCAGAGGAACAGCGCCTGGCCGCTGTCGACCTGGTCGTAGTCACCGGCGAGCAAGGCGCTGGCGAGGTCTTCCCGCTGCGCCGCCGAGTAGCCGCGCAAGGTCTCCAGGGTGCTGCGAACCGCCGGCGTGGCGTCGCTGTACAGCGCATCGTTCAAGGCACTGAGCAACTGCTGCCAGTAAGCGTCGCGTGGGTACTCGCTGCTCGCCAGCGGCGCCCGGCCATTGGCCAGGCGCGCTGCCAGTCCGGATGCCAGCGCCTCAGGCAACGGCAGCGTTTCAAGCAGCTGTTGCTGAGCCTCGGCGATGCCTGCACAAAAGCCCAGGTAATCGCCCATGGCATGGCCGTCGGCCAACTGGCGCAGGCGCGCCGCGCGATGGCGGTAGCGGCCCTTGAGCGACGGCAGCAGCACCGCGACGATCTCGTTGACGCCACCGCTGGGCGTCTGCACCGGGGTCATCTGGATGCTGTTCATTTATCGCTCCCGGCCTTGCCCTGCTTGCTGTTCAGCTGACGGTACCAGCGGTCGTGGTGGGTCTTGGCCCAGCTGCGGCTGACGTAGCCGGTGACCATGCCGCGGATCGAGCCCTTGACCCAGAATGCAAGATAAGCGTGACCGATGATCAGCAGAATCAGGCTGATGCCGGCGAGTGCATGCACCAGCAGGCCGATGCGGATGGTCGGGATGCTGAACAGCGGGGCGAAGTATGGCCGCCAGATCACCACGCCGCTGAGCAGCAGCAGGCTGATCAGGCCCATGATTCCCCAGAACAGGATCTTCTGCCCGGCGTTGTACTTGCCAATGTTCAGCACCGGCTCATGCTTGCCGGCCAGTACCTGCTTGAGGTTCTTGAACCACTGCAGGTCTTCGCGCTCCGGCAGGTTGTAGCGCACGAAGCGCACGAACAGGAACATCAGCAGCAAGAACACCAGCACACCGAAAAACGGGTGAAGGATGCGCGCCAGCTGCGGGGTGCCGAATACCGCATTGAGGCCGTTGAGCGACGGGAAGAACCACGACAGCCCCGACAGCGCCACGGCGAAGAAGCAGATCACCATGAACCAGTGGCTGGCACGTTCGATGAAACGCGTGCGCAGGATCAGTTTGTCCTTGTTCATGCGTGGGTATCCTCTTCGATCTTCTGGTCCTGTTCGTCGACTTCATTGGGGCCGACGCCGATGTAGTGGAACAGGGTGCCGGCCAGGGTGGCGAAGAACGCCGCCGCGGCCACCGGTTTCATCCAGCCTTTCCAGCCCTGGATGGCATTGCTGATGCGCGGGTCGGTGGGCAGCTTGTGGTACAGCTGCGGTTTGTCGGCATGCTGCAGCACGTACACCACGTGGGTGCCGCCGACGCCCTGCGGGTCATAGATGCCGGCACCGGCAAAGCCGCGGCCCTGCAGCTCGGTGACCCGTTCGCTGGCCTGGTGCAGCATGTCCTGTTTGCTGCCGAAGTTGATCGCTCCGGTCGGGCAGGTCTTGACGCAGGCCGGCTCCTGGCCGACCGAGACGCGGTCGACGCACAGCGTGCACTTGTAGGCCTTGTTGTCTTTCTGGCTGATGCGCGGCACATCGAACGGGCAGCCGGCGATGCAGTAGCCGCAGCCGATGCAGTGCTCGGACTGGAAATCAACGATGCCGTTGGCGTACTGGATGATCGCCCCCGGTTGCGGGCAGGCTTTCAGGCAGCCGGGGTCGGCGCAGTGCATGCAGCCGTCCTTGCGGATCAGCCATTCGAGCTTGCCGCTTTCGTCTTCGACTTCATCGAAGCGCATCAGCGTCCAGGTTTCGGCGGACAGGTCCGCCGGGTTGTCGTATACGCCAACGTTGTGGCCGACCTCATCACGCAGGTCGTTCCATTCGTTGCACGCCACCTGGCAAGCCTTGCAGCCGATGCAGATGCTCACGTCGATCAGCTTGGCCACTTCGGCCTGGTGATCGCGGGTGTGCGGCGCCGGGGTCAGCACGTTGGTGGCCGAGCGGCGGACGATGTCTTGGGATTGCATGGACATGGTATTCGCCCTCAGACCTTTTCAATGTTCACGAGAAACGCCTTGTACTCCGGCGTATGGGTGTTCGACTCGCCGATGCCCGGGGTCAGGGTGTTGGCCAGAAAGCCCTTGCGCGTGCTGCCTTCGTAACCCCAGTGGCAGGGGATGCCGATGGTGTCGACATCCTGGCCGTCGACCGCCAGGCGGCGGATGCGCTTGGTCACCACCGCCTTGGCCTTGATGTAGCCACGCTTGGTGCTGACCTTGACCAGGTCACCCTGGACGATGCCTTTGTCGGCGGCCAGCTTCTCGCCGATCTCGATGAACTGCTCGGGCTGGACGATGGCGTTCAGCCGCGCGTGCTTGGTCCAGTGGCGGAACAACTCGGTGATCGAGTAGGTGGTCGCCACGTAGGGAAACTCTTCGCGCTTGCCCATGCGCTGGCGATCGCTTTCATACAGCCGCGCGGTCGGGCTGTAGGTCACGTTCGGGTGCAGCGGGTTGCTCGCCAGCGGGCTTTCGGTCGGTTCGTAGTGCTCGGGGAACGGCCCGTCGTTCATGGCGCCGACCGAGAACAGCCGGCCCAGGCCTTCAGGCAGCATGATGAACGGGTTGACCTTGCCCCCAGGGGCGGCGGTGATGGCAAAGTCGGGTACGTCGACACCGCTCCAGCGCACGCCGTCCCAGCCGATCAGCTTGCGTTTCGGGTCCCACGGCTTGCCCTGCGGGTCGGCCGAGGCGCGGTTGTAAAGGATGCGCCGGTTCTGCGGCCAGGCCCAGGCCCAGCCCGGGGTACAACCCAGGCCGCTGTCGGCGTTGTCGCGACGGGCCATCTGGTTGCCTTGTTCGGTCCAGGAACCGGCGAAGATCCAGTTGAAGCACTGGGTGCTGCCGTCGTCGCGCAGTTGCGAGAAGTCGCTGAGCAACTGGCCCTTGCGCAGGATCAGGTTGCCTTGCTCGTCGTGCAGGTCGGCCAGGGCGCGGCCGTTGGATTCCTTGGCCACTTCTTCGGGCTTGGGGTCCAGCGGGTCGGCGTAGTTCCAGGCCATGTTGAGGATCGGTGCCGGGTTGGCGCCGCCCTCCTTTTCGTACAGCTCGCGGATCTTCAGGAACAGGTGGCCGAGGATCTTGCCGTCGTGCCAGGCCTCCCCGGGTGGCGCAGCGCCCGCCCAGTGCCATTGCAGCCAGCGTCCGGAGTTGACGATCGAGCCGTCTTCCTCGGCAAAGCACGAGGAGGGCAGGCGGAACACTTCGGTCTGGATCGCGGCGCTATCGACGTCATGCTGCTCGCCGTGGTTCTGCCAGAAGCTCGAGGTCTCGGTGGCCAGCGGGTCGATGATCACCAGGAACTTGAGCTTGGCCAGCGCCGCCTGGGCCTTGTTCTTGTCGGGGAACGCCGCCACCGGGTTGAAGCCCTGGGCGATGTAGCCGTTGACCTTGCCCTCGTACATGCGGTTGCTGAAATTGAGCACGTCGTAGCTGTCGTCCCACTTGGGCAGCCAGTCGTAGCCCCAGTCGTTGTCCTGGGTGGCCTTGTCGCCCCAGAGGCTTTTCATCAGGCTGATGAAGAATTTCGGCGTGTGCTTGTAGTAGTTGACCTGGTCCTCCAGCAGCGCCGTCGGCGTCGTCTGCTTGAGGTAGGTGGCCAGCGTGGTCTGTTCGTCGGACGGCAGGTTCATGTAGCCGGGCAGGCGCAGCGACAGCAGGCCCAGGTCGGTGTAGCCCTGGATGTTGGAGTGGCCGCGCAGGGCGTTGACCCCGCCACCGGCCATGCCGATGTTGCCCAGCAGCAGCTGGATCATGCCCGAGCCACGGATCATCTGCGCGCCGTTGGTGTGGTGGGTCCAGCCCAGGGCGTAGAGGAAGGTCGCGGTCTTGTCCGGGGCAGAGGTTTCGCCAAGGATCGCGCAGATCTTGAGGAAGTCGTCCTTGGGCGTGCCGCAGACATTGGTGACCATCTCCGGGGTGTAGCGGCTGACGTGGGCCTTGAGCAGGTTCCACACGCAGCGCGGGTGCTGCAGGGTCAGGTCGCGCTTGGCGTAGCCTTTTTCGTCGAGTTCGTAGGTCCAGGAACTGCGGTCGTAGCTGCGTTTTTTCGTGTCATAGCCACTGAACAGGCCGTCGTCGAAGTGGTAGTCCGCGCGCACGATCAGGCTGGCGTTGGTGTAGTGGCGCACGTACTCGTGCTGGATCTTGTCGTGGCTGATCAGGTAGTTGACCACGCCCATCAGGAAGGTCACGTCGGAGCCTGCGCGGATCGGCGAGTAGATGTCGGCCACCGCGGCGCTGCGGTTGAAGCGCGGGTCGACGACGATGACCTTGGCGCCGTTGCGGATCTTCGCCTCGATCACCCACTTGAAGCCCACCGGGTGCGCCTCGGCCGGGTTGCCGCCCATGATCAGCACGACGTTGGCGTTCTTGATGTCGACCCAGTTGTTGGTCATGGCGCCACGGCCGAAGGTCGGCGCCAGGGCCGAAACGGTCGGCGCGTGGCAGACCCGGGCCTGGCTGTCGGTGCCGAGGATGCCCAGGGCGCGGGTGAAACGCTGGTCCAGCGAGCCGGTTTCGCTGCTGGCCGCCGACGAGCAGAGCATGCCGGTGCTGAGCCAGCGGTTGACCGTGGTGCCCTTGGCGTTCTTCTCGATGAAGTTGGCGTCGCGGTCGTCCTTCATCAGCCGGGCGATGCGCTCGATGGCGTGATCCCAGCTGATGCGCTGCCATTTGTCCGAGCCCGGCGCGCGGTATTCGGGGTAGAGCAGGCGCTGTTCGCTGTGCACATAGTCGACCAGGCCGGCGCCCTTGGGGCACAGCGAGCCACGGCTGACCGGATGATCAGGGTCGCCTTCGATATGGAAGATGCGCGCCTTGGCGTTCTTGGCACCGTCGCCAAGGCTGTACATGAGAATCCCGCAACCGACCGAGCAATAGGTGCAGTTGTTGCGGGTTTCCTTGGCGCGCAGCAGCTTGTACTGGCGCGACTGGGTCGCCTGGGCCACGCCCGGGGCAAAGCCCAGGCTCGCACAGGTGGCGGTGGCGACGCCGGCGGTACAGAGCTTGAAAAACTGTCGTCTGCCAAGTCCCATGGGTATCTCCTCATTCTTATCGGCTGCACAAAGCTGCGGGCATAGGCATGCCCGGCAACAAGGCGTCGCAAGCGCGGTTGGCTGGGGTAAAAAGCACGGTGTGTCGCAAGTCCCTGTCTGCTGCAGGGTTTTGAGCGGACGTATGCGCGCTAGTGTATTCCCGTACGGAATGTGGGACTAATCGAGCTTGTTGATAGGTCTATCGACGGTATCTATCAAGGCTTGGAGCATGATCAACTGTTCGCCAGGCAACAGCAGTTGCACAGATACCCGAAATTCGAACAATTGTTTAAACCGCAGGAGCCGCTCAAGCGCAGGGATTACAAGGGTTTTACCGGTTGGCACGGTCGCTGCAACAGCTCCCTTCGAGATTGACTATACCAATAGAAACTCGCCTATTTTTTAATCAGGTGGGGAGCAATACCTTGAATTTCGTGCCTCGGGCAACATCCGCTTTATTCAATTCTTCGACCAAAGTAGTAGGCAAGGACTGGACGCTGGCCAGCGTCGGCGCCGCACTGTTGAGCCTGGCGCCGCTGGCCCAGGCCGAAGACGCCACACAGACCGAAAAACGCCTGGAGACGGTCACCGTCCAGGCGGCCAAAGCCACCCCGGTGCAAGCGGCGCAGGCGCAACTGGACGAGATCCCCGGCGGTACCGGGCTGGTTCAGCAGGCCGAGGTGGAGAAGGGCCGTTCGGCCACCCTGGAAGACACCCTGGCCTATCAACCGGGGGTGTATGCCCAGGCCGCCGGAGGCAACGATGCGATCAAGATTTCCATCCGTGGTTCGGGCGCCAACACCTCGCCGGGCTATTTTCGCGAAGGCACCAAGTTCCTCTTCGACGGCCTGGCCCTGACCGGCGCCGGCGGCACGCCTTATGAACTGCTCGACACCCAGGGCTTGAGCTACACCGAAGTGCTGCGCGGCGCCAACGCCTTCGAGTACGGCGCCTTGTCGCTGGGCGGGGCGATCAACTTCGTCACCCACTCTGGCCTCACTGCGCCAGGCAACCGCATCAAGGTCGAAGGCGGCAGTTTCGGCTGGCAGAAGCAGACCCTCAGCACCGGTGGCGTGGCCGGCAATGCCGACTACTTCATCAGCGTCGACAATTCCAAGCGCGACGGTTACCAGGACTTCACCTTCACCAAGGCCAAGGGCGTGGTCACCAACTTCGGCTACCGCTTCAACCCCAAGCTGGAAACCCGCCTGTACATCCGCTACCGCGAGGAATACCACGAGAACGCCGGGGCCCTGACCCTGGCGCAGCTGAAAAAGAATTCCTCGCAGACCAACCCCAGCACCCGCGCCACCCGTGGCGACTCGACCAAGGAAGGCTCGACCTGGGTCGGCAGCAAGACCACCTACACCTTCGACGACGACTCGACCCTGGTGGCCGGGCTGGTCTATCACAACTACCCGCAGATCCTCAGCAAGAAGAGCACGGTCAACCCCAACTACTGGGACTGGCGCGACATCAACTACTCGCTCAAGTACACCCGCAGCGACCAGCTGTTCGGCCTGCCGAGCACCACCAGCGTCGGCTGGAGCAGCACCCAGCACATTCGCGCCGGGGTGCGCACCTACAGCGGTGACAAGGACCTGGGCAGGTTGCAGAAACAGGTCGAGTACGACGGCTCGTTCGACCATGTGTTGTCGCTGGGCAACGACCTCGGCCTGACCGACAACCTGTACCTGTCCACGGGCCTCTCGGCCATTGAGGTCAAGCGCAACGTCGACGTCAACTTCAGCGACCGGCCCAACACCAGCGGCATCCCCAGCCACTATCGTTATGACGAGTGGAAACTGGCGCCACGGGTCGGCCTGCGCTACTACCTGACCCCGGACGTGCAGGTGTTCGGTAACGTCAGCCGCTCCATCGACCCGCCCAGCTCCTGGTCCAGTTCCGGCTCGGGGGTGACCACCAACTTCGCCAAGACCCTGGTGCCACAAAGCGCCAACACCGTGGAGGTCGGTATTCGCGGGCGCTCGGAGATCTTCGACGGCAGCCTGACCCTGTACAAGTCCTGGATCAAGGACGAACTGCTCAACGTCGAAATCCTCCCGGCCACCAACACCGCGGCCGCCGTGGTCTCGACCTCCAACGCCAGCCCGACCATCCACCAGGGCATCGAGGCGGGGCTGACCACCAGGCTCTGGCAGCGCGATAACGGCGATGTGCTGAGCTGGCGCCAGGCCTACACCCTCAACGACTTCCACTACCGCAACGACCCGCTGTTCGCCAAGAACGAGCTGCCGGGCCTGCCCAAGCATATCTACCAGGGCGAGCTGTTCTACCAGTACGCCAACGGCTTCTACGCCGGGGTCAATGTGCGCTCGGCATCGAGCACGGCGGTGGACTACGCCAACAGCTTCTACGCCCCGTCCTACACCCTGTGGGGCGCACGCCTGGGGTACGACGCGCCGAACAAGACCTGGCAAGTGTACCTGGACCTGAAAAATCTCACCGACAAGGACTACGTCACCGCCCTGGTGCCCAGCTACGACGCCAAGGGCCAGGACACCGCTTCGCTGTATCCAGGTGATGGCTTCGGCGCCTACACCGGGATTGCCTACAACTTCTGAGCCAGGGGTGGGTGCCGTTCGTGCGGCACCTGCAGGAGAACCGCATGAGAGTAATCGCAAGGCTGGGTACGCCCGCCGTGCTTGGTGCGCTGCTGGCCCTGGGCGCCTGCAAGCCGGTGGAACCCGCGCCGGGGCAGGGCATCGACGGCACGCTGCACAACGGCACCCTGAGCTATGCCGCGCAAGACTATTACGAGGCCGCCCCGGGCAAGCCCGGCGGTACCTTGCGGGTGTCCACGGCCTCGGACACCACGACCCTCGACGTGCATTCGATTTCCCACGGCAATGTGCAGTGGCTGGGGCGCATCCTGTTTGATTGCCTGCTGTACCAGGACGAGCAGGGCAATATCTCGCCGTGGCTGGCCAAGTCCTGGGAGATCTCCGACGACGGTAAGACCTACACCTTTCATCTGCGCGATGACGTGACCTTCAGCGATGGCGAAAAATTCAACGCCCGCGCCCTGCAGGTCAACCTCGAACACATGCGCGACCCGGCGACCAAGTCGCCGCTGGCCGCCGCCTATATCGCCCCCTATGTGGATGGGCGCATCGTCGATGAGTACACCTTCGAAGCGCACCTGCGCGAGCCTTATTCGCCGTTTCTCGATGTGCTGGCGCAATCCTGGCTGAGCATGATCTCGCCACGGCAGATCCTCGAAGCGCCGAAGACCATCGCCGCACACCCGATCGGCTCCGGGCCCTTCGTGCTGGAAAGCTACACCCGCGACCAGGGCGCCAACTTCGTCAAGCGCAAGGGCTACAACTGGGCTCCCGCAGTGACCCGGCACCAGGGCGAGGCCTACCTCGACCGCCTGGAACTGAGCATCGTCCCCGAACCGATGATCCGCTTCAGCACCCTGGAAGCCGGCCAATCGGACTTCACCGTCGATGCCCCGACCCAGAATGCCCGGGCCATTCGCGCCAACCCGGATTTGCAGATGCACAGCCGTATCCGCAAGGCCAATCCGTTTCGCAGCCTGACCTTCAACGTCGAGCGCTTCCCCTTCGATGACGTGCAGGTGCGCCGCGCCGTGGCCAAGGCCATCGACCGCGACGGCCTGGCCTGGATCACCGGATTTGGCGAGTACCTGGCCAAGGGTGATTTCCTTGCCGCCAACACCCGCTACTACGACCCGGCATTCAAGGACGTGCTGGCCTATGACGTGGCTGAAGCCAACCGCATTCTCGACCAGGCCGGCTGGCGCGAACGCGACGCCAAGGGGTATCGGGTCAAGCACGGCCAGCGCCTGGCCGCACATTTGCTGACCTACGAAACCGCCGCCTACCCCAGCAGCATCGCCGTGGCCATCCAGGCCGACCTGAAGAAGATCGGCCTGCAGATCGACATCGACCTGCTGCCCCTGGCCCAGGTCACCCAGCGCCGTTACGCCAGCGATTTCCAGCTGATCGGCGGCGGCTACTGGCACACCAACACCCCCGATGGCCTGTACATCCTCTACCACAGCCAGGCGATCAGCACCGCCAAGCTGATCGGCCAGAACGCCGGGCGCTTTCGCGATGCCGAGCTCGACCGGGTGCTCAGCGCCGCACGCCAGACCACCGACCCGGTCGAGCTGCGCGACCTCTACCGCATCGCCCAGCAGCGCCTGGCGCAGACCATCCCGGCGGTGCCGGTGTTCGAAAGCCATGTGCTGCTGGCCTACCGCAAGCAGGTCAAGGGCCTGATTTTCGACACCTCGCACAACACCCCGTTGTTCACCAGCGTGTGGCTCGACCCGGAGGGCAAATGACTACTTTGCAGCGATTGGCCTGGCGCCTGCTGGCCGGCATCGGCGTGCTCTGGGGCGCGGCGACCCTGACATTCCTGGCCATCAACCTCAGTGCCGGCGACCCGGCCCTGGCAATTCTCGGCGGCCCCGACGCCATGCCCAGCGCCGAGCTGATCGCCCAGGTGCGCGCCGAATACGGCCTCGACCAGCCGTTGTGGGTGCAGTACGGCCAGTACCTGGCGCGCCTGGCCCAGGGCGATCTCGGTGAGTCGTACCGCCTGCGCATTCCGGTGCTGCAGGTGATCGGCAGCCAGTTGGGCGCCACGCTGCAGCTGTCGCTGGCCGCAGCCTTGCTGTCGATCCTCCTCGCGGTGAGCTGCGCGGTGCTCACCGCCAACCGCCCGCGCTGGGTGCGCGCGCTGGTGTCCGGCAGCGAACTGGTGCTGTCGTCGGCGCCATCGTTCGTGATCGGCATCGTGCTGTTGCTGTTGTTCTCGTTCGGCTGGCACCTGCTGCCACCGTCCGGCTCCAACAGCTGGCAGGCGCTGATCCTGCCGAGCCTGGCCCTGGCCCTGCCGGTTGCCGCGGTGCTGACCCAGGTACTGCGCCAGGAACTCGAGGACATCCTCGAACAGCCCTTTATCGCCATGGCCCGGGCGCGCGGCATGTCCGAGACCGGCGTGCGCCTCAAGCACGCCTTGCGCCATGCCCTGGTGCCGCTGGTGACGTTGTCCGGTTTCGTCTTTGCCAGCCTGCTGGGCGGTGCGGTGATCATCGAAATGCTGTTCGCCCGCCAGGGCATCGGCCGGCTGATGCTCGACGCCGCCATCACCAAGGACATGCCGTTGCTGCTGGGGATCACCCTGCTGGCGGCGGCGATTTATGGGGTCGTCAACGTTCTGGTCGACCTGATCAACCACTGGGTCGACCCGCGCAGCAAAAGCGTATGAACCCGCATTTCAAGGACCAGCCATGAGTGCCCATGAGTTGCCAACACCCCTGGCCGCGAACCCCGCAGGCCAGGACTATGCCCACCTGCAGGCGCGTTTTGCCGCGGTTTTTGCCCGCATCGCCGAAGGCGCGGTAGACCGCGAGCAGCAGCGCACACTGGCCCATGAGCCGGTGGCCTGGCTGCGCGACGCGGGCTTCGGCGCCTTGCGCGTGCCCCAGGCATTGAACGGCGCGCAGGTCAGCTTGCCGGTGCTGTTTCGCCTGCTGATCGATCTGGCCGCAGCCGACTCCAACCTGCCGCAGATCTTTCGCGCGCACTTCGGCTTTGTCGAAGGTCGGTTGTCCAGCGGCGATGCCGCTTCCCAGCGTTACTGGCTGGCCAAGGTAGCGGCGGGGCAATTGTGGGGCGCGGCCATGGCCGAACGCACCGACACCACCGGCAACTCGGTGCTGCTCACTGCCGCCGACCCGCAGGCACCAGAGGCCGGCTGGTTGCTGCAGGGCGAGAAGTACTACTGCACCGGCGCCATTTACGCCGACTGGGTGGCGGCGGTGGCCATGCTCGACGAGGACTATGTCAGCGTGGTGGTGTCCACCACGGCCCCCGGCGTCAGCCTGGAAGACGACTGGGACGGTTTCGGCCAGCGCCTGAGCGGCAGCGGCACCACCCGTTTCGCCGATGTGGCGGTGCCGCCGGGGCAGGTGCTGCGCCGCTTCAAGCCTGGTGAGCTGCGCGCCGAATCCTACCTGTCGGCGTTCTACCAGCTGTTCCACCTGGCGACCCTGGCCGGGATTGCCCGCGCCGTGCAGCGCGATGCCGTCGCCTTCGTCCAGGGCCGTACCCGCGCCTTTGGCGTGCCCGGCCAGTCCAGCCCCAAGGACGACCCGCTGGTGCAGCGGGTGATCGGCCGCCTGTCGAGCCTGGCCTATGCCGCCCAGGCGCTGGTGCTGGATGTCGCCCAGGTGCTGCAGCGGGTGCACGAGGCTGAGCTCGACGGCTCGGTTGGCGAAGCGCACTACGTCGAGGCCGATATCCGCACCTACCAGGCTCAGCAGATCGTCCTGGAGCAGGTGCTCGAAGCCACCACCTTGCTGTTTGAAGTCGGCGGCGCCTCGGCCACCAGCCAGGCCCGGCGCCTCGACCGGCACTGGCGCAACGCCCGCACCCTGGCCTCGCACAACCCGGCGATCTACCGCGAACGGGCGCTGGGCAACTACTACCTCAATGGCGTCAGCCCAGGTGCCGCCTGGCGCCAGTTGCACGCCCAGGACAACGCCGCCCGCGACGAAGCCAGCGCGGTTTGACCCCCACTTAAGGAGTTGCCATGAGCCAGCCCGCCAAACACATGAGCATCGGCATGAACATCCTCGGCTTCGGCGCCCATGCCGGCGCCTGGCGCCAGGCCGAGGTGCCGGCCGATGCCTACCTCGACCACCAGTACTACAGCAACATCGCGCGCATCGCCGAACGCGGCAAGCTCGATGCGATTTTCCTCGCCGACGGCCCGGCGCTGCTGGGCGATATTGCCGAGCAGCCGGCAGGGCGCCTGGAACCGACCGTGCTGCTCACCGCCGTGGCCCTGGCCACCCGCCACATCGGCGTGATCGCCACCGCCTCGAGCAGCTACAACGAGCCCTATAACCTGGCCCGGCGTTTCAGCTCGCTGGACCATATCAGCGGCGGCCGTGCGGCCTGGAACGTGGTCACCAATGCCGGCGACGCGGCGGCGCAGAACTTCGGCCTGGCCGGCGCGCCGCGCCATGTTGACCGTTACGCCCGTGCCGATGAGTTCATCGACGTCACCCTCAAGTTGTGGGACAGCTGGGAAGATGACGCGGTGATTGGCGACGCCCGCCGTGGGCGCTTTGCCGACCCGGCCAAGGTGCATGCGATCAACTTTGTCGGCGCGCATTTCTCGGTCAAGGGCCCCCTGAACCTGCCGCGCTCGCCCCAGGGCCGGCCGGTGCTGGTCCAGGCCGGTTCCTCCGAAGGTGGCAAGGCCCTCGGCTCGCGCTATGCCGATGCGATCTTCACCACCCAGACCACCCTGGTCGACGGCCAGGCCTTCTACCAGGAAATGAAACAGCGCGCCCGCCAGTGGGGGCGTAACCCCGAGCACCTGAAAATCATGCCGGGGCTGTCGACGGTGATCGGCAGCAGCGAGGCCGAGGCCCAGGCGCGCTTCGACGAACTCAATGCCTGGTACGGCGAAGAGGGGCTGATCAATCAGGTGGCGGCGCGGGTGGGTCTTGCGGTCAACGAGCTGGAACTGGATGCGCCCTTGCCCTGGGAGCGGATCGGCCCGGTGGCGGAATTCGAGCGCGGCTCCCACGGTTTTCTCGAAGCCCAGTTGAACCTGGCGCGGCGCGAGCACCTGACCCTCCGTGAGCTGTCGCGGCGCATCCTGGTCGGCCACCGGCTGATCGTCGGCACCCCGGAACAGGTCGCCGACACCCTCGAACACTGGTTCCGCGCCGGTGCCGCCGACGGCTTCAACATCATGCCGGACATGTTCCCCTCGGGTGTCGAGGTGTTCGTCGACGAGGTGGTGCCGCTGCTGCAAAAGCGCGGGGTGTTCCGCCACGAATACCAGGGCAGCACCCTGCGCGACCACCTCGGCCTGCCGTACCCGGCCAGCCAGTACCAGCGCGCCGCCGAAGCGGTGTGAGCCTGGCCACCGGCAGAGCCGCAATCCTGCCCTTTAACGTTTAGCCCAAGGAGGTGCCCGATGGCGCCGATCAATTCAACGGCGGCGGTGCTGCCGGCCAACGGCCTGATCCAGGCCCAGACGCGCTTCGTCAGGCGTCGACAGGTGGCCCTGCGCCCGGGGCTGGTACTGGCCGCGCTGTTTGTCGCGCTGCTGGTGCTGGCGGCGCTGCAGCCAGGCTGGCTGGTGTCCGCCGACCCGCTCGATGCCAGCGCCCGCCAGGCTTTCCAGCCACCGAGCAGCCTGCACTGGCTGGGCACTGACGAGAACGGCCGCGACATCCTCGCGCGGCTGGTGCATGCCGTGCGCCCGTCGCTGGTGCTGGGCCTGAGCGCCACGGCCCTGGGGTTGTTGCTCGGCACCGTGCTGGGCTTGCTGGCCGGGCTCGGGCCCCGGCTGGTCGACGGCGTGGTGATGCGCCTGGTCGATGTGCTGCTGGCCTTTCCCGACCTGCTGCTGGCACTGGTGATCATCACCTTCTTTGGCCAGGGCGCGCTCAACACCATCATCGCCGTGGGCATCGCCAGCGTGCCGCGTTATGCGCGCCTGGTGCGTGCGCAAACCCTGGTGGTGCGCAATGCCGGCTATGTCGAGGCGGCCACCACCCTCGGCCTGCCTCGGCGTCAGGTGATCTGGCGGCATGTGCTGCCCAATGCGATCAAGCCGATCTTGATACTCGCCACCATCGGTATCGGCAGCACCATCGTCGCCGGGGCCGCCTTGAGTTTTCTCGGCTTTGGCGCGCCACCGCCAGAACCCGAGTGGGGCGGCATGCTCGCCATCGGCCGCAACTACCTGGCCAACGCCTGGTGGCTGGTGGCCTGGCCGGCCTTGGCCATCACCCTCACCGTGGTTTCGATCACCGCCATCGGCCGCGAACTGCTGCGCCGCAACGAAGGTAAACGCCTATGAATGCTGTTATCCAACACCCCGCGCCGCTGATCGAGGTCAGCGACCTGCAGGTGCGCTTCGGCCAGGGCGTGCCGGTGCTCAAGGGCATCAGCTTCAGCCTGCAGCAGGGCGAATGCCTGGCGCTGGTGGGCGAGTCCGGCTCGGGCAAGAGCGTCACTTCGCGCACCCTGGCCGGGCTCACCGGTGCCCATGCGCAGTTGCAGGCCAGCCGCCTGGCCTTCGCCGGGCAGGACCTGCGCCAGTTCGACGAGCGTGCCTGGCGCCGGGTGCGCGGTGCGCAGATCGGTTTTGTCATGCAGGACGCCCTGGGTTCGCTCGACCCCCTGCGCCCGGTCGGCAAGGAGATTGCCGAACCCTTGCAGTTGCACAGCGACCTGAACCGCGCACAGCGCCAGGCGCGCGTGCTTGAACTGCTGCGCGCGGTCGGCGTGCCGGAGCCTGAGCTGCGCGCCCGCCAATACCCCTGGCAGCTTTCCGGCGGCTTGCGTCAGCGTGCCTTGATCGCCTCGGCCATCGCCTGCAACCCGCGCCTGCTGATTGCCGATGAGCCGACCACGGCGCTGGACGCCACGGTCCAGGCCCAGGTCTTGAGCCTGCTCGAATCCCTGCGTGGCGACAGTACCGCGATGCTGATCGTCAGCCATGACCTGGCGGTGGTCTCGCGCCTGGCCAACCGGGTGGCGGTGATGCACAACGGCGTAATCGTCGAGCAGGGCAGTGTCGAGGCGGTGCTGCAAGACCCGCAGCACCCCTATACCCAGTACCTGCTCAAGGCTGGCGCCGCCGTGCATTTTCGCCGGCCGCAGGCGCCGGCGTTGGCGCCGGTCGCACCCGCGGTGGTGGAACGCAGCGCGCCGCTGTTGCAGGTGCAGCAACTGAGCAAGGCCTTCAAGGGCCCGGACGGCAACTTGCGCACCGTGGTCGACAAGGTCTCGCTGCAACTGCACAAGGGCCGCACCTTGGGCATCGTCGGCGAGTCGGGCTCGGGCAAGACCACCCTCACCAGGATGATCCTCGGCCTGGAAACCCCCGACAGCGGCGAGATCCAGATCAAGGGCCGGCCCTGGTTGCAACTCGATGACCAGGAAAAACGCCAGTTGCGCCGCAGCATCCAGGTGGTGTTCCAGGACCCGCTGAGTTCCTTCGACCCGCGCTACACCGTGCAGCGAGTGTTGTTTGAGGCGCTGCAAGTGGCCGGGCACGCGCGCGCGCAGTGGCGCCAGCAAGCGATCGAGCTGCTGACCCTGGTGCGCCTCGACCCCAGCCTGCTGGAGCGCCGCCCGATCGAGCTGTCTGGCGGCCAACGGCAACGCATCGCCATCGCTCGCGCCCTGGCCGCGCAGCCGCAGATACTGGTGTGCGACGAGCCGGTGTCGGCGTTGGATGTGTCGGTGCAGGCGCAGATTCTCGAGCTGCTCGACGACCTCAAGCAGCGCCTGGGCCTGGCCTGCCTGTTCATCTCCCACGACCTGGGGGTGATCAACCATGTCAGCGACCAGGTGCTGGTGATGAAAGACGGCGTGGCGGTGGAAAGCGGCGCCGTGCGCGATGTCTTCGACCGTCCGCAACACCCCTATACCCGTGCCTTGCTCGACGCCATCCCGCACCTGGAAAGCGGCCGTCGAGTCAGTTTCGAATTTCTCCGCCTGGCGATCTGATCGCCTGATCCGCACAAGGAAAGTCCATGCCTGGTTTATCCGCAGTACCCCGCGTTGAGCGGCGCACCCTCGACGAACTCAAGGGCAATACCGAAAACCTCCTGGCGCTGATTGCCGCCGGCGCCGCGCAACGTGAACGCGAGCGCCAGCTGCCCTATGAAGCGGTCCGCCAGATTGCCCAGGCCGGGCTCTACACCTGCCGCATTCCGCAGGCGTACGGTGGCCCGGGTGGCAGTGTCAGCGATGTGATTGGCCTGCTGCTGCGCATCGCTTCGGTGGACTCCAACGTTGCCCAGGCGTTGCGTCCGGGCTTCGGCTTTATCGAGGGCTTGTTGTCTTCTACCGTCGACGGTGCCGAAGCCGAGCGCCAGCGCTGGTTCGCCCGCTACCTGCAAGGCGCGGTGCTGGGCAATGCCGGTTGGGAAGTGGGTGGCGCCAATGGCGCGATCAGCGCGCGCATCGTGCGCGAGGGCGAGCATTACCGTGCCAGCGGCAGCAAGTACTACAGCACTGGCGCCCTGTACGCCGACTGGGTCAGCGCCGTGGCCCTGGATGAAAACGATCAGCCGGTGTCGTTCGTGCTGCCGCGCGAGCGCCAGGGCCTGGAATTGCTCGACGATTTCGACGCCATGGGCCAGCGCCTGACGGCCAGCGGCACCACGCGCCTGAACGATGTGCTGGTGTACGCCGACGAGATTCGCACGCGCACCGTGGAGGAGGGCAAGCGCACCATCGTCACGCCGTTCTTGCAGTTGTTTCTGGCCACGGTGCAGGCTGGCATCGCCCGCAATGCCCTGGACGATGCCACCCGCTTTGCCCGTGAGCACGCGCGGCCGATCAAGCACAGCAGCGCCACGCGCTCGGTGGATGACCCGTACGTGCAGCTCAGCGTTGGTGAAATCGCTGCCCGCGCCTTTACCGCCGAGGCCGTGGTGCTGCGCGCTGCGGCGTCGATCGACCGCGCCTGGGCCGCCGGCCTTGACCCGCAACAGGTCGACCAGGCCGCCATCGATGTTGCCCAGGCCCAGTACATTGCTGCCGAATCGGCGCTCAAGGCCGCCGAATTGCTGTTTGACGTCGGCGGTGCCTCGACCACCGGCCGCAGCCACAACCTCGATCGCCACTGGCGCAACGCGCGCACGGTCGCCAACCATAACCCTCGGCACTGGAAGGCTGCGGCGGTGGGCGCCTGGCAGCTGACCGGCACACCGCCACCGACCTCGGGGTTGTTCTGAATTGGGCAGCGTGCAGGCGCCTTTGCTGAACCTCAGCACCTGGCAATCACGGCGAGTACCGATAATCATCGGCTGTGCGCTGCTGATGGAGCTGATCGACTCCACCGTGGTGATGACCGCCTTGCCGCAGATGGCCAGCGAATTCGGCGCGCCGAGCGTACGCATGAACCTGGTGGTATCGCTGTACCTGCTTGCCGCCGCCTTGGCCGTGCCGGTCAGCGGCTGGGCGGCGGACCGCTATGGGCCACGGCGGCTGTTCGTCCTGGCCATCGTTCTGTTCACCCTGTCGTCGCTGGCCTGCGCCCTGGCCGGTTCGTTGCTGCAGCTATGCCTGGCGCGCCTGTGCCAGGGCGCAGCGGGGGCGATGATGGTGCCGGTGGGGTTGATGATCCTGCTGCGCTGGTCGCCGCGCGAGCAACTGCTGGGCAACATGTCCTACCTGACCATCCCGCCGCTGGTGGGGCCGATGCTCGGGCCGCCCCTGGGCGGTTTTCTGGTGACCCTGCTGTCGTGGCAATGGATCTTTCTGGTCAACCTGCCCATCGGCGTGCTCGGGGTTTACCTGGTGCTGCGGCATATTCCCGATTACCCCGGCGACAGCCGGCAACGCCTGGACCTGCGTGGCTTGCTGCTGGCCAGTGTGGCCCTGGCGTCACTGGTGTTCGGCTTCGAAGCCTTGGGCCATGGCTTGCTGGCGCGGCGTTGGGTACTGCTGCTGTTGCTGCTCGGGCTGTTGGCGGCGCTGCTGTATGTGCGCCATGCGCGCCACTGCGCCCAGCCGCTGCTGGACTTTGCGCCGTTGCGCGTGCGCAGCTTTGCCTTGAGTTTCTGGGGCGGCAACCTGTTTCGCCTGGGCACGGCGGCGCAGCCGTTCTTGATGGTGCTGTTGTTCCAGCTGTGTTTTGGCCTGAGCCCCTTGCATGCCGGCTTGCTGACCTTTACCGGTGGCGTCGGCGCCTTTGTGGTCAAGCTGCTGGCGGTGCGCATCGTGCGCCGCTTTGGCTTTCGCCGCACCTTGAGCGTCAATGCGTTGTTTACCGGCGTGAGCCTGGGCGCCTGCGCCAGTTTCAACCTCGACACGCCGTACTGGCTGGTGGTCTTGATCCTGTTCGCCAGCGGCCTGATCCGCTCCTTGCAGTTCAGCGCCATGGGCGGCTTGACCTATGCTGATGTCCCTGCCGAGCTGCACAGCCGGGCCAGCAGTTTGTCGGCGGCGACGGTGCAGTTGGCCATGAGCGTGTCGGTGGGCGTGGCGGCCTCGCTGCTGAGCGTGCTGATGAGCGTGAAGGGCGAGCAGCAGGTGGCGGTGGCGGATATTGCCCTGGTGATTGGCGTGTGTGCGCTGGCGTGCATGGCCTCGGCGCTGGTGTTTCGCAAACTGGCGCCGGATGCGGGAAGTGAGACCTACCGCTGACCTTTTTTCGCCTGGACTGCGACCGCTGCGCGCTCGATCGCCGGCAAGTCCGGCTCCCACAGGATTGGCAGTGGTCATGAGATTGGTGCAGTACCTGTGGGAGCGGCGGTGCGACGATTCGACTTGACCCGCGATGAGGCCATTAGATAGACAAATTCAGTACCCGCTCACCCTGGGTACTCCCCGCAGGCTGCCTGCGGTTCACCGCCAGCTCGCCCATCTTGATCAGGCGCGTGCGGGTGACATTGCGGCTCAAGCCCAACAAGTTCGCCGTATGCACCTGGTTGTAATGACTGAAGCGGTACGCCGCGCGCAGCAGCGCATCCTCGACCTTCTCGTGCAAGGCACCCGCGGGCTGCTCGAACAGCTTCTGGAACGCTCGCTGCAGTAGCCCTTCAGCCGAATCATCGGGGCCGGGGCTGTCGTCGGCGCGCTCGATGCGCATGTTCGACAGGCGCAGGTCGTCCTGGCGGATCACCCCGTCGCGGCAGATCAGCAAGGTGTGATGGATGACGTTTTCCAGTTCGCGGATATTGCCCGGCCAACCGTAGCTGCGCAGCTTGGCTTCGGCCTCGCTGCTGAGGCTGACGTCGCCATAGCCCAGGCGCTGGCTGTAGGCCTGGATGAAGTGGCGGGTCAGCGGCAGGATGTCACCCGGGCGCTCGCGCAGTGGCACCAGCTCCAGGCTGACCACGTCGAGGCGGTAGTACAGGTCTTCGCGAAAGTGCCCGGCGTTGATGGCTTTTTCCAGCTGCACGTTGGTTGCCGCCAGCACCCGTACATCGATGGGAATGCTCTTGCGCGAGCCCAGGCGCACCACTTCACGTTCCTGCAACACGCGCAGCAGCTTGACCTGGATCGGCATCGGCAAGTCGCCGATCTCATCCAGGAACAAGGTGCCGCCATTGGCCTCTTCGAACCAGCCGGCCTTGGAACTGAGGGCGCCGGTGAACGCGCCTTTTTCGTGGCCGAACAGCTCGGCCTCGACCAGCGATTCGGAAAATGCTCCGCAGTTGACCGCCACGAAAGGCTTGTCGCGCCGCCCGCTCAAGTTGTGGATGTGCCGGGCCACCAGCTCTTTGCCGGTGCCGGTCTCGCCGATGATCAGCACGCTGGCTTCACTTGGCGCGACCCGTTGCAGGTGCGCCAGCAAGGCCCGCGACTTGGGGTCTTCGAACACCTGCGCCGTGGCGCGGATCGAGGTGGCCAGGGCCGGGGAGGGCGGTAGGGTCAACAATTGCATGGCGGTCACACTATGAGTAGAAGGTCGGAGTCGGCAATTGCCCGCGCAGGGCCCATTCACCGAGTTCGTGCAGCTTGTAGTCGAGCGGGTCGTGCAGGCTTTGCGTGCGCAGGTTGCGCCAGTGCCGGTCAAGGCCCACCGAGGCCTGGGTGGCACGGGCGCCGGTAACCTCGAAGACCTTGCTGCAGATCTCCAGGCCATCCCGGCTGGCGGCGACCTTGGCGGTGGCGATGGTCACCGCCAGGCGCCCGCGCTGTTCGGCACTCAGCGCCGCGCCCTTGGCCCAGGCCTGGTCCAGCGCCAGGGCGGCCTGCTCGACCAACAGGCGTGCGCCCTGCAGGCGCACCCAGAAGTCACCGAAATGGTTGAGCACATAAGGGTCGGCGCTGCTCTGTTCGGCCGCTGACTTGAACCACGGCCGCGATTCGCGCAGGGCGTAATGCCGGGCCTCCTCGAAGGCGCCTTCGGCGATGCCGAGGAAGATCGTGGCGAAATGCAGCTGGGCAATCAGCGGCCGCAGGCAGGCGAACGGTGTGCTCAAGGGGCCGGGGTCGAGCAGCAGCTCGCTTTCTTCCACCCGTACCCGCTCGAAGCTGGCGCTGCCGCTGTCGGTCTGGCGCTGGCCCATGTTGTGCCAGTCGTTGTGCAAGGTGATGCCGGTGCGGCCACTGGGAATCGCGGCGATTAACAGCTTGCCGCCGGCGTTCTCGTCGATTGCCGAGGCGATGAGCATCTCTGAATCGCTGGCGCCGGAGCAGAAGCTTTTTTTGCCGGAGAATTCACGAAAACTACCGCGGTCCTTGACCACCGTGCGGGTGTCCAGGGGGTTGAGGGCATTGCCCCAGAACCAGCTTTTGCGCGCGGTCAGTTCGAACCAGGGCTGCCACTGTGCCGGGGTGGCGAACAGGCGCACGGTGGCGAGCATCAGGTGATGAAAGCCGAACACATGGGCCAGGGAGCTATCGACCCGGGCGAACTCACGGACCACCTCGAAGGTTTGCGACCAGCTGGCGCCCAGGCCGCCGAAGTCGCGGGGGATGCTCAAGGCCAGCAGGCCGCTGCTGCGGATGGCATCGCGTTCGGCCTTGGGCGTACCGCCCAGGCGGTCGCGTTCGACCGCGGTGCGGGCGAACTCATTGGTCAGTTCCCGCGCGATTTGCAAAGGGGTCGATGGCGTGCTGTGCAAAGGTTGCGCTCACTTGCTCTATGAGGGTGGCACCGATGCTAAAGGATCTAAAAAACTGAAAATAAATAACTTGTAGGACTTTCTATATGTCGATTTATATATCTCTTTTGGTTCTATATTCGTAAGTATTTATTCTTTTTAATTTTATCTGCTCGGGCGCACTCTGCACCTCAAGCACTGCGCGGCAGTGCACCCTAGGACGAGGAAGCAGCGCATGACCATCAAGGCAATCAACGTACGCAATCAGTTCAAAGGCACGGTCAAGGAGATCATCGAAGGCCCGGTGGTCTCGGAAATCGATGTGCAGACCTCCGCTGGCATCGTCACCTCGGTGATTACCACCCGCTCGGTGCACGAGCTGGAGCTGCGGGTCGGCAGCGAAGTGATTGCCTTCGTCAAATCCACCGAGGTGTCGATCGCCAAGCTATGAAGGACAGGAACAAAAACAGGCCGAGCCCCGGCGACTTATTCCCCCAACATCTGAATACATAGTTTAAGCAAAAAACTGGCACCCCTCTCGATGGGGTGTTTTTTTACCCAAAAATTGAAGCTATACCATAAATAAACATCTTATGTGTTTGCTGGTAAACGTTATGTATGATAAGGCCCGGACTAAGATTTTCCAGCGCAATGCCTGCCTCGTCCATAAAAATGTCTTATAGGACTTGAAGAAACAGAAAGCTGACGCTGAAGAGTCCGGGCAGCCTTTTGCCAAAATTGATGCCTATCGTCAAATACAAACTGTGTGGGAAACAGCTATGAAGCGATTCAGCGATCTTGCCGAAGACTTGGTCGCTGGCTACCGCTTGATCGAGCGCTGCCAACAAGCAGCGACGGCTTCTCAAGGTGATGGAACCCAACTGATTGCGGTTGGTAGCATGGCAGATGTGAATATAGCGATTGAGGAAATAGAGTCGGAACTGTTGCAAATTACCAACGTCTGTCAAAAATGTAGAAATGTATCCTGATCTTGATCCGGGTAAGGCTGTGTTTCGTCGATGCCAGATACTCGATTCTGCTCTTTTCCGCGACCACCTGTGGCCCGTCTTCATGCTGCTGTCCGAGCAGGAGCAACTACTCGTGGGTAACTCGTTCATGAATCGCTTAGCTTAGCAGATGGGGCCGGACAATCCGGCGTTATGCAGTGTACGAAAAGTAATGTCGTAAACACCGCATGGTGCAAGCCAGAGAGACCATTGCTCCAAAATTTTTTGCCAGCTTGTCGAACAGCCTGGGCAGGCCGGGCTTTGGTTTGCGTTTCATGCAGGGCAAGGGGATGTTCGGTAGCGGTCGTTATAGCGTCGAAGGTGTTCGGCATCGTAGCCCTTGTCCGCCAACAACCAGCGGCAGCGCTTACGCGATCGCCCTCTCTGACTGCTTGGTATTTGAACCCGGTCAAGTAATGGCTGCGCATGCGCAATGTCGCTGGCCTGTCCATCCGAAAAGTTGAAACACAGCGGTATTCCATTCGAATCGCAGAGCCTATGAATCTTGGTCGTGAGGCCACAGCGACTGCGCCCCAGCTCATGGTCTAGCGGTTCTTCAGCCCCCCCTTTTTTCCGACGCCGGAGGAGGCTCGGGTTGCGCGCACTGTGGTGGAGTCGATCATCCAGGTGTCCAGATCGATCAGGCCTTGCTCATTGAGTTTGATGTTCAAGCGCTTGAGCATCTGGTCAAACGTGCCTCGATTTCGCCAGTCGCGAAAGCGCTGATAAACCGTCGACCAAGGGCCGAAGCGCTCAGGCATATCACGCCATGTGGCCCCCGAGCAGAGCACCCAGAGTATGCCGTTGAGCATCAGTCGGTCGTTGTTGCGTGGGCGTCCGGTTTTCTGATCCAGGGTGATCAAATCTTTAATCATTTCCCAGGACGCATCGCTGAGTTCGTATCGCTTGGCCATTGGGTGCTCCTATCTTTGATGGCGTCGATTCTACCCATTTCGATGTTTCAAGGGTTTTCGTACAGAACATAGGATGTGTCATTTTTCGACCGGTATTGACTTTGATGTGTCGGGGGTAGACTCTCGGTTTCGACGGGGGTCGTAGCTGGAATCGGATCGAAGTCGTTTTTCTGAATATAATCAAAGATTATTGTTTATCTCTGGTGCAGGAAAGATATGTCCTGGTTTGCCTGGCCATGGATGTTGTTTTTCATGAGCGGAAATAACCAGGGCTTTTAGCTGAAAACTGTCTAAATTTGCCGGCAGGCGTGGGTTTGGTAATGTGTGGTGGTACTGGCAAGATAATGTAGATTAATACACCTGATCTATATAATGGATAGTGGTTAGTTCTAAGGGTCGACACGTTACCGCTGGATGGCTTGAGGCGTACGACAGACAGAAGTCAATAAATAATACTCCATGAACTTGCACTTGCCTGATGTGGGTGCAATCAATCGATAGAAGTGACCTTATTCACTTCTGGAGGTAAGGATGCACGACCAAGTTACGTCGGAAGATTATGTTCGTCTGTGTATTCATCAGCTGTTTGAGGCGCAGGTTGCGCGCAGTCCTGAGGCAACGGCACTGATCTTTGAGGGTGAGGTGCTCAGCTACAGCGAACTCAACGCCAGGGCCAATCGGTTGGCGCATCGGCTGATTGCTTTGGGTGTCAGGCCTGACCAGCGAGTAGCAATTTGTGTCGAACGCTCCCCGGCGATGGTTGTTGGCCTGATGGCGATCCTGAAGGCGGGCGGCGCCTATGTGCCGCTCGATCTGGAGTATTCGGGCGAGCGACTGGCGTTCATTCTTGGCGATACGGCTGCGGTTTTGGTGCTGGCTGATGCGGCCGGGCGCCATGCGCTCGGAGACGCTTTGCAGGCTCATACCGTCCTCGATCCCCGTGATGTCCACCCTGAAGCGGCCGCCAACCCTGAAGTCATCGGCCTTGCCCCCAGCAACCTCGCCTATATCATCTACACCTCAGGCTCAACCGGACAACCCAAAGGGGTCATGGTCGAGCATGCTCAGGTGGTGCGCCTGTTCGACACTACACATGCCGACTTTGGTTTTGAGGCCAGTGATGTTTGGTGCCTGTCCCACTCTTTTGCCTTCGACTTCTCGGTCTGGGAACTGTGGGGAGCCCTTCGTTATGGCGGCACGCTGGTGTTGGTTCCGCATGCCATTACCCGTTCACCGAAAGCGTTCTACCAGCTGATTTGTGAGCAAGGCGTCACGGTCCTGAACCAGACCCCGAGCGCCTTCACCGCCTTGATGGAATACGTACAACCGTCATCGGACCGGCTGCGCTATGTCATTTTTGGCGGCGAAGTGCTGCAGCCGTCAACTTTGCGCGACTGGTATGGCATGCGTGAAGAATCTGTCCCGCAACTGATCAACATGTACGGGATCACCGAAACCACGGTTCACGTCACCTATTACCCGCTGACTTCATCGGATGCGCAACAAGCCGACAGCGTGATCGGTCAATGTCTGCCGGATCTGAATCTCTATCTTCTGGACGCGCATGGCCAGCCTGCTCCGATGGGGGAAGTGGGTGAAATGTACGTCGGAGGCGCCGGTGTGGCGCGCGGCTATCTGAACCGACCCGAGCTGACGGCAGAGCGTTTCCTGCACGACCCTTTTGCAGGGAAGGCTGACGCGCGGATGTACAGGTCGGGAGATCTTGCCCGTTATCTTCCAAACGGCAATCTGGCGTTTCTAGGGCGCAATGACGACCAGGTGAAGATCCGCGGTTTCCGGATTGAGCTGGGTGAGATTGCGGCCAAATTGGCCGAGTATCCTTCCATTCGCGAGGCGGTGGTGGTGGCGCAAGGCGAGGATGCCGACAAGCGCCTGGTTGCTTATGTTTTGACGCAGTCCGAGGTCCAGGACGCATTGGTAGCTTCTGACTCTGGCTTGGCGCTGGCGGGAACACTGCGTGATTACCTGAGTAACCGTTTACCCGATTACATGGTGCCGTCTGCCTTTGTGTGGATGGAAAGCTTCCCCCTGACGGCCAATGGCAAGCTTGATCGCAAGGCTTTGCCTGTTCCGCAGCACGACGCTTTTGCCCGTGAGGCCTACGAGGCGCCGCTGGGTGAGATAGAGGTCCTCCTTGCCGGGATCTGGTCGGATCTGCTTGGCGTTGAACAGATCGGTCGCCATGACAACTTCTTCGCCCTCGGCGGCCATTCGCTCATGGCCGTGCGGCTGGTCAGTCGCATAGCTGCCTTTGGGGCTGAATTGCCGCTCGCAACCTTGTTCACCTCTCCAACGCTCAAGGTTGTGGCTTTGGCGATTGAAGCCCGGCGCGACGCTGGAGCTGCAGCGCGTGCATCGATCCGGACCCTCTCTCGCGATGAGTCCTTGCCGCTGTCTTTCGCTCAGCAGCGACTGTGGTTTCTGGCGCAACTCGACAGTGGGATCAGCGACGCCTATCACATCCCCTTGGCGCTGAGATTGCGCGGTCAGTTGAACGTGACGGTCTTGCAGCAGGCCCTTGATGCACTGTGGTCGCGCCATGAGGCATTGCGTTCGGTCTTTGTCACCCAAGAAGGCGAGGTCGAAGTGCGTCTGCTGGCCAGCGATCAGGGTTTGCCATTGCGCGAGATTGATCTTTTTGGATCGGACGCAGAAACCGAGCTTGCAAGGCTTTGCACCGAAGAGGCTCGGGCGCCCTTTCATCTCTCTGCAGGCCCGCTGATTCGGGCTTGCCTGATCCAGGTGACTGTCCCCGCATCTGCTGATGAGCATGTATTGCTACTCACACAACACCACATCGTCTCGGATGGCTGGTCGCTCGGCATACTTTTGCCTGAGCTGAGTGCACTGTACATGGCGTTTAGCAACCATCAGGCCAGTCCATTGCCGCCGCTGGCGATCCAGTATCCTGACTATGCCGCCTGGCAGCGGCAATGGCTGTCGGGGGAGCGCTTGAACCAGCAGGCGGCTTACTGGAAACAGGCCCTGGCCGATGCGCCAACGCTGCTCGACCTGCCAACAGACCGGCGTCGGCCTGAGCAGCAATCCCTGGTGGGCGCCTCTGTGTCGATCGAACTCAGTGCAGAGCTGACAACGGCCCTCAAGCGTTTCAGTCAGCAGCAGGGTGTGACGCTATTCATGACCGTGTTGTCGGCCTGGGCGGCAGTACTGTCACGCCTGTCGGGGCAGGAAGATATTGTGATCGGTGTGCCAAGTGCCAACCGGGGGCATTGCGACATCGAGCCGCTGATCGGCTTCTTCGTCAACACACTGGCGCTGCGGATTGACCTTGGCAACAACCCGAGCGTTGCCGACCTTGTTGCGCGAGTGCGCGATCGGGCACTCAAGGCCCAGGATCATCAGGATCTGCCGTTCGAGCAGGTAGTAGAGATAACCCAGCCGCCTAGACGTTTGAGCCATACGCCACTGTTTCAGGTTGTATTTGCCTGGCAAAACTACGATGCAGGCCAATGGGCCTTGCCCGGTCTTGAAGCCAGCCCGGTGGGTTCTTCCTATGAAGTATCCCGGTTCGATCTGGAGCTGAGCCTGGCCGAGGCGAGCGATCGAATCGTGGGGGCTCTTGGCTATGCGACGGCGTTGTTTGACGCTGCCACGATTGAGCGCCACGTGGGGTATCTGAAGACTGTCCTTGCCGAGATGACCCGGGATGCCAGCCAGACTGTCGCCAAAATAGACCTGCTTGATGCGTCTGAGTGCACTTTGTTGCTCAAGACATGGAACTCGATGGATGAATCCTGCCCGGCTCATCTGTGTATGCATCAGCTATTCGAGGAGCAGGCTGCGCGCAACTCTGAGGCAACGGCACTGGTCTTTGAGGGCGAGTCGGTCAGCTATGGTGAACTCAACGCCAGGGCCAATCGGCTGGCGCATCGGCTGATTGCTTTGGGTGTCAGGCCTGACCAACGAGTAGCAATTTGTGTCGAGCGCTCCCCAGCGATGGTTGTTGGCCTGATGGCGATCCTGAAGGCGGGCGGCGCCTATGTGCCGCTCGATCCGGAGTATTCGGGCGAGCGACTGGCGTTCATTCTTGGCGATACGGCTCCGGCCCTGGTGCTGGCTGATGCGGCCGGGCGCCATGCGCTCGGGGACGCTTTGCAGGCTCGAACCGTACTCGATCCCAATGAGGCCCACGCTGAAGCGTTGATCGGGGCGGACGCTAACCCTGAAGTTCCAGGCCTTGCCCCTAAAAATCTCGCTTATATCATCTACACTTCGGGTTCGACCGGACAGCCCAAAGGGGTCATGGTCGAGCATGCTCAGGTGGTGCGCCTGTTCGACACTACACATGCCGACTTTGGTTTTGAGGCCAGTGATGTTTGGTGCCTGTTCCACTCCTTTGCCTTCGACTTCTCGGTCTGGGAACTGTGGGGAGCCCTTCGTTATGGCGGCACGTTGGTGTTGGTTCCGCATGCCATTACCCGTTCACCGAAAGCGTTCTACCAGCTGATTTGTGAGCAAGGCGTCACGGTCCTGAACCAGACCCCGAGCGCCTTCACCGCCTTGACGGAGCATGCGCAACCATCATCGGACCGGCTGCGCTATGTCATATTTGGCGGCGAAGCGCTGCAGCCGTCGACCCTGTGCGACTGGTATGGCGTGCGTGGCGAATCTGCCCCGCAACTGATCAACATGTACGGGATCACCGAAACTACGGTCCACGTCTCCTATTACCCCCTGACTTCATCCGATGCGCGGCAGGACGACAGCGTGATCGGTCAGCGTCTGCCGGATTTGAATCTCTATCTTCTCGACGCATTTGGCCAGCCTGTTCCGATGGGGGCCGCGGGTGAAGTGTACGTCGGCGGCGCCGGCGTTGCGCGTGGTTATCTGAACCGGCCCGAGTTGACCGCAGAGCGTTTCCTGCACGATCCCTTCGCCGGCAAACCTGAAGCGCGGATGTATAAAACGGGGGACCTGGCCCGTTATCTTCCGAACGGCAATCTGGCGTTTCTGGGTCGCAATGACGACCAGGTCAAGATCCGCGGCTTCCGGATTGAACTGGGTGAAATTGCGGCCCGATTGGCCGAGCATCGTTCCATCCGCGAGGCGGTGGTGGTGGCGCAAGGCGCGGATGCCGACAAGCGCCTGGTTGCTTACGTGGTGGTACAGTCCGCAGTTCAGAACACGCCGGTAGACTCCGAGGCTGGCTTGGCGCTAGCGGGCGCGCTGCGTGATTACCTGAGTAGCCGTTTACCCGACTACATGGTGCCGTCTGCCTTTGTGCGGATGGAAAGCTTACCGCTGACGGGCAATGGCAAGCTTGATCGGCGGGCGTTGCCGGTTCCAGAGGGCGATGATTTTGCCCATGCGATCTACGAGGCGCCGTTGGGCGAGATCGAGGTCACCCTTGCCAGGATGTGGTCAGAGCTGCTTGGCGTCGAACAAGTCGGTCGCCATGACAACTTCTTTGCCCTCGGCGGCCATTCACTTTTGGCAGTGCGGTTGATCGAGCGGTTGCGCCGCCAGGGCTTGAGCCTTGCTGTGCGTGATCTGTTTCAGACGCCGGTGTTGTCGGTGCTGGCCAGCATGCTTGGCCAACACCGCGAGGTGGTAGTGCCGCCCAATCTGATAAAGCCCGAGACATGCAGAATCACGCCCGACCTGCTGCCGTTGATCGATCTCGGCCAATCGGACATCGACGTGATCCTTTCACAGGTACCTGGGGGGGCAGCCAACATTCAGGATATCTATGCGCTCTCACCCATGCAGGACGGCATCCTGTTCCACCACATGTTGGCAAAGGAGGGTGACCCCTATTTGCTGGTTGCCCAGATGGCATTTGCTGATCGTGAAACACTGGAACGCTATCTCTGCGCCGTTCAACAGGTTGTAGACCGTCACGACATTTTGCGTACCGCCTTTGTTTGGGATGGGTTGTCTCGCGCCGCGCAAGTTGTCTGGCGACAGGCTCCACTCTGCGTCACTGATGTTGTTCTCGATCCGGCTGACGGCCCCGTTACCGAACAGCTTTCCCGGCGCTTTGATTCATGTCGGCACCGGATTGACCTGACCCAGGCGCCTGTGCTGCGTTTTATCGTTGCCCATGACCCTGTCGCAGGCCGCTTCATTCTGATGCAGCTGCAGCATCACTTGATTGACGATGCTTCTTCATTGCAGTTTTTTTATAACGAAGTGCAGGCTTTCCTCTCCGATCGCGGTGAGAAACTGCCGTCGCCTCAACCGTTTCGCAACCTGATCGGTCAGGTGCGGTTGGGTAAGAGCGCGGCGGAACATGAACGTTTCTTCAGGTCTATGCTGGCTGACATAGAAGAGCCGACGTTGCCCTTTGGATTGGCGCAAGTGCATCTGGACGGCGCGCAGGTGGGCCAGACCCACCGCATGATTTCGGTCGAACTCAATGATCGGCTGCGGGCGCAGGCGAGGCGATTGAATGTGAGTCTCGCCAGCCTGTGTCACGTTGCCTTTGCCCAGGTACTGGCGCGCACCAGCGGCCAGGAAAAGGTCGTGTTTGGCACGGTGCTGTTTGGGCGCATGCAAGCGGGCCATGGGGCAGATCGAGCCATGGGCATGTTCATCAATACGCTGCCGATCCGATTTGACTCAGGCGGCATTGATACCGCTGAGAGTGTCCAGCGGGCTCATGCTCGTCTGGCTGAGTTGCTCGCCCACGAGCATGCCTCGCTGGCGCTGGCACAAAGGTGCAGTGGGGTCGCTACAGGCACGCCGCTGTTCAGCGCATTGCTCAACTATCGGCACAATGACCTTACGGGTGCGGACAACATTGTCCAGACCATGGGGCAAATGCCGGGTGTTGAGTTCTTGAGTGAACAAGAGCGGACCAATTATCCGTTCACATTGTCAGTTGAAGATTTCGGTCACTCCCTGGGGTTGACGACTCAAGTGGTCACGCCGTTCGATTCCGGTCGTGTGTGTGGCTACATGGAACAGGCGTTGAACAGCCTGGCTCAGACCCTGGAACGCTCGCCGCACCGCCCGGTTCGACAGCTGAATATTCTGCCTGCGTCTGAACGTACATTGTTGCTCAAGACGTGGAACGCGACGGACGCATCCAGCCCGGATCAACTGTGCATTCATCATTTGTTTGAGGCGCAGGTGGCGCGCACTCCGGAGGCAACGGCGCTGATCTTTGAGGGCGAGGCGCTCAGTTACGGTGAGCTCAATGCCAGGGCCAATCGACTGGCACATCGGCTGGTTGAGCGGGGCGTTGGGCCAGACCAACGGGTGGCGATCTGTGTCGAGCGCTCGACGGCGATGGTTGTTGGTCTTATGGCGATCCTGAAGTCGGGCGGCGCCTATGTGCCGCTTGATCCGGCTTACCCAGGAGATCGACTGGCTTACATTCTTGCCGATACGGCGCCGGCCCTGGTGCTGGCCGATGCGGCCGGCCGGCAGGTGCTAGGTGAGGCGTTGCAGCGCTATACCGTGCTTGATCCCAATGAAATCTTGACGAAGGCTGATGCTGATTTCCAGGTCACCGGCCTGACACCCCGCAACCTCGCTTATCTGATCTACACCTCGGGTTCAACCGGAAAACCCAAGGGCGTCATGATTGAACACCGTGGATTAGTCGCATAGACATTGGCAAGAACCACGGTCTATAAGCCAAGTTTCGGCACTGTATTTTTACTGCTGTCATCCATGGCGTTTGACAGTTCCGTGGCAGGCATTTTCGGAACGTTAACAACCGGTGGTGCCTTGTGTTTACCAGGCAGCAAAGCCGTCGTAGATCCATACGCCATCAGCCGCCTTATGATTGAAAAAAAAGTCACCTCAGTTTTGCTGGTACCGTCTCTCGCAAGATTGGTTTTGCTGCAAGTCGCCCAACTTGGATATGGACAACTGTGTCGGGTGATTGTGGCAGGTGAAGTGTGTCCTGCGAAGCTGGTCCAGGAAGTGACCTCAGCATTTACTGCGGTTGAATTATTCAATGAATATGGCCCGACGGAGGCGACAGTCTGGGCGGCGGTCCATCGCTGTTCCTCTGATGACGTTGATCCGGTTCCGATAGGCCGTCCGATTTCAAACACACGAATTTACCTTCTGGACGCGCATGGCGAGCCTGTTCCGCTGGGTGCGGTGGGTGAGATGTACATCGGGGGCATGGGTGTTGCGCGTGGATATCTGAACCTCGCCGAACTGACGGATGAGCGCTTCTTGCCCGATCCATTTGCCGGCAAGCCTGACGCGCGGATGTATAAGACAGGGGACCTGGCCCGTTACCTGCCGAACGCAAACCTGGTGTTCCTGGGCCGTAATGACGACCAGATCAAGATCCGTGGCTTGCGGATTGAGCCGGGTGAAATTGCGGCTAGACTGACCGAGCATCCCTCCATCTGCGGGGCGATTGTAGAGGTGCAAGGCGTAGACCCGGACAAGCGACTGGTCGCTTACGTAGTGGCTCAGCCAGAGGTCTCGGGAAATGATGCCTTTATACCTAGGGCCGATTCGGAGGCGGGTCTACCGCTTGCAGGACGACTGCGTGATTACTTGAGTGAACGTCTACCCGACTACATGGTGCCGTCTGCCTTTGTGCTGATTGAACGCTTGCCGCTAACCCCGAATGGCAAGCTTGATCGGCGGGCATTGCCTGTTGCTGAAGGCAATGCCTTTGCCCATGCAGCGTATGAGGCGCCGCAAGGTGAGACCGAGACGATTCTGACAGCGATTTGGTCAGGGTTGCTCGGGCTTGAGCAGATCGGTCGCCATGACAACTTCTTCGCCCTCGGCGGCCATTCGCTCATGGCCGTCCAGCTGATGCAGAAAGTCAGGAGTTATGGTTTGGAGTGTTCGTTGAGCGACATTTTTGAACACCCGCGATTGGCTAACCTTGCCACTCAGATCGCACAGTCTCCTGTGTTCAACCCGCAGATCGGGGCGATCACGGTGCGCGCTGGCGGGACTGAGCCCCCGGTCTTTTTCGTGCCCTCGGGATTAGCCGATTACTCGTATGCTATTTCGCTAGCCCAACAAATCCGCGCCAGTTGTCCGATCCATGTATTGCCGTGGTCGGCCATTGGCGACCCTCTGCCTCATTCAATGGAGGATATGGCCGAAAAAATGATACCGCTCATCCAGGCGATCCAGCCTGAAGGGCCTTATCGTATTGCGGGGTATTCCTCTGGAGGGATTCTCGCTTATGCCATCGTCCATGCGCTTATGTGCAAAGAGGCCAGCGTTGAATTTTTAGGCTTTATTGATGTTCCCGCGCCGCACAAGTTGCCATATAAAAACCAGGGCGTTGAGAACTACTTTATTGAGCATGTTAAGGCGTCGACTTCCGAGGCGGAGCGTCATCAATTCGATGTGTTAAATGAGGATGATGAGCTTGCGGAGCTGATAAAAAAAGCACAGCGTTTGGGAGGCTATGATTTAAATGCAGACCTCTCGCTGGAAACAGTCAAATGGCAAACCATTTATCATTTTTCACAAATTGCCGGCGCCTATAAACCATCTCCATTGCAGGTCAATCTCCATCATTTCTACGCGACTGATTGTGAGCGCCCCCCTTTGCCGCAGGTTGATATGGTAGGTGGGTGGAGAGAGCTCTTGCCTGATTTGGCGATGCGTTCTGTTTCTATTCCAGGTGGGCATGTCTCCATGATGGAGAACGTTAGTAATCGCAAGCACTTGGCTGACGCATTGAGTCGAGCGCTTTTGTAAGAGGTGATCATTGAGTGTTTCGCTCATCTAGATGCAAGTGGACTTGTAACCGCCCCGTTGTATATTTGCTCAAATAAGCACTCGGGCGCCGATTTACCGCTCCATTAATTTGAGTCGCATGCAGCGGGCCATTCATCAGCGTCAAATTATAAAAAGGAGGAAGCATGGCAAATCCCTACCGTGAGCTTCTCACCACTCCGGGCGTCATGGGGTTAGTGATCGCGAGTTCCATTGCCCGTCTGCCACAGGCAATGATCGGCATCGGCATCATTACCATGTTGGTGCAGCAGACGGGTCTTTATTGGCTGGCGGGCTCAGTCGCCGGTACTTTTACCTTGGCGAATGCGCTTATCGGTCCGCACGTATCGAAACATGTTGATCAGCGGGGGCAACGTCGGGTTCTGCCCTTTGTGACGGCCTTCAGCATTGGTATGTTGCTCGCACTGATCATTGCCGTCTACATGAGGGCTCCCGCCATACTGCTGTTTATTCTTGCGGCATTGGCGGGCACGATGCCGAGCATGCCCGCCATGATAAGAGCACGCTGGACGCAGCTTTTCCGTGGCAAGCCACAGTTACACACGGCCTTCTCCCTGGACACGGTTCTAACTGAACTCGCCTTTATCATCGGCCCACCACTTGCCATTGGTTTGAGCGTCAGCTTTTTCGCGGAAGCCGGACCTCTTGTAGCCGTCTTGTTGCTGGTTGTCGGCGTGACGGCTTTTCTTATGCAGCGGCACACAGAACCGAAGGTGGTCGTGGGCATTAGAAGGAGCGCAAGCTCGACCCTGCTTATCCCCGGCGTTCGTACCATCGTGCTGGCGCTCTTGGCGATGGGTGTGATTGGCGGAGCAGTCGACGTGGCGGTTGTTGCCTTCGCCAACGCACAAGGCTGGCCGGCGTCTGCCAGTTTCATCCTGGCAGCCTATGCGCTCGGCTCAATGATCGCGGGTCTGACGTTCGGTGCTTTAAGGATTTCCTTGCCGATTGAAAAGCAGTTCTTTATCGGGGTACTGATAACGGCAGTCACTGCCGTGTTGCCCATTCTTTCACCGGACGTCTACATTCTTTCCGGGATGCTGTTTGTGGCAGGTATGTCATTTGCACCAACGATGGTCGTCGTGATGAATCTCGGTACGATCATTGTTCCACCGTCCAGGATCACCGAAGGACTTACGTGGATGACGACAGGCATCAGCATCGGCGTAGCGCTCGGTGGCGTATTGGCGGGCCTGGTCATCGACGTCTATGGCGCGCAGGCAGGGTTCGGTGTCGCGATTGTCGCGGGTCTGTCCATGGTGGTGATCGTGCTTTTGGGGCTGCGTACACTTCGTGCCACGTCTGCGGTTTGTGCCGAGCTGAACTTCCAGTGATCAGCACTCTGGACTTCGTCGAGGCATCGATCTGCCGGCAACGGGCGCGGCCCCCTTCACGAACGGCTTTGATTAGGCCACACCACTACCTCTGCTTCCGGGTTTGGTCCTCTTTGTTCCTGAAGCGGGTGTATGTACTTCTATTTTGTTTCATCAGGAGTGGCTGCTTTGCGGCAGGATCATCTGCGCTGGGGCATCGGCGGCCTTGCGCCGTGCGACCAGGTAATACAGCACGCTCGGCACCACCAGGCCGATGATCCACGACAGGTCGACACCGCCCAGGTGGGCAACCATCGGGCCGGTATAGAGCTTGGTGGAAATGAACGGCATCTGCACCAGCACGCCGACGGTGTAGACGATGATGCCCGGCAGGTTCCAGCGCCCGTAGCGGCCGTTGGGGTCGGCCAGCGCCGGCACGTCGTAGCGTTCCTTGGTGATGAAGTAGTAGTCCACCAGGTTGACCGCGCTCCAGGGGACGAAGAAGGTCAGTAGGAACAGGATGAACGACTTGAACGCCGCCAGGAACGAATGCTGGCCGAGCAGGGCGATCAGGGTCGAGGCCCCGACGATGGCGAGGACGAAGAACAGGCGCTGGCGGCGCGTCACGTCGATGTGCCCGCGAAAGCCACTGATGATGGTGGCGATGCACATGAAGCTGCCGTAGGAGTTGAGGGTGGAGATGGTCACCTTGCCGAAGGCGATGCTGAAGTACAGCAGCGCGGCGGTCGCGCCGGTACCGCCCAGGCCGACGATGTAGGCCACTTCACGGCCGGAGAACTGGCCGTTGGCAATGGCCGCAGCGAACACCCCGAGCACCATCGATGCCTGGGCGCCGACCACCGAACCCAGGCCTGCGGCGAGGAAGGTCTTGAACGATGAGGTGTTGCTCGGCAGGTAGCGCGAGTAGTCGGCGACATACGGGCCGAAGGAGATCTGCCAGGACGCCGACAGCGACACCGCGAGCAGGAACGAGGCCCAGGTGAAGTGGCGGTTTTCCAGGAGCTGGCCGATGTCGCTGATGACCATGATGCGGCTGAACAGGTAGACGAAGGCGATGATCCCCAACACGCTGGCGACCCGGCCGATCCAGTGGATCATGCGGTAACCGAACACCGTGGCGAGGACGATGACCCCGGCGAAGATCAGGATGCCGGCACTGTCGCTGACGCTGAGCAACTGGCCGATGGCCTGGCCCGAGAGCACGGTGCCGGTGGCGGTGAAGCCCAGGTACATCAGGCACACCAGGGCAATCGGGATGGCCGCGCCATACACACCGAACTGCACGCGGCTGGAGATCATCTGCGGCAGGCCGAGTTTCGGCCCCTGGGCGGCGTGCAGGGCCATGACCGCGCCACCGACCAGTTGGCCGAGCAGCAGGCCGATCAGCGACCAGAACACATCGCCGCCGAGCACCACGGCCAGGGCCCCGGTGACGATTGCGGTGATCTGCAGGTTGGCGCCCAGCCACAGGGTGAACTGGCTGTACAGGCGTCCGTGTCGTTCGTTTTCCGGGATGTAGTCGATCGAGCGGCGCTCGATCAGGGGCTTGCTGCGCGAGGCATTGGCCTGGGTCATTGCTCGGGATCTCCGCCTATTGTTGTGTTGTCGCGGTCGGGTCGCCAGTCGAACGCAGGTGGGCGACTGAGACAGATATGAGCATGTATATACAAATACGGTCAAGTGAAGGTGTCGGCTTTGATGCGCCCATCCGTCGCGATAGGTGGGTGCGATGATTTCGGGCATAAGGTTATGCTGTTGCGAAATATTACAAAGCCGGTGAGGGAACAATGCCATTAAAGGACTTGCTGTTGGCGCTGGTGGTGATCGTCGTCTGGGGCGTCAACTTCGTGGTCATCAAGGTTGGCCTCGATGGCCTGCCACCGATGTTGCTGGGGGCCTTGCGCTTTGCCCTGGTGGCGTTTCCGGCGGTGCTGCTGGTCAAGCGCCCGCAATTGCCCTGGCGCTGGCTGATCGCCTATGGCGCGACCATTTCCCTGGGCCAGTTCGCCTTTCTGTTCGAGGCCATGGGTAACGGCATGCCGCCGGGCCTGGCGTCGCTGGTGCTGCAATCCCAGGCGTTCTTCACCCTGTTTTTTGCCGCGATCTTTCTCGGTGAGCGATTGCGCGCGGCCAGCGTGCTGGGCTTGCTGGTGGCCGCCGGCGGCCTGACCCTGATCGGCAGCGAGAACGGCGCCAGCGTGCCGTTTTTCGCCTTGCTGCTGACCCTGTGCGCCGCGTCGATGTGGGCCATGGGCAATATCATCACCCGGCGTTTCGGCAACATCGACCTGGTGGCCCTGGTGATTTGGGGTGGGCTGGTGCCGCCGCTGCCGTTCCTGGCCCTGTCCTGGTGGCTGGAAGGTCCCGAGCTGATTGAACGCTCGCTGCGCGGCATTGGCTGGAGCTCGATTTTGTCGCTGGCGTACCTGGCTTTTGTGGCCACCATGCTGGGCTACAGCCTGTGGAGCCACCTGCTGTCGCGTTACCCGGCGGGCAAGGTGGCGCCGTTCTCGCTGCTGGTGCCGGTGGTGGGCCTGAGTTCCTCGGCGCTGCTGCTGGATGAACGCCTGACACCGCTGCAAGGTTGGGGTGCGTTACTGGTGATGGCCGGGCTGTTGGTCAACGTTTTCGGCCCGCGCTTGCGCCAGCGAATGCTGGCCCGGTTGGCCGATTAGGGCAAAGCATGACCGCCGACAATGTTTGCTCGGCGCTGGGTGGTTAGCGTCTTGTGGGTTGTGCATTGGAAGGCACGGCTCTAATATCCAAGTGTTTTCTTGTGTTATTGCGCTCAACCACCACGGACGTACAAATGGATTTGCATACTTCCCTCTGGCTGTTCCAGGCCGTTCAGGCCATTGGCCTGAGCCTCTGGCTCTGCATCGCGGTACTCAACAACCTGCAGGCGTTTCGCGCCTCTCTCGGTGCGGTCGGCGCGACCATGGCGATGGCGCCGCTGCGCCAGGCTCCGACCATCGACTTCCCGCTGTTGTCCCGGGCCCTGCATTCCACGGCTGCACATCGAATCGCCCTGGTGGTCGTGCTGGTGCTGCAGGTCGCGGCGGCAGCCACTGCCCTGATCGGCAGCTACGCCCTGCTGATCGGCGCGGGGCTTGAGGCGGCGCGGCCCTGGCTGAACCTGGCGCTGAGCGCGTTTCTCGGCTTTACCTTCGCCATGCTGCTAGGCGGCCTGTGGTTCGGTTACTGGATTCGCCAGGAGGGGTTGCAACTGACCCATCTGGTACTGGTGCTCTGGGCCTTGCTGGCCTTCGTGGTGTTCAACGTGCAGTGGGCCTGAGGCCAGCCTCACAGGGAGTGGTGGATGAACAGCAAGAATCTCGCGCTTGGTACGCTGCTGGCGGGTGCAGCCCTGGCGGTGCTGGTGGTCTGGCAACAGGCGCACACCGCACAGGCCTCGGCACCGGCGCCGCGGACGCTGGTCAAGGTGGCACTGGGCACTGTGCAGCGCGGTCCGGCCAACGGTTTTTTCGCCGGGGTCGGCGAGCTTGAGGCGGCGCGCCAGGTGCTGGTCTCGGCCGAAATCGGCGGGCGGGTGACACGCATCAACTTCGTCTCCGGGCAGAAGGTGCGCCGTGGCGACGTACTGCTGACCCTCAACGATGCCCCCGAGCAGGCCGAGCGCATTCGCCTGCAGGCGCAACTGCACAACGCCCGGATCAACCACCGCCGGGTGCGCGACCTGGTCGCGGAAAACGCCGCCACCCAGGAGCAGCTCGACAACGCCCTGGCCGCACGCGACATGGCCAGCGGCGAGCTGGCGCACACCGAGGCGGTGATCGCGCAAAAGACCATCCGCGCGCCGTTCGACGGTGTGCTGGGCATTCGCAAGGTCAACGAAGGTCAGTACCTGAATGTCGGCGATGCGATCGTCAGCCTGATCGATACCCGCACCCTGTATGTGAACTTCTCCCTCGACGAGCAGCTGAGCATCCACCTCAAGCCCGGGCAGGCGGTCGACGTGTTGCTCGACGCCTATCCCGAGCGAACCTTTGCGGCGCGCATCAGTGCCATCGACCCGCTGATCGGCCGTTCGCGCACGGTGCAGGTGCAGGCGACCCTGGACAACGCCGATGCGCTGCTCAAGGCCGGCATGTATGCCAGCGTCAAGGTTGCCGACCCGCAGGTGGCCGAGGTGCTCAGCCTGCCGGAAACCGCGGTGACCTATACCGCCTACGGCGACACGGTGTTTCTCGCCCGCCATGACGAGCAGCAGCAAGCGCTGGTGGTGCAGCGGGTGCCGGTGAAGATCGGCGAACGCCAGGATGGCCGAGTGATCATCCTTGAAGGGCTGCGGGAGGCCGACCAGGTGGTGACCTCCGGGCAGCTCAAGCTCAGTGACGGGGTCGCGGTCGAAGCCACCGAAGACACCCTGCAAGCCCCGGCGCTGTCCGGCTCCTGACCGATTGCCCAGAGACCCTTAGATGAAATTCACCGATCTGTTCGTGCGGCGGCCGGTGCTGGCGTTGGTGGTCAGCATCCTCATCCTGCTGCTGGGCATCCTCTCCCTGCGCCAGCTGCCGATCCGCCAGTACCCGATGCTGGAAAGCTCGACCATCACCGTCACCACCGAATACCCCGGCGCCTCGGCCGAGCTGATGCAGGGCTTTGTCACCCAGCCGATTGCCCAGGCGGTGTCGTCGGTCGAGGGCATCGATTACCTGTCATCGTCCTCGGTGCAGGGCCGCAGCCTGGTCACTGTGCGCATGGAGCTCAACCGCGACTCCACCCAGGCGCTGACCGAGGTGATGGCCAAGGTCAACCAGGTGCGTTTTCGCCTGCCCGAGCAAGCCTATGACCCGGTGATCGAACGCTCGTCCGGCGAGTCGACGGCGGTGGCCTATATCGGCTTTGCCAGCAACAGCCTGTCGACCCCGGCGATGACTGACTACCTGGCGCGGGTGGTCGAGCCGATCCTGACCACCATCGACGGTGTGGCCAAGGTCCAGGTGTTTGGCGGCCAGACCCTGTCGATGCGCCTGTGGATCGACCCGGCGCGCCTGGCCGCGCGCGGCCTGACTGCCGCGGATGTAGCCGAGGCGGTCAGGCGCAACAACTACCAGGCGGCGCCCGGCAAGGTCAAAGGCCAGTTCGTGGTCTCCAACATCCGGGTCAATACCGACTTGACCAGCGTCGGCGAATTTCGCGAGCTGGTGATCCGCAACGACGGCAATGGCCTGGTGCGCATCAAGGATGTCGGCACTGTCGAGCTGGGCGCCGCCTCGGTGGAAACCAGCGCCTCCATGGACGGCGTGCGCGCCGTGCACCTGGGCCTGTTCCCGACCCCCGGCGGCAACCCCTTGGTAATCGTCGACGGCATCCGCAAGGTGCTGCCGGACATCCGCAAGACCCTGCCGCCGGACGTCAAGGCCGAGCTTGCGTTCGAGACCGCGCGCTTCATCCAGGCCTCCATCGACGAAGTGAGCAAGACCCTGCTCGAAGCGCTGCTGATCGTGGTCATCGTCATCTACCTGTGCCTGGGTTCGCTGCGTACGGTGCTGATCCCGGTGGTGACCATTCCGCTGTCGATGCTTGGCGCGGCGGCGCTGATGCTGATGTTCGGCTTCAGCCTCAACCTGTTGACCTTGCTGGCCATGGTCCTGGCCGTCGGCCTGGTGGTGGACGATGCCATCGTCGTGGTCGAGAACGTCCACCGTCATATCGAAGAGGGCAAGACCCCGGTGGCCGCTGCCCTGGTGGGGGCGCGGGAAGTGGCCGGGCCGGTGATCGCCATGACCATCACCCTGGCTGCGGTGTATGCACCGATCGGCATGATGGGCGGCTTGACCGGTGCGTTGTTTCGCGAGTTCGCCCTGACCCTGGCCGGAGCGGTGGTGGTGTCGGGTGTGGTGGCCTTGACCCTGTCGCCGGTGATGAGCTCGTTCCTGTTGCAGGCCAAGCAATCCGAAGGGCGCATGGCCCATGCCGCCAACCGCTTTTTCGACGCCCTGGCCAGACGCTACAGCCGGGCGCTGGAATTCTCCCTGGCGCGGCGCTGGCTGAGCGCCGGGTTTGCCTTGCTGGTGCTGCTCAGTTTGCCCTGGCTGTACGGCCTGCCTCAGCGCGAGCTGGCGCCGACCGAAGACCAGGCCGGGCTGCTGACCGCGATCAAGGCGCCGCAGCACGCCAACCTCGAATACGTCGAGCGCTTCGCCGACAAGCTCGACCAGGTCTACAAGCGTCTGCCAGAAACGGTCAGCACCTGGATCATCAACGGCAGTGACGGCCTGGCCTCGGGCATCGGCGGTATCAACCTGTCGCTGTGGGACGAGCGCGAGCGTACCGCCTCGCAGATTCAGGTCGACCTGCAGGCGGCGGTCAACGATGTCGAAGGCACCAGCATCTTCGCCTTCCAGTTGCCGGCCTTGCCGGGTTCCACCGGCGGCTTGCCGGTGCAACTGGTGCTGCGCAGCTCCCAGGACTACCAGGTGCTGTACCAGACCATGCAGGAGATCAAGCAAAAGGCCCGGGACAGCGGCTTGTTCGCCGTGGTCGACAGCGACCTGGACTACAACAACCCGGTGGTTCAGGTGCGCGTCGATCGGGCCAAGGCCAACAGCCTGGGCATTCGCATGCAGGACATCGGTGAGTCGTTGGCGGTGCTGGTGGGCGAGAACTACTTGAACCGCTTCGGCCTCGAAGGGCGTTCCTACGATGTCATCGCCCAGAGCCCGCGCAGCCAGCGCCTGACCGCGCAAACCCTGACCCGCCAGTACGTGCGCAGCGAAGACGGCACGTTGGTGCCATTGTCGACCGTGGTGCAGGTGTCCGAGCAGGTCGAGCCGAACAAGCTGACCCAGTTCAACCAGCAGAACGCCGCCACCTTCCAGGGCATCCCGGCGGCCGGCGTGACCCTGGGTGATGCGGTGGCATTTCTCGATCAGGTGGCAGCGTCGCTGCCGGCCGGCTTCAGCTACGACTGGCAATCGGATGCACGCCAGTACACCCAGGAGGGCAGTGCGCTGATGCTGGCGTTCCTGGCCGCGGTGATCGTCATCTACCTGGTGCTGGCGGCGCAGTATGAGAGCCTGGTCGACCCGCTGATCATTCTGATCACCGTGCCGCTGTCGATCAGTGGTGCGTTGATCCCGCTGGCGCTGGGCTATGCGACGGTGAACATCTACACCCAGATCGGCCTGGTGACCTTGATCGGCCTGATCAGCAAGCACGGTATCCTCATGGTCGAATTCGCCAACACCCTGCAGGAACACGAGCAGCTCGACCGCGCGGCGGCGATCAGCAAGGCGGCGCAGATTCGCCTGCGGCCGATCCTGATGACCACCGCGGCCATGGTGGTCGGCCTGATCCCTTTGCTGTTCGCCTCCGGTGCCGGTGCCAACAGCCGCTTTGGCCTGGGGTTGGTGATTGTCTGCGGGATGTTGATCGGCACCTTGTTCACCCTGTTCGTGCTGCCCACGGTGTACAGCCTGCTGGCGCGCAAACACGCGATCGCCGCGGGTACACCGCGTGCGGTGTCCCTGGCTGATGCGCTGAGGAGCGAAGGATGAACAGAGTGAACCTGGCCCTGGCCTGTGTGATTTCGAGCCTGGCCCTGGCGGGCTGCAAGGTTGGCCCCGACTATGAAAAGACAACCCCTGCGCCCATCCCCCTGAGCACGCCGCAACAGCAGCAGTTCGCCCAGCAGGCGCAACTGCCGGCGCAGTGGTGGTCGTTCTTCGAGGACCCGCAGCTGAACCGCCTGGTCGACACCGCGCTCAAGCACAACCACGATATCCGCCAGGCCCAGGCCAACCTGCTGGCGGCGCGGGCGCTGTTCGATGACCGGCGCCTGGACCAGTACCCGGGCGTCACCGCACGCACCGCCTTCAACCAGAGCCTTGAGCAGCAGCAACTGGCCGATGGCAGCGACCCGCAGCGCATGTTTTCACGCAGTTATCGCGCAGGGTTTGACGTGCAGTGGGAGATCGACCTGTTCGGCCGCTTGCAACGCCTGACCGCCGCTGCCGAGGCACGCTCGGAGGCGGCGCGCGCCGACCTTGAACAGATGCGCCTGAGCATCGCCGCCGAGGTCGCCCGTGCCTACTACCAGCAGCAGGGTTTGCACCGCAGCCTGGAAGTGGCGCAGGCCCAGGTCGAGGCCTGGCGTGAAACCCTGAAACTCACCAGTGCCCAGGTGCGTGCCGGCAGCGGCCAGTACGAGGACGAGCAGAGCGCCCATGCCAACCTGTTGCTCAGCGAAGCGGCGGTGCCGCCATTGCAGGCATCGATCCAGGAGGCCGGGTACCGCCTCGATGTGCTCACCGGGCGCGCGCCGGGCCTTGCCGAGGCGCCAGGGCAAGCACGCTTTCTGCCACCGCTGGCGCGGCAATTGCCCTTGGGCGATGTCAACGCGCTGATCAACAACCGCCCGGATGTTGCCAGTGCCGAGCGGCAACTGGCAGCCAGCAGCGAAGACGTTGGCGTGGCCACCGCCGAGCTGTACCCGCGCCTGGACCTGGGCGGGTTTATCGGCTTCTTCGCCTTGCGCAGTGGCGACCTGGGCAGTGCCGCGCGCGCTTATGAGCTGGCGCCGACAGTAACCTGGCCGGCGTTGCGCCTGGGTAATGCCAAGGCCCGCTTGCGTGTTGCGCAGGCGCAAGCGCAAGGGGCGCAGGCGCGCTATGAGCAGTCACTGTTGCTGGCCCGCGAAGAAGTGGAAAACGCCGTCACGCGCCTGGCGCGCAACCAGACCCGCCTCGGTGCGTTGATGCAATCGGCGGCGCATGGCGCCGATGCCATCGACATCGCCTCCAAACGCTATCGGCGAGGGGCGGGCACCTACATGGCGGTGCTGGAAAACCAGCGCGCGTTTTTCTTGATCAAGCGTGAAGTGGCAGAGGCGGAGACCGCTTCGTACCTGAATGCGATTGCGCTGTACAAGGCGTTGGGCTGGGGCAGTGGCGCGGTGCAGTGATCGGCCTCATCGCGGGCCCGGCGTACAGCGATCGATTGTGGGAGCTGGCTTGCCATCAGTGTTGCCTGAATTGCGACCGCTGCGCGCTCGATCGCCGGCAAGGCCG